>NC_004113.1:1667857-2001428 GCF_000011345.1 Thermosynechococcus vestitus BP-1
CTTAAGAATCCGCCACACTTCCGCCAAGATAGCATCCCGTTGAGCTGCGGTCATTTCGTGGAGCGCCATGCTGGTGTGTACCAGATCAAAGGTGGCATCGGCAAAGGGCATCTTCTCAGCAAAGGCCTGTACGTAGGTGGCTTGGGGTACCCGCTCTCGGGCACGGGCGATCGCCTTTGGGGCGGCATCCAACCCTGTAACCTGATCAAAGGCCTGAGTTAAGGCTTGAGTGACAATGCCGTGGGCACAGCACAGATCTAAAACCACGGCGGTGCGGGGTAAATTCAAGTCTTGCCAGGCAAGGCGATGCAGGCGATCGCTCCCCCCAACTGCTATTGCGGCAAGGGCGCTAATTGTGTCGTACAGCCAAGGAGATTGATAGCTCCAAGTGCGTAGGATGGTTGCCACAGTGCTGGATCAAGCCTTGAATGGCCTGGGGTTTGAACCAATTGAGTGCTAGTGTACCGCGCTTTTGGGGAACGATTCCTTGGAAAAGGACTGTTATAGTCTTATGTGGTAGCGAGAATCCCGAATTATAACGGTGTTGGGAGTGAGCATGGGTCAACAATTCATCTGCCAACAAATCTGCCAACAAAGCAGTTTGCTCCTGGGAAGTCTGGCCAGTGTTTGGATTGCGCTGGCGGCGGGGGCGATCGCCCAACCCAATCCTAGGGCAACAGATCTCTTGCCCCTCAATCCCAATCCCGATCCCCTCTATCTCCCCAGTCGTCCCGATCAAGTGAAAATTGATTTGGATCGCCCCATTACCCTCAACGAAGCGATTGAACTCGCCCGGCGCAATAATCGCCAACTGCAAATCATTGAGGCGCAACTCCAACAAAGTCGGGCCGTGCTGCGCCAAGCGAAGGCTGCTCTTTATCCCAGTATTTCCCTACAATTGGGGATGAGTCGCACGGATTCAGCGGCGATTCGCCTGCAAAATGCCCAACTGCCGCCGCCGCTGCGGCTAAATTCCACCAGCAACACGTGGACCAGCACCGTGCAACTGGGCTACAACCTCTTCACCTCTGGCCAGCGGGATGCCAGTATTAAAGCGGCCCAGGAACAGCTGCGCAATGCCGAGCTGGATCTACAGCGGCAATTGGAACAACTGCGTCAGGAGGTTACCAATGCCTACTACAACATCCAAGAGGCGGAAGCGCTGGTACGCATTGGCGAAGCGGCAGTGCAAAACTCGCAAATTAGCCTGCGGGATGCGATCGCCCGCGAACGCGCTGGCTTAGGCACACAATTTGACGTCCTTACAGCACGGGTGCAACTGGCCAATAACCAGCAGCAATTGGTGCAAGCCCAAAGCCAACTGCAAACGGCTCAACGCCAACTGGCACAGGTGCTCAGCCTCAATGACAAGGCGAATGTGCGCGCTGCTGACCCAATTCGGGTGGTGGGGCAATGGCAGCTTTCCCTGGAGGAGAGTATTGCCTTGGCCTTTCGAAATCGTGTGGAATTGGAACAACAACTGACGCAACGGAATGCGGCACTACAGCAACGACGGGTTGCCCTGGCAAACCTCGGCCCGCAGTTGGTGGCAGGGGGGAGTTTTAACACCCTTGATAGCCTCACCGATGGGGTCGGGCCCCGTTGGGGATATACTGTGGGTGGTCAACTGAACCTCACCCTCTTTGATGGAGGAGTCTCCCGTGCCAGTGCCGCCCAGCAGGAAAGCGCTGCTGCGATCGCTGAAGCCCAGTATGCCGCCTTTCGCAACTTAATTCGCTTCCAAGTGGAGCAGGCCTACTATACCCTCAAATCCAGTCAGGAAAATATCCGCACCAATGAAGTGGCGGTGCGCCAAGCCAAGGAGGGGCTGCGCCTGGCCCGTCTGCGCTTCCAAGCAGGGATTGGTACCCAAGCGGAGGTGAGCAATGCCGAAACCGCTCTGATTCAAGCCCAAAGCAACCTGTTGAGTTCAACCCTTGACTACAACCGGGCGATCGCTGCCCTGCAACGCTTTGTCAGTGGGTTACCCTTGAGTCCCGCAACAACCACCCCTTGATGTTTGGTTTTTTGAATCTGAATAAACCTGCTGGCTGCACGTCCCACGACTGTATTAATGAACTGCGGCGGCGGCTGCGGCTCAAACGGATTGGCCATGGGGGCACATTGGATCCGATGGCCACAGGGGTACTGCCGATCGCCCTTGGGGCGGCAACGCGACTTTTGCCCTATCTCAGCGATCGCAAGGCCTACATTGGCACGGTGCGCTTTGGCATGAGCACCACCACCGATGACATCACAGGGGAAATTTGCCAAGAACAGGGGGCCAGTCATCTGACGCTTGCAGCCATCCAAGAACAGCTCCCGCAATTTATTGGTGAGATTGAGCAATTGCCCCCTGCCTACAGTGCGATTCAAGTGGCTGGCCAGCGGCTCTATGCCCGTGCCCGGGCGGGTGAGGTCGTCAGCGTTCCACCGCGGATCGTGACGGTGTACCGTATCGAGGTGTTGCATTGGCAACCGGGTCGTTATCCTGAACTCACCCTGCACATTACCTGTGGCAGTGGTACCTATATTCGCGCCCTTGCCCGCGATTTGGGGACTGCACTGGGGGTCGGTGGCACCCTAGCCGCCCTGCAACGGATTGAAAGTGGTGGCCTGCGGATTGAGGAGAGCCATTCCCTAGAAAGCATTGCCCCAGAACATTTACCCCTGTGCTCGCCCCAAGAGGTGCTCTCCCATCTGCCGTGGCTGGAACTCAATGCCGCACAACTCAACGACTGGTACCATGGCCGCGCCGTGATTTGTGAGGGGCTGCCGCCGGCGGACAGTTGCGTGGGCGTGACCTTTGCCACTGCCTGTGTCGGCGTTGGCATCAGTGGCGGCGATCGCCTGCATCCCAAGGTAGTGCTCAAGGAGTAGCTGTCCCTGCCTAGGGATTTTTCTAGTGCTAGCTTAAGAGAAAGAAGCAATCAGCAGGTGAAGGAATGGGGATTCGTTGGCTGCAACGTCTCATTGGTTGTTTGGTTGTCCTCGTGGGGATCTGGGGCATTTTCCCCCCTGACTCGGCGATCGCCCTGACGGAGGAACAAAAACTCTTTAATGAGGCATGGCGTATTGTTAACCAAGCCTATGTCGATCCCACCTTTAATGGTCAAAACTGGTGGCGAGTGCGCGAAAAAGCTCTAAAGCGTCCCCTGCCCGATCGCGAGGCAACCTATGCTGCCATTGAAGCAATGCTGGCCACCCTTGAGGATCCCTTCACCCGGTTCCTGCGGCCTGAGCAATTTCGCAGCCTACAAACCACCACTGCGGGTGAACTCATCGGCGTTGGCTTGCAAATTAGCACTGACCCTAAGACCGGTGTCCTTGAAGTGATTGCTCCCATTGATGGCTCCCCCGCTGCCGAAGCCGGTATTCAACCCCGCGATCGCATTCTCGCCATTGATGGCATCTCCACCAACCAGCTCAGCCTTGATGAGGCCGCCGAAAGAATGCGGGGGACAGCCGGTTCTGCGGTTCACCTATTGCTGCAGCGGGGCAATGACACCCCTCAGGAATTGATCCTGCACCGGGGACACATTGAGATTAATCCGGTGACGGCTGAGGTTCGCCAAGTGCAGGGGCACACCGTTGGCTATATTCGCCTCAGTCAGTTTAGTGCGATGGCCCCCACAGAAATGCGCAAAGCTATTCAAATCCTAGAGCAGCAGGGGGCTGAGGAGTACATTCTTGATCTGCGCAATAATCCGGGGGGACTGTTGCAGGCGGGCGTGGAAATTGCCCAATTGTGGCTGGACTCGGGGGCAATTGTCTATACCGTCGATCGCCAAGGGATTGTTGATAGCCTCAATGCCAGTGGGGGGGCTCTCACCCATGATCCCCTAGTTGTCCTGGTCAATGGTGGCACAGCCAGTGCAAGTGAAATTTTGGCCGGTGCCCTCCAGGATCATGGGCGCGCTCGCTTGGTGGGCGATCGCACCTTTGGCAAAGGCTCGATTCAGTCCCTCTTTCATCTCAGTGATGGCTCTGGCCTAGCGGTGACGATTGCCCACTACGAAACCCCCAATCACCACAACATCAACAAAGTAGGGATTGAGCCAGATCGGCGGGTGCTCGATGCTCCAGAGAGTCTCATGGCCATGGGTACCGCAGCAGATCCCCAATATCTGGCGGCTCTAGAGCTGCTCCACAGTCCCATCCAAGTGGCCACTAGCGCAGGGTAACAAACTCCTCAGCGGTGGAGGGGTGAATGCCAAGGGTGGCATCAAAGTCTTTCTTGGTGGCGCCCATTTTGAGGGCGATCGCGATCCCTTGAATAACTTCAGCCGCATTATCCCCCACCATGTGGGCCCCCAGCACCCTCTCCGTATTGTTCTCCACCACCAATTTGACGATCACCTGTTCAGGGCGCCCCGTGAGGCTGTGGTACATGGGCCGAAAGGCCGCGCGGTAGATTTTCACATTCTCTTCCCCCAATTTCGCCTTCGCTTGCGCCTCCGAAAGCCCCACAGAAGCTGCCTCCGGCTGGGAAAACACCGCCGAGGGAATATTCTCATAGCTCAAGGTGCGGGGTAGATTGCCAAATTGGGTATCGGCAAAGGCGCGTCCTTCCGCAATGGCTACGGGGGTGAGGTTGACGCGGTTGGTGCAGTCGCCCACAGCAAAAATATGCTCTTGATTGGTGCGGTAGTATTCATCCACCGCAATGGCCACAATTCCTTGGCGATTAGTTCTGAGGTGAACCCCTGCCCGATCGAGGCCTAGCCCCTGCAAATTGGGAGCGCGCCCCACCGCACACAGCACCGTATCAACTTTGGTTTCACGGGTTTGTCCCTGCTGTTCGTAGCGAATGCGGATATTACCCTTCTTAGTGAGCTTCAAGCCAGTAATGTGGCACTGGGGACGCACATCAATGCCGTGGCGAATCATTCCCCCATAGACGCCATCTTGAATGTCTTGATCAAAGCCCCGCAGGGGGCGATCGCCCCGCAGAAAGTGGATCACCTCTGTTCCTAGTCCCTGCATAATGCCGGCAAACTCAACACTAATGTAGCCACCGCCAAGGATGGCCAGGCGCTTTGGCTGTTTGGGCAACAAAAACATCTCCCGCGAGGTAATGCTGTGTTCAATTCCCGGCACATTGGGTTTAATGGCTTCGCCGCCGACGGCAATCAGGATTTTTGCTGCTGTCACCCGCCCCTGTACCTGTCCTTGGCGATCCACCAGTTCTAGGGTGTGGGGGTCAGCAAAGCGGGCAAAAAACGGTAACAGTTCAACACCTGCTTTTTCCAAATAGCTAATGTGCAGTTGACTGAGCCGATTCACCTCCTGATCCACCGCACGAATCAGGCGTTCCCAATTGAGTTTTGCCTTAACGGGGTGCCAGCCATAGCCGACAGCGTCTTCAAAGAGGTGGCTAAACTTGGAGCCATAAACCATGAGCTTTTTGGGGACACAACCCCGAATCACACAGGTGCCGCCGACTTTATCCCCTTCGGCAATGGCCACCCTAGCACCATAGGAAGCTGCCCGCTTTGAGGCCGCCAAGCCACCGGAGCCAGCACCAATCACAAACAGGTCATAGTCGTAGGTCATTCCGGGTCCCCAACACCTAGCCTCAGTTTAGCGAAGTCTATCGGATCTCTCTGAAGCAACATCACAGGAAGGCTTGCCGATGAATGGCCTCTAGGGCTTTGTACTCAGCCGTTTTGCCTAGGCGCCGCAGCGATCGCAACCGCTGTTCAATAAGCATTCGCGCATCAGTGCGACTGATGGACTCAAATTTCATCCCTCCCGGCCGGTGGCTGACAATGAAGAACAGCCGCTGGGCATACAACGTTGTAAAAAGTTGCCGATGCTCATCCAGAGGGCAGACCCCATAGAGCAAGCCAAAGGTGGGATGATTGAGATACTGCTCAGCAGTAATCGGGGGCTTCATTAGAAAGGAGAACCTACTTCGCAAAAGTGATGACAGGCCAAGACGGCAAGGGTTCAGTCGTGAGGAGGAAAAGCAAAAGAAGACCGCCTACTGTGGCTAAAATAAGTTAATTCAAGTTAATTCAGTCATTAAAACACTGAAGCGGCTTAGCTGAAAAGCTGTTCAGATTATACCGAAACCCTCCCCTCTGTTTATCCATGGCACGTTCACTTCCCCCCTTTTGGCCTAGTGTGTTTCACCGTTGCGGTGTGATCTTTTTTGGCACGCTGACCTTTTTTTTCACCCTGGGGGTGGTGGGCTTTAGTGCCACGGTTTTCTTTGCCCTCCTCGGCATCCTGTTGGCGCCCGCCAGTGAAACAAGTCCCTATGAGCATATCAGCGGCAAGGAGAGCAGTCGCGATCGCATTCTTCAAATTGACATTGCTGGTCCAATTCTAGGCAGCCCCCAAAGTGAAGAGGATATCTTCTTTGCCCCTCTTGTGGGCGTCACCTACGGCTATGAAGTGCAGCGGCAGTTGGCAGAAGCCGCTAAGGATAAAACTATTCAGGCCGTCTTTGTCAATATCAAGACTCCCGGTGGCACGATCTTTGGCTCCCAGGCGATCGCCGAGGGCATTAGGCGCTACCGCAAAGCAACCCAAAAACCCGTCTATGCCTTTATTGAGGGCATTGCTGCCTCCGGTGGGGTTTGGGCAATGGTGACAGCGGATCAGATCTACGCTGATCATGGCAGCATGGTTGGCAGTATTGGCATTCTCGGTCCCAGTGTTTTCTACTACGATCGCCCCACCAGCCTCGATAACGGCCTACTGAGGGGAGGTGTCACCGCCAATAGCATCGAAGAACGGACCCTGAGCGCTGGCCGCAGCAAAGATATTGGCAATCCCTTCCGTCGCCTCACCCCCCAAGAAATTCAGGTCTTGCAAGCGGGCCTTGAGCAGGAATACACCAAGTTTATTAATCATGTGGCCCAGGCCCGGGGCATTGATCCCAGCGTTATTCGCAACGAAATGGGAGCGATGATCTTCAGTAACGATCAGGCGCAGCGCTACCGTCTCATCGATGGGACCCGCAGCCGCTCAGAAACCCTCAACGCCCTCGCCAGGGCCGCCAATCTCAAGGAGGGAGAATATGCCATTGTCCGTTTTCGGCGCGATCGCTCCCCCTTGATCAATCAACTCTTTGGCGTTCAGTCACCTCCCCCGCCCCTAGAAACCCAACGGGCGTGGAAACAGGAGCAACTTTGCGCCCTTAGTCAATTGCGTGCCCTTGCCTACTATGGTTCCCTCTCTTGCCACCGTCAGTAATGCGTTTTGACATTATTACCCTCTTTCCAGAGTTTTTCGCTTCTCCCCTGAGCAGCGGTTTAATGGCCAAAGCCTTGGCACGGGGGATTGCCGAGGTTGTCCTGACCAATCCGCGTCACTTTAGTACCGATAAGCACCAGCGGGTGGATGATGAACCCTACGGCGGTGGTGTGGGCATGGTGATGAAGCCGGAACCCCTCTTTGCTGCGGTGGAATCACTGCCCGCTTTGCCTCGCCGTGAAGTGATCTATGTTACCCCCCAAGGGCAACCCCTCACCCAACAGCACCTTTGGCATTGGTCACGGGAGCGGGATCAACTGGTGATTCTCTGTGGTCACTATGAGGGGGTAGATGAGCGGGTTGTTGAACACTTAGTCACCCAAGAAATCTCCATTGGCGATTTTGTCCTCACCTGTGGTGAAATTCCAGCCCTTGTGATTCTCAATGGTGTGCTGCGACTTCTGCCGGGCACTGTAGGTAAAGCTGCCTCCCTCCATCAAGATAGCTTTGAAGATGGCTTGCTGGATTATCCCCACTACACCCGACCCGCAGAATTTCGGGGTTGGACGGTACCCCCTGTCTTGCTCTCAGGTCACCATGGAGAAATCGCTGCTTGGCGACGGGCACAGCAAATTGAGCGCACACGACAACGCCGCCCTGACCTCTATGCCCGATGGCTAGCTCGAACTCAGGGGCAAGCTAAAACCCATTGAAACCCCTTAATTAAACCATCGGCCACAAGTGGGAAAAACTGTGCTAACCTCAAGGCAAATTCTCCCCCCTTAGAAGCTTTACAAGCGGCTTTCCATGGATGGTTCCTCACCACGCTCCTTGGCTGTTGATTCATGGCGTTTGGCAGTCTCTACCCAAGGACTGCTTCAGCTCCTCCAAGGGCGGGTTGGCTACGATCTCGAACACTACCTAGCGGCGGTTCTGTCCGTTTTGCCCGTTGGTGTTGCTCTTTATGATGTTACCGGCGAGATTGTTTACATGAACCCCGCTGGACGCGCCCTGTTGGGTGTTGAGGACCCCGCGACAACGGCTAGCCAAATTTGTGCGGATCTAAGGATTTTCTACTGCGGTAGCGATCGCCCCTATCCCAAGGATGAGTTGCCCGGGATTCAAGCCCTGCAAGGACTCACGGTACCGCCAATGGAGCTAGAGGTGCAGTATGGCGATCGCCAGCTCACGGTGGAAGTGCAGGCTAGTCCGATCTTGAACCCCGCAGGTCAGGTGGAATTTAGCATCAGTACGTTTTGGGAGATTACTGCCCGCAAGCGCAGTGAACTCGAACAACAAATACTAAAAAACTATTGGCAAGCCCAGGCCAACCGTTACTATGAGATTCTGCAAAGTCAGTCAGACTTGGTCTTGTGCTCCCGGGCTGATACCACCATTACGTTTGCCAATGATGCCTTTTGTCAGTTCTTTAGCCGCCCTGCTTCGGTAGTCATTGGTTGCCCTTGGTCGGAATTTGTCCTAGCGGAAGATTTACCTCCGCTTCTAGAAAAAGTGGCTCAACTGCGTCCCGATGCCCCTACCTTTGTCAATGAAAACCGGGTGTATCATCCCCAGTATGGATTGCGGTGGACGCAATGGATGAACACTGCCATTTTTGATGCTGAGGGCAACCTCAGGGAAATCCAATCCGTTGGTCGTGATATCACAGCTCTCAAGGAACAGTTACTGCGGGAGCAGGCCCTCAACCACGTCATTCAAGCCATTCGCAACTCCCTTGATCTCGCCACGATTTTTGAGACGGCGGTGCGGGAAATTGCCCAAGTAGGGCTAGGCGTTGATGCTGCGGTGGTGCAGTACTTACCGGAGCAGGGGGTGTGGCGGCATATTGCCGAGTATCACCACGATCCTCACTTTCCCTGTGGCGAGGGTTTGGAAATTCCCGATCGCGATAACCCCTTTGCCGCTGATCTCAAAGCAGGGAACATTGTCATTATTGCCGATAGCCGTGAAATTACTGATCCCGTTAACCAAGCAATTGCACCTGCTTTTCCGGGAGCATGGTTATTGATTCCCTTGATAGTGGCGGATCGCGTTTGGGGCAGCTTGACCCTCTTCAATTACCCGGAACCCCATGAGTGGTCAAGGACAGAAATTGACCTGGCCCGTGCTGTTGCCACCCAACTGGAGGTGGCCATTTACCAAGCCACCCTCTACCAGCAGGCACAACAGGAACTGGCTGAGCGCCGTCGTATTGAAGCTACCCTGCGGCAAAGTGAAGAATGCTTTCGCCTTACGGCGACGAATGTTCCTGGGGCTATTTTCCGCTACATCCAATATCCCGATGGCCGCAATCGTGTCTTTTATCTCAACCCCATGTGCGAACGTCTCTGGGGAGTACCCGCGGAGGCCGCTGCTGAAGATGGTGAGCATTTGTGGCAGCTGGTGCATCCGGAGGATCGAGAAGCAACATGGCAATCCGTCCTTCGTTCAGCTGAAACCTTGACCCCTTGGTTTGCCCAATGGCGCATTATTCATCCCACCACAGGAGAAATCCGCTGGCTGGAGGGCGCTGGTCAACCCACACGGGATGCCGATGGCGCTGTTGTCTGGCACACCGTGATTTTGGATGTTACGGATCGACACCTAGCGGAGGCGCGTCTCAAGGAACAACAGGCGCAGTTAGAGCTGGCGGCACGGGTCTCTAATATCGGTTTCTATTTTTGTGATTTGCATACAGGGACCTTCTACGTGTCCCCCAGCTACAAAGCGCAATTGGGGTATCCTGCCACCACTCAGGAAGTCAATCTTGAGGATTGGGAGGAGCGACTCCACCCAGAGGATCGCGATCGCGCCCTTGCCGCCTACCGCCAGTTCCTACGCGGCGAGGCACACTACAGTATTGATCTGCGGCTGCGCCATTGCAATGGCACCTATCGTTGGTTCCACAGCGAAGCTGTATTGATTCATGACGAGCAGGGTCAGCCCTCTAAAGTAGTGGGTACCAACGTTGATATTACAGAGCGCAAAGCCACTGAACTGGCGCTGCGCGAAAGTGAGGAACGCTACCGGCTCCTAGCGGAAAATACCAGCGATATTATTTGCCTTTTGGATTGCCAGGGTAGTTGTTTGTACGTCAGTCCCTCCTATGAAACGCTCTTGGGCTGGCCTACAGAGACCCTGATCGGTGAGCATTTTACGCAACTATGTCATCCCGAAGAGCGATCGCGGGTGAAGCAGGAACTGCAACAGATGATAGAGCAGCGGCAGTTTTGGCCTATCACCTATCAGGTTTGCACCGCTAGGGGGGATGTCCTCTGGCTAGAAACCTTGGTCAAACCTCGCTACGACAGTCAGGGACACGTGCAACAGTTACAGACCACTTCCCGCGATGTCACCAGCCGCGTACAGGTGCAAATGCAGCTCCACCACGATGCTTACCATGATTCATTGACAGGGTTGCCCAACCGCCTCTACTTCATGGAGCAATTGGCAGCAGCAATTAGCCAAGCGCAGACAAATCCTCAGTTTCACTATGCCGTGCTGTTTTTCGATCTAGATCGCTTTAAGGTGATTAATGACAGTCTCGGCCATGGGGTGGGGGATCAGGTTCTAATTGCTTTTGCAACTTGGCTGCGGCGTCTTGTTGGCAATCAGTACACGGTGGCTCGCTTCGGCGGGGATGAGTTTGTCATTCTGCTGACCCATGTGCCCCACCCACAGCGCGCGATCGCCCTTTGCGAAGAGCTGATCCATTCCCTACAGCAACCCCTCAGGGTGGGGGAGCGGCAGATCTTCCTCAGTACGAGTATTGGCGTTGTCTTTGCCCAAAACGAGTATGAAACGGGTATGGCTGTCCTGAGGGATGCCGATACTGCTATGTATGCGGCTAAAAGGCAGTCAGGAAGGCGCTATGCCGTCTTTGATACCCAGATGTACGAACAGGTTCTAGAGCGCCTCCACCTTGAACATGATCTGCGCCAAGCTCTGAATCAGGGGGGACTGCAACTCCTTTATCAGCCCGTTGTTCATTTGCAGAGCCAGCGATTGGTTGGCATGGAGGCCTTGGTGCGCTGGCAACATCCTGAGCGGGGGCTCGTCTCACCGGCACACTTTATTCCCATTGCGGAGGATACAGGGTTGATTGTGGCCCTAGATCAGTGGGCGTTGGCGCAGGCCTGTTGGCAGCTTTGGACTTGGCGACAGCAGTATAGCACTGCAGCGAATTTAGTGCTTAGTGTCAATGTCTCTGCTAAGACACTCCAGGATCCTACTTTCCTCCAGCACCTTGACACGATTCGCCAGAGGTACCCCCTGCCCAAAGGACAGTTGCTCCTAGAACTCACCGAAAGAATTGGGATTGAACTGGGGAGTGAAATGCTGAGTCTGCTGGAATCCCTCAGGCATCGCCACGTTGAAATTAGCATTGATGACTTTGGCACAGGGTATTCCTGCCTCAGCTATCTCCATAGCCTCCCAATTCAACACCTCAAAGTTGATCGTTCCTTTGTCAGCCAACTGGAGGAAAACGAACGCAACTTGCAAATTATCCGCATGATCTTACTGCTGAGCAAGCAGCTAGGCTACCGTGTCATTGCCGAGGGCATTGAAACGCCAAAACAACTGCAAATCCTTCAGGAACTGGGATGTGATGAGGGTCAAGGCTATCTCTTTGCCCGCCCCCTGCCGCCTGAAACATTTGCATCCCTCTTCTTAAAACCCCATTAAAATATTCCCATGGCTATTTTCCATGGCACATGGCTCCCAGAGCCGGCGCCACAGTTTTTCATTTGGGCGGAAGAATGGCGATCGCTGGCTCAGGCAATCACGCCTTGGGCTCCCCCGGCGATTCCGGTTTATCCCTACGCCACCCAGAGAAAAACACCTCTTAGGAAGACAGCCCGCCCAAGTGCCACCTACGTTGCTTTACCGGCCCAGATTCAGGGGCATCAACTGTTACCACCACCGCTGGCGGAAGTGCAGGGGGAACTCCTATTTTTGTGGCAGGTGCCCGGCTGGTCAATTCCCGCTTCAGAAGTTTTAGAACAACTGCATCAACTGAGTCTTCACGGCCAAGACAGTGGCAGTATTGGCGATGATTTGCGCTATTGGCTGCACGTGAGTCGCTGGTTGCTGGATTTAATTGTGCGTGGCCAATACCTGCCAACACCAGAGGGCTGGCGGATTCTGCTGACCCACGGGGGCGATCGCGATCGCCTGCGCCACTTCAGCCAATTGATGCCGGATCTGTGTCGCTGTTATCAAGCCGATGGCACAGCGTTGCAGTTGCCACCCCATGCTGCAGATCTCCTGGCGGATTTTCTACAGCACACCCTACAGGGTTATCTCCACACTGCCCTTGCTGACCTCGAATTGCCCAAAGTAGGCTTAGCCAAAGAACATGGCCACTGGCTAGCCTTCCTGAAAACGGGTCAAACCCCGGAACTGCCACCTCCCCTCATTGAACGCCTGCACCGCTGGCAAGAACCCTACCGCGAGCAGTTGCATCTGCGTCCCCAATGGCGACTGGCTCTGCAATTGGTTCCCCCAGATACTGCCGATGGTGACTGGCACTTGGCCTTTGGGCTGCAAACGGAAGGGGAAACGGACACCATGCTAAGGGCCGCCGAGATTTGGCAATGCACCCAAGAGGCCCTCCTCTATCAAGGGCAGGTGCTCTGGCAGCCCCAAGAAACCCTGTTGCGGGGACTGGGCTTGGCCTCCCGCATCTATCGTCCCCTCGATCGCAGTCTTCAAGAACGCTCCCCCGTGGCTCTGACTTTGCACACCACGGAAGTTTATGCCTTCTTGCAAAGTGCAATTGCGCCCCTTGAGCAGCAGGGGGTTGCGATCATTTTGCCACCGAGTCTGCGCCGCAATAGCGCCCAACATCGCTTGGGTCTGAAAATAATTGCCACATTGCCGCCGCCGGCCACTAACGGCTTGACGATTGACAGCTTGATGCAGTTTCAGTGGCAGTTGCAGTTGGGGCAGCATCCCCTCTCGGAGGCGGATTTTGATCAACTGCGCCGCCAAGGGACGCCCCTGGTTTATCTCAATGGTGAGTGGGTCTTGCTGCGCCCCCAAGAGGTCAAGGCCGCTCAAGAGTTTCTCCAGTCTCCCCCAAAGACCCAACTCTCCCTTGCAGAGACACTGCGCATTGCTACGGGGGATACGGTAACGGTGGCCAAGTTGCCGATTCTTGGCTTAGACACCAATGATGCACTCCAGACCCTCTTGGATGGCCTCACGGGCAAACAAAGCCTTGATCCAGTGCCAACACCGCAGGAGTTTTGCGGTGAACTGCGCCCCTACCAGGCACGGGGGGTGGCGTGGCTGAGTTTCTTGGAACGCTGGCGGCTGGGGGCTTGCTTGGCGGACGATATGGGCTTGGGGAAAACCATTCAACTGTTGGCCTTTTTGCTCCACCTCAAGGAAACGGGACGGGCCTACCGACCGACACTGTTGATCTGTCCTACCTCGGTGCTGGGGAACTGGCTGCGGGAGTGCCAAAAGTTTGCCCCAACCTTGCGGGCCTATGTCCACCATGGGAGCGATCGCCCCAAGGGCAAGGCATTTCTGAAAAAGGTTGAAACTCACGATCTAATTTTGACCAGTTATGCCCTCCTCCAGCGCGATCGCACCACCTTGCAGCAGGTTCTGTGGCAGCATTTGGTACTGGATGAAGCCCAAAACATCAAGAATGCCAACACCCAGCAGTCCCAAGCAGCGCGGGAACTTTCCGCCCAGTTTCGCATTGCCCTGACGGGAACCCCCCTAGAAAACCGCCTCCTCGAACTTTGGTCCATTATGGACTTCCTCCATCCGGGGTACTTGGGCCATCGCACCTACTTTCAACACCGCTATGTCCGTCCCATTGAACGCTATGGCGACACCACCTCCCTCAATGCTCTGCGCACCTATGTCCAGCCCTTTATTCTGCGGCGCCTGAAAACCGACCGCAGTATTATTCAAGACCTGCCGGAAAAACAGGAGATGCTGGTGTATTGTGGCCTCACCCTAGAGCAGATGCAGCTTTACACTGCTGTGGTGGAAGACTCCCTTGCTGCTATCGAAAATAGTCAAGGCATTCAGCGGCGGGGCAATATCTTGGCCACCCTGACCAAGTTGAAGCAAATCTGTAACCATCCCGCCCAGTATCTCAAGCAAGAAGACTATGCCCCCGATCGCTCAGGTAAATTGCAACGGCTTATAGAAATGCTGCAAGCGCTTCAGGAAGTGGGCGATCGCGCCCTTGTCTTTACCCAATTTGCCGAGTTTGGCACCCACCTGAAAACCTATCTGGAAAAGGCGCTCCAGCAGGAGGTGTTTTTCCTCTCAGGACGCACCCCCAAAGCCCAGCGGGAACTCATGGTGGAACGCTTTCAACACGATCCCGAGGCCCCCAGGGTCTTTATTCTTTCCCTCAAGGCAGGGGGCGTCGGTCTCAATTTGACTCGCGCTAACCATGTCTTTCACTACGATCGCTGGTGGAACCCAGCGGTAGAAAATCAGGCCAGCGATCGCGTCTTCCGCATTGGTCAGGCCCGCAATGTCCAAATCCATAAATTTATCTGCACGGGTACCCTCGAAGAAAAGATCCACGAGCAAATCGAACAGAAAAAAGCCCTTGCGGAAATGATTGTGGGTAGTGGCGAACACTGGCTGACTGAACTCAACCTCGACCAGTTGCGGCAACTGCTCACCTTAGACAAAGAGCGGCTGATCACCCTCTAGGCCATGGCCCACTGGGCGGCCTGTTCACCCCGCAGAAGGCGAATTTGGGCGATCGCAAAAATGGTGGGAATAATGCGGGCATAGTTAGTGGAAATGGCTTGCCAACCCAAATCGGCAATAAACCATACCCAGAGGGCCGTACTGACAAAGGCCAAGATACTGCGCCCCACTGCCAATCGGGCGACTCCCATGGCCGCTCCCCGTGACACCAAGGGGGCAATTGAGAGTTTGGAGCCGGCAAAACGAATCGCAAACTGCCGTGCCACCTGCTGCACCACCATCGAGCGCACAACAGAACTGATGGCGATCGCGGCACCCCCCTCGAGGACTAAGCGCACCATTTCCATGGAAATGGGGTGGCCATGGTGCAATTCGGGCAAGCTCTCTTGAATTTGGGCAGCCAAGACCCGCCGATCCTGATCCCCCAGCTTTTTCCACATCCGCTGCAACACATTCAAGAAGATCTCCATTTCCAGTTCAGGCACGGTCCAACTGGGGGAAAACTTAATTTTTAAGTAACGACAGACCCGCATCAATGTTTGCCGATAGCTGATTTGCTGGGCTTTGCCCTTAAGCACCGTCAAACCATCGGCTGCCAAAAAGCGAAACCGCTCTTCAATGTCATCTAACCAGGCTTGACGATCTTGGGCTTGTACCGCAATCGGATCCGGCGTGGTTAGATAGTCCAAGGGATTGAGCCGACGACGAAACAGAATTTCTGTTAGGTCTTGCAACTCCTCCTCTGTCGCCAATTCCAGCGCAGCCCGTAGCTCGTTCATGGGGTTCTTGCTCCAGCAGCAGCACAATAGAATAGGATGATTCTTCACCCCTGATTATAGAGATTCAGGCTAAATTGTGGTACAGCCCTTCTGACTAAGAATGGAACAGTGCGACACGAAGTCGTTTAGATGATTGTCCCACTAGCCCAACAAGCTAGAACGGGACCGGTTGTGCCCCCAACCGTAGCCTAGGGAGGCATGCGTGACTGGTAACGGTCAGGTATGAAGCCCTCCCGACAACGGAGCCCGAACCGAAAGGTTGGAGCTGAATCCGCGAGGAGGAAGCAACTTTGCCAGCGTCAGGCGATAGGGAGCTAGGCTTGAGGGTATGGTGAGCACATGCGAAGTGATGCCAGAAGCCTCGTGATCTTAGACAGGCCAAAGACGCTGATAGGCCTGGGCCAAAATGGCAAACGGACAGGACTCACTGTTTGTTCTTCAGTGAGCGGGGACGATAGCTCCGTCGGGGCAGAGTCACCACCTAACCCCTCATATGTCATCTAAACGGAACGTGGTAAGCCCGTACTTTCGCCTTGATAGGCTAAGAACAAGGCAAGTGGACTGCGAGGAACAACCATGGAAGTGCGGGTAAAGGAGGTGGGAAAAAGCGAATGCCAATCTGTAATGGGTTGGATAGGGATTGAGGATGGTGGCAGGACATCCAACATCATCCCACTCGAAAGAGGGCAGACTTCCCACTGGTCCCCCGTTACGAGAAAACTCACAGAACCTCCCTAATGGTGACAAAGCAAATGGCGGTGATCTTGAGTCACTGGTGCGGTCACCAACCTTCCACCAAAGGTAGAGAGGCTGTAGATGAGTATCGTAAAGGTTGCATGCACAACCAGTTCCTCTTAAATGAGGGGTCCTGGGGGGCTCGAGCCGGATGCAGGGAAACTTGCACGTCCGGTTCCTAGGGGGCTAGGGGGCAGCAATCCCCCCCTGCTACCCGACCACTCCCCCATTCCAGAAAAGCGGGGTTCGGACAGTACAATACAAAAGAGTAGCAGGCTGGCAATAGGAAAACCTATGGATTTATTGACCCTAGAAGGTTGGCTGGATAATACCGCCTTTGCCGTACTTTTTCTCACCATGTTGCTCTACTGGTGTGGGGCAGCATTTCCCCAGTGGCCGCTGCTGACCGCCGCCGGTCGCACGGGGATGGCGATCGCCAACCTCTGTATTACTGGCTTGCTGGCGGCGCGCTGGATTGAGGGGGGCTACTTTCCCATCAGTAATCTCTATGAATCCCTCTTTTTCCTGTGTTGGGGACTGACGGCCATGCACTTTGTCGCCGAGTCCATCAGTGGCCAGCCCCTTGTGGGAGTTGTCACCGCACCCGTGGCAATGGGAATTACGGCCTTTGCTGCCCTCTCTCTGCCCCCTGAGATGCAACAGTCAGCCCCTTTGGTGCCAGCTCTCAAGTCCAACTGGTTAATGATGCATGTCAGTGTGATGATGCTTAGCTATGCCACCTTGATGGTGGGCTCCCTGCTGGCGATCGCCTTGCTTGTCGTCACCTGGGGCCAGCCCGTCAACCTCAAGGGCAGTTCTGTGGGAACAGGCAGCTTCCGCAGTCGCAGGCCAGAACCTTCCCTGGAAGCCTCGACGGGGAACGGTGGCACAACGGTACTGACCCCACCAGCTCTGCAATTGAGTTTGCAACGCCTGACTTTAGCTGAAACCCTCGATAACCTCAGCTACCGCATGATTGGTCTGGGCTTTCCCCTGTTGACAATTGGCATTATCTCCGGTGCTGTATGGGCCAACGAGGCTTGGGGGGCACCTTGGAGTTGGGATCCAAAAGAAACTTGGGCATTGATTGTTTGGCTGGTGTATGCTGCCTATCTCCATGCCCGCATGACCCGCGATTGGCAGGGACGTAAACCTGCGATTCTCGCTACGGTTGGCTTTGGGGTGGTCTGGGTCTGCTACCTGGGGGTGAATCTGCTGGGGAAGGGTCTCCACTCCTACGGTTGGTTCTTCTAGTGGGGGTTTGCCCGTGTGGGGCATTCACCACGCCCGTTTGCATACCACCTTAAAAACCCAGCAATGGCTTCCTTTGGGGTCACGGATTCTCATTGCTCTATCGGGGGGGC
The DNA here is from genome assembly GCF_000011345.1 of Thermosynechococcus vestitus BP-1. NCBI lineage: Bacteria > Bacillati > Cyanobacteriota > Cyanophyceae > Acaryochloridales > Thermosynechococcaceae > Thermosynechococcus > Thermosynechococcus vestitus. The sequence goes on from NC_004113.1 coordinate 1,685,637, forward strand.
AAGACTCCGTTTGTTTGACGCGCCTGTTGCTGGATCTACAGCCCCACTGGCAGTGGTCTTTGGTGGCTGTCCACTGTGATCACCGCTGGCGTGCAGATAGCACCGCCAATGCAAATTTTGTCCAACAGCTAGCGCAGAAATGGCATCTACCCTGTGAGGTGGTGAGTGCCCCTGATCTGCCGAAAACTGAGGCCGCCGCCCGTTCATGGCGCTACCAAGTCTTTGAGAGCGTGGCCAAGGCGTTGGATTGCACCCATGTGGTGACCGCCCACACCCAGAGCGATCGCGCTGAAAGTCTATTACTGCATCTGTTGCGTGGCACTAGCCCCGATGGCCTCGCCACCCTCTTGCCCAGCCGTTCCTTGGGCGCTATTCAGTTGGTGCGTCCGCTCCTAGGCATGACCCGCGCTCAAACCGCTGCTTTTTGCCAAGCCTACGGATTGCCCATCTGGCAGGATGAAACCAACCACAATTTGGAGTATCGCCGCAATCGGCTGCGTTTGGAGTTAATCCCCTATCTACAACAGCACTTCAATCCGAATGTGGAAGAAGCGCTTGCCCAAACCGCTGAACTGCTCGCTAGCGATCGCGCCTATTTCGAGGCTGAGGTGGAGCGTCTTGCCCCCACCGTGCTCCGCGAGCATCCTCCGGCCTTAGATCGGTTGCGCCTACGGGAATTCCCCCTTGCCCTGCAACGCCGCTTAATCCAGTGCTTTCTGCGGCAGCACCTGAAACGGGGTCTCAACTTCAGGGTGATTGAAGCAGTGCGAGCTCTGATGACGACCGGCAATGGTAGCCAAACCGCAAGCCTGCCGGGAGGCCAGCACCTGCGGGTCTGTGGTCGCTGGATTGAATTAGTTAGGCCAATGCCACCACCGCCTGCACCTGTTCCCCCGGATCCAGGGGAGCGATCGCCCCCCCCATCACCTCTCTATTGAGAATGGGGATCTCTTCCCCATGGGTGATCCAGGCCCGTTCTTGGGTGGTCACCAGTGCGAGGGGGCGACTGCCACGGCCAATGCCCGCCAAGCGATCCAATTTTTGTCCCAGGGGTATTGCCAATTGACCTAAATGACCGAGGGGCACAACTTCAATCAGGGACAGCGGCACTTGTTTACCAAGGCCTGAAGCAGTAACGAGGATAACATTCTCGTGCTCCGAAAGGGCGATCGCCCCCACCAAGATCTCCTGCCGACTGAGGCGCACCGCCGCTTGACCTTGATGCAGCCGTCCCAATACGGGAATGTCGGGGAGGAAAAAGTGAAAAACCCGCCCCCGTGAGGTGGCCAACACCAAATGATCCCCCTGCGCAGGTAGTACCCAGCCGAGGGTATCCCCCGCCTTCAGTTTGGTGAGTTGGAGACCGCGCCCCCTTAGGTTTTGCAGGCTTGAGCTGGGAATGACTTTGATGCGACCTTGGCGCGTCAGCAGAATGAGCTTGTCCGCTGTGGCTTGACTGGGAATAACGCTAAGGAGGGTTTCCCCTTGAGCCGACTCCGGTAGGAGGGTAAGCAGCGGTTGGTCGCGATCGCCCTCACGGTGGCTGGTGACGGGTAGTCGCTCCACAGACAGCGGATAGACCTTGCCACTTTCCGTAAACACCCACAGGCGATCGCTGGTCTGTGCCGAGAAACCCAAGGGCAATGGCTCCGACCACGGTCGCCACGTTTGCAACGGCAGATCGCCGCGATAACTCATTTCTAGCCACAGGGAATCACCCCCACAATCCGGGACTGCCTCAGGAGCAGGGGTTTCCCTCAGAATTTGGGTAAGGCGAGGGTCACCAAATTCTTTTTTCAACTGCCGCAATTCTTTCTTTAGTGCCTTGAGGCGCTCAGGCCGCTGGTGAATCAGGGTTTGTAAGTGGGCAATCCGCCCTTGCAGCACCGCCTGTTCCCGTTCCAGTTCTTGGCGTTCCTGTTGGGTGAGACGGCGTAGGGGCATGGCAATCAGGGCACTCGCTTGGCGATCGCTCAAGCCCAAGCGGATCATCAATTCCGACTGGGCAGCCCTGGCATCGGCCGCCGATCGCACAATCTCAATCACCTGCTCCACGGCATTGAGGCTGATTAAAAGTCCCGTCACCACATGTTGGCGGGCTTGAGCGGTTGCGAGATCATGGCGATATTGCCGCAGCAGCGTCTGTTCGCGGAACTGCAAAAACTCACTGAGGATCTCCTTGAGGGAGAGTTGGCGGGGTTGATTGCCCACCAGTGCCATCAAGTTGATGCCATAGGTCACTTGCAATGCTGTTAGGTGATAGAGCTGCTCCAAGAGTTGCGCCGCTGGGGCATCCCGCTTTAGTTCAATCACCACCCGCAGCCCCTCGCGATCGCTCTCATCCCGCAGATCGGCAATGCCCTCAAGGCGACCTTGATTCACCAAATCCGCCACCTTTTCAATCCATGCCGCCTTATTCACCTGATAGGGCAACTCCGTCACCACAATCCCTTGGCGGCGGTGGCGGCCGCGTCCGGGCGCCATATCCTCAAGGGTCGCCACCCCCCGCAGTGTAATCGTTCCTCGACCCGTCCGGTAGGCCCGTAGCAATCCTGCCCCCTCCACAATCACGCCCCCCGTGGGAAAGTCTGGTCCCGGCAGATAGGTGAGGAGCTCCCCTAGGGAGAGATGGGGGCGATCAATGAGGGCAATCAGTGCATCCACCACTTCCCCCAGATTGTGGGGTGGAATGTTTGTAGCCATCCCCACCGCAATTCCCGTTGAGCCATTCAGCAGCAAAATCGGCAGTTGCGCCGGCAAGACCAATGGTTCTTCTTGGGAACTGTCAAAGTTGGGAGCAAAATCCACAATGGCCTCGCTGATATTCTGCAGTAGCATGCGGTGGGCGATCGCTGCCAAGCGCGTTTCCGTATAGCGCATTGCCGCCGGTGGATCACCATCAATGGAGCCAAAATTGCCATGCCCCGCCAACAGCGGATAGCGACTACTAAAGGGCTGCACCAAGCGCACCAGTGCCTCATAGACCGCTTGATCCCCGTGGGGGTGATATTTCCCCAGCACATCCCCTACGACCCGTGCACACTTGCGAAAGGGGCGATCGGGCGTCAGCCCCAACTCGTACATTGCATAGAGAATCCGGCGCTGTACGGGTTTTAGCCCATCCCGTACATCTGGTAGGGCCCGCCCCACAATCACACTCATGGCGTACTCCAGGTAGGAGCGTTGCATTTCACTGTGCAGTGGTGTAGGAATCACCTGTCCAGAGGTCAGCAAATCCAGTTGTTTGGGCACGATCACGAACGAGCCAAAGGATCATTCCCCACGATACAAGAGTTTTGCGAATTGTAAACTCAGTTAAGACGCCGTTGGTGTTGCGTCCTCGGGCTTCTCCTTGGTCAGCCGTGCCACCACTTCCTTAATGAGGATGTAAATGATCGGCACCACAAAGAAACTGAGGAATGTGGCCGCAATCATGCCACCCGTGACACTGGTTCCCAAGGAGTGACGGGATTTTGCGCCAGACCCCGTGGCAATTACCAGCGGGAAGATACCCAAAATAAAGGAGATTGCCGTCATCAAAATAGGGCGCAGTCGTTCTTCGGCAGCATTAATCACCGACTTGACAATGGCAGTGCCCTTGCTTTCACGAATTTGGTTGGCAAACTCCACAATCAAGATTGCATTCTTACTGGCGAGGCCAATCAGCATCACCAAGCCAATTTGGCAAAATACATCATTATTCAGCCCCCGCAACCACTGTGCCAGCAAAGCGCCCATGATTGCCAAAGGCACCGAAAGGATGATGATCAAGGGGTCAATATAGCTTTCGTACTGCGCTGAGAGCACAAGGAACACAAACACAAGACCAAGGCCAAAAATCAACGGTGCTTGGCCTGCGGACCGGAGCGACTCTAGGGATAACCCCGTCCAGCTGTAGCCGATGCCATTGGGGAGAACCTCCTCAGCCAAGGATGCCATTGTCATCATTGCTTGACGATCACTGAGGGGCGGCACATTTTGGCCGGTCACCTCTGCTGAACGGAACAAGTTATGGTGATAAATAATGGGCGGTGCCGAGACCTCTTCAATTTTTACGAGATTACTGAGGGGAATGAGGGCATTTTGCTCTGAACGCACATAGATGCGGTTGATGTCATCGGGATTCGAGCGAAACTGCTTATCCGCCTGCACAATCACTTGGTAACTGCGGGCAAAGATTGTGAATTGGTTAACGTATAACGACCCCAAGTAAATCTGCATAGCATTAAAAATGTCCTTGAGGGAAATCCCCAAGGCAAGGGCGCGGGTGCGATCGACCGTCACATTTAACTGGGGGGCATTAATGGCAAAGGGGGTATTAACAGCAACAAAACCGGGCGTGCTATTTGCTTTCAGGATCAGCTCGTTCACCGAACTGGCAAGGGTTTCAAGACCTAGACCCTGCTGATCCATCACCTGCATATCAAAGCCGCCAAGGCCACTGCCACCAAGGTCAATGGTCGGCACATTGGACGAAAACACCACTGCTCCGAGTTCACCCGCTACCACCTTCTGAAACTGGGGTAGCAACTGATCAAGGGCTGGCCGCTGTGACCAAGGCTTGAGGCTCGTAAAGATAATTCCTTTATCTGAACCTATGCCGAAGAAGCTAAAGCCGCCAATGGCAAAGGTATGTTCAACCGCTGGATTTCGGGCGATCGCGTCCGCTATTTTGAAGACAATATTACTCGTGTATTCTAGGGAGACCCCTTGGGGGGATTGTACGAGGGTGACAAAATAACCCTGATCCTCTTCGGGGACAAAGCCACCGGGAACGATCTGAAACAGCCAGTAGGTCACCCCCAGCAGGGCGACAAAGCCCGCCAGTACCCAGTATTTTAATCGCACAATCACATTTAGGCTTCCTGCGTAGCCCCGCCGCGTTCTTTCAATCAAGCGGTTGATCCAGCGAAACAAGATAAAGTTCGCCATCGGGGGGCGTTCCCGCCGTAGGAGCAGGGCGCACAAAGGGGGAGAAAGGGTTAAGGCATTAAAAGTAGAAAGGGCGATCGCAAAGACAATCGTCAAAGCAAACTGCTGATACAGCCGCCCAGTAACCCCCGGAAAAAAGGCCACAGGGATGAAGACCGCCATCATCACCAATGAGGTGGCAATCAACGCTCCCGTTACTTCCTCCATTGAGCGACTGGCTGCTTCTTGGGGAGTCATGCCCTCCTCTTCTATGAGACGGGTGACATTTTCCACGACCACAATCGCATCATCCACCACCAGCCCCGTCGCCAGCACCAGACCAAACATGGTCAAACTGTTAATCGAGAACCCAAAAGCCTTCATAAAGGCAAAAGTGCCGATCAACGAGACGGGGATTGTCACCGATGGAATAATTGTGGCACGCCAATCTTGAAGAAATAAAAAGATCACCGCAATCACAAGGATGATGGCCACAATCAGGGTAATGACTACCTCTTTGATCGACTCCTGCACCGCATCGGTGGTGCTAAATCCCACACTCCATTTGAGGCCGGGGGGAAATTTCTCGGCTAAAATAGCCATCTCTGCTTCCACAGCACGGGCAATGTCGAGGGCATTGGCACTACTGAGTTGATAGATACCAATCCCAACTGCGTTACGGCCATCAAACTGAAAGTTGGTGTTGTAGTTTTGTGCTCCTAGCTCGGTGCGACCGACATCGCGAATACGAACCACGGAACCATCTTCACCGCGCTGAATAATAATGTCGGCAAACTCTTCTTCTGAAGCTAAGCGACTTTGGGCTTGAATGGAAATTTGAAACTCCTGTCCCTCTGGTGCTGGGGGGGCACCAATAATTCCGGCCCCCACTTGGACGTTCTGATCGGAGAGAGCGCCCACCACATCCTGAGCCGTGAGACCGCGACTGGCTAAGCGATTGGGATCAAGCCAAATCCGCATGGCATAGGTGCGTTGACCAAAGATCTGAACCTTCCCTACACCCTTCAGACGTTGCAGAGGTTGCACCACATAAAGTGTCGCGTAGTTGCTGATGAAGGTGGCGTCGTAGTCGTACCCCTCCTCTGGGTACAGGGCTAAGGCCAAAACAATCTGATTCGTGGATTTGCTAACATTGACCCCAGTGTTAATGACCTCTGGTGGCAGTTGTGAGGTAACAGAGGCAACTAAGTTATTCACATCCACCGCAGCAATGTTTTCGTCATAGCCCTCCGTGAAGGTAATCGTGATATTGCTGTTGCCAAAGCTGTTACTGGTGGAGTCAATGTAATCCATCCCTTCCACGCCATTAATTTGCGTTTCTAGGATCGTGGTGACATTCGTTTCGACCGTTTCGGCATTCGCACCTGCATAGTTGGCAGACACCTGAATTGTTGGTGGTCTGACGTTAGGGTAGTACTCAATGGGTAGGGTTGGCAGCGCGATCGCCCCCACTAGAATAATAAGTAGAGAACAAACCGTTGCAAAAACAGGGCGTTTAATAAAAAAATTGCTAATCATGCTTTTTTAAGACTCAGGAGTAATGGGGACACCATCGCGCAGGCGCTGAATTCCCGAGACAACAATTTGCTCTCCCGGTTGGAGGCCTTGAAAAACTTGATATCTGTTCCCTTGGATCCCCCCCACTTGAATGGGCTTTTGTTTGGCAATCATTTTGCCCTCGGTGTCTTTTTCGGCAACAAAGACAAAGTTTTGGCCGGCAAGATTGGAGACAGCCGTCGTCGGCACCAGAATCCCCGGTTGCTGATCGAGAATAATACGGGCTTGAATTTGTTGATCGGCACGGAGATTATTGCGAGTATTGTTGTAGAGCGCTTTAACTAAAATGGTTTGGGTATTGTTGGTGGTGTTAGGGGCAATAAAAAAAACGGAACTCCTACCGACAACGCTGCCATTCATGTCTACTAACTCGACCGGCGTTCCCACCCGAATGCGGGGGATCTGCTCAATGGGCACTTGGATATAGACCTCTAAAGGTTGATTGGAGGTCAGGGTGAGGAGGTTGGTTTGGGGGGTTACAAAATCGCCCACTTTGGGGGGAATATTGCCAACAACACCACTAAAGGGAGCGCGCACCTGAAACCAGTTCAGGACAACGGCCTGCTGCTGGGCATTGGCTTGGGCAGCAAGGAGGGCTTTTTCTAAGCGAGCAATGGTGGCCTGTTGGGCACGAATATCGGCTTCGGTTTCTTGGAGTGCTGCTTGGGCGGTGCGAAAGCTGGTGATGAAGGATTGCGCTTGTTCTTTGGAAACCGCTCCTTCTGCCAAGAGCGCCGTATAGCGTTCCGCTTGCATCCGATTGAACTCTACGGTGGCGAGATTGGCACGTCGCTGGGCTTCAAGGGCGCGGAGGATGGAGCGGGCATTCTCCACATTCGCTTGAGCGGATTGAATCGCGGCTAAATTGCTGGCAAAAACAGCTTGCTGTTCTGAGGGATCAATGAGGATGAGGGGCTGACCTTGATTGACAAACTGACCATTTTGAACATTGATTTGAGCAATTCGACCCGAAACTTGGGGTTGTAGGGTAATGGACTGACGCGATTGCAAAGAAGCGTTGTAAACAGCGGTTTGCGAAAGAGTTTCCGTTTGAACTGCAGCAAGTTTCACCCGTGCCGCTGGTGGGGGAGCCTTTGCCTTTGGTTGACCACAGGCGGTAGCAAGGAAGCAAAGACTTCCTAGGAGAGCTGATGTGAACAGTTGTCGTTGCACCATACCTCAGAGCTTATGGGATCCAGAGCCGGCAATAAATACCCTCAGTCTAGCCTAAAGGCTCCTAAGGCGAGTGCTGGTTTAACAATTAGTTTCTGTATATCTGGGATGGGTAGAGAATACCTCACTATTGGCAATCCTCCGCTAAGATGTAGAGCAGGGAGTAAGGGTTGATGTCTGGCTCACCTTAGGGCCTAGGACAGTCCTTGCACCAACCTTTATCAATGACAGTACAGGTAGCAGTGGCTCTTACCAAGAAAACGCAGCAAGAACAACCGATGATTAATGAGCGCATCCATTTTCCGCGGGTGCGAGTGGTGGATACGGATGGTTCCCAATTGGGGATTATGTCGTCCCAAGAGGCGATCGCGATCGCCCGCGAAAAGGAACTTGACCTTGTTCTTGTCAGTGACAAGGCCGATCCACCCGTTTGCAAAATTATTGACTACGGCAAGTTTCGCTTTGAACAGGAAAAGAAGGCGCGTGAAGCTCGCAAAAAGCAGCATACCTCCGATGTCAAAGAGGTGAAGATGCGCTACAAAATTGAAGAACACGATTACAACGTTTGTATCAACCGCGCGGAGCGTTTCCTCAAAGCCGGGGACAAAGTGAAGGCTACTGTAACATTCCGAGGCCGAGAAATTCAGCACTCCCACTTAGCGGAAGAACTCCTCAACCGTATGGCCAACGACCTGCAAGCGGTGGCCGAAGTGCAGCAGGCACCGAAGCAAGAAGGGCGCAATATGATCATGTTTTTGGCACCGAAGCGGTAATCAATGCTGGGGGCGTATGTTTGGCTTTCCTCCAGACCCCAAATCCACCCGACTCGGTCTTTCGGCCAATGAGAAGCCCCCTTCGGCACTGCTGCTGGCGATCGCTGCCCTAGCCACAATCATTCTTTGGCAGATTCCCTTGGGGAACTACCTGCTCTACCCCTTCACAATCTTGGCCACATGGTTCCACGAGATGGGGCATGGCCTCACGGCGATTCTCTTGGGGGGCTACTTTCGGGAATTAGTTATCTATCCCAGTGGTTCAGGATTTGCGCGCTATGGGGGTGAGGTCTTCCTGGGAAATTTAGGACATGGCTTAGTTGCCATTGGTGGGCCACTGGGACCTGCGATCGCTGGCAGTCTCTTTATTTTGTCAAGCCGCTCCCATCGTGCCACAGACCTTTGTCTCAAAGCCCTGGGGATGATGATTGTTGTCTCACTGCTGCTGTGGGTGCGATCCCTCTTCGGCATTGTCTTCATGACGTTGGTGGGGATTGCCACTCTGCTTGTGGCCTATCGCGGGAATTGCTGGCTCAAGGGGATTGCCATTCAGTTCCTTGGGGTGCAGGCCTGTATTAGCACATTTCAGCAGGTGGACTACCTTTTTACCGATGCTATTCCGGGGGGCCAGCTTTCCGATACGGGCCTTCTTCAACAGTACCTCTGGCTTCCCTATTGGCTGTGGGGAGCAATGATTTCTGTGATCACATTGTGGTTGCTGCTGTGGAGTCTCAAGGTGGCCTATACCCGCCCTAGGTAATGCCCCAGCGCTGCCGCCAGCGACTCGTGGACTCACGGTTAGCGGTTTGCTGCTCCACTTGGCGGCGCCATCGAATCGCCTGTGCAGTATCCCGCAGGTGGGGATCGCGGTAGGGAATACCCGCACGGGTTTGTAAATGTTCCTGCTCCATCAGCGACAGGGGAATGAGTTGATCCGGTTGCCAGCGAGCCACGGTTCCCTGTGCCCATTCATGGCGGTGCTGGGGGGCAACAATTGGCAGTGTCCCAAGGTGCAAACCCGCCTCCTGCAAAGCGCAACGAACCGCAGCTGCACGACAATAGGTAGCCAAATGCCCCTCCGGTGCCAAACACTGAGCCACTAAGCTGAGAAACTCCACCGTCCACAGTTGCGGACAGCGCTGGGGTGAAAAGGGATCGAGAAAAATCGCATCTGCTTGGAATCCTTGGCAAACAAGGTCTTGAATTGTTTGCCGGGCATCGCCAATTAACAGTCGTGCCTCACACCGTGGGGTGCTCACCCGCTGCTGCCGAGCCAACCCCTCAAGAATCTCTTGAACCGATGCTGGCCAAGGGGGCATCACCCCTAAAGCGGCTTGGGCAACCCCCACATCTAGCTCTAGGCCAATGAGCGTGACCTGACAGGTGGGATTGTGCTGCCAAATGACCTCTAAGGCAGCGGCAGTGTTGTAGCCTAAACCATAGCAGATGTCTAAAAGCCGCAGATGAGAGGCTTGGGCTTTGCCGGGCAGATCGGTGGCGATCGCAAACTTTTCAAAGGCTTCTTGACGCGCTCCCCCAAGGCTATGGAATGTTTCGCCAAACTCTGGAGAAAAAAATGTAAAAGAGCCATCTGCTGTGGGTTGGGGTTGCCAGATTGAGTTCAAGGCAGGAGCTAAGTTTTTCGAAGAAGCCATCACTGCGTTTGTGTGGGGGTCTGTGGTTGGGGGGCAGGGGGTCGGTTCATGATCAGAACGCCCATTGCCGCGATCGCAAGAACAATGACCATCCCGGCAACAATCAGCAGCAAAGGGGAAGTGGATTTGGGTGTTGCAGCCGCCGCTGGGGGAGCATCAGATGGCAGCGAGGGGGGAGTGGCATTAAATTTGGTTTCTTCTTCTGATGGTTTATCCTCTGCACCTTCCTCTGCTTCGGTAATCGTTGCAGTCATGGGCACTGCCTTAATACTGTGATAGTTGACGCTCTTCAAATATTTAACAAACTCCCCATCCCCCATTGACAGGGTGACGTAGTGCGCCTTGACGGCTCCACCAAAGTTAATCTCATCTCCATCTTTTAGCTCATGGCTTTGCACTCGCTGGCCATTCACTAGAACACCGTTGGCGCTGGGCTTACCATCGGCATTACCATCCACCACGCGATAGCGATAGCCATTTGGTGAGGGAATCCGCAGCAGCAGGGCATGTTGCCGTGAGACACCGTGACCATGAATGACAATTGCATTGGTGACATCGCGACCAATGGAGTAGGTTGCCGCATCCAAGGGGATTGTGCGCTTACCCGTTTCATCCTCAATTCGGAGTAGATGGTGCTCGCGGTTACCGCTCATGGGAACAACCTACCATTGATGGATGATCGCTAATCACTATCTTAGCCTCAGGATTAGAATTCCCAAAGATACCCAAAAAGCGAGCCTCTAGCCGAGATCCCATCCCCTATAAAAACGAGAACATCAACGTGGAGCGCAAACCCCCAACCACTGGGGTTAGGTTATCCCTGTTGAACTCAGATCACTGGAAAAATATAGCGCAGTTTGTAGAGGCTGCAGTGGCGATCGCTAAGATCAGGGAACCAAATTGCACTGCTACCCAATCGTTGGCGCAGTTGGCGGTCAATGACCTCCTCAAGGCTAGCCGTCTCCCCCTAGCCAAAATGGGATAGCAACTCCCGTTGATCCAGCCGACGACCAATAACCACGAGGCGAGTTTGACGGGTCTCCGCCGCTTGCCACGGGCGATCGTAAAATGAGTCTAACCGCTGACCGACCCCCTGTACCACCAGACGCAGCGGCTTGTCCTCAATGGCTGCAAAACCCTTAATGCGATAAATGTCCGGTACGTGCAGCAATCGCTCAAGGGATTGACGTAGGCGTTGCAGATCCCAAACCCCCAACTCTAAACAAACTGCCTGAATCTCTTCGTCGTGATCATGTTCCTCCTCAAAGTCATGGTGGCTAGGTCGCTGTCCCAAGTTCTCCTCCACGGCTGCATTAAATCCCAGCAAAAGATCTGCGGGCACCTGTCCTTGCTGAGCCGCTAGGACCTTAATCCGGGTCGGCAGTTGCTGGCGGAGTTCCCTCAGGCATTGCTGTACCTGATCGGGGGTCAGTTGATCTGCCTTGTTGAGGATAACCAAGTCGGCACAGGCCAGTTGATCGTTAAAGAGTTCCTCAAGGGGCGTATCCTCATGCTGTAAATTGGCATCCGCCTCTTTCTGGGCAAAGAGCGCTTCTAAATCTGCACTCACTTGACCCGCGGCCAAGGCCACACCGTCCACAACGGTCACCACGCCATCAACGGTGGCGGTATGGCGCACCTCCGGCCACCGGAAGGCCATGACTAAGGGCTTGGGCAATGCCAGTCCCGATGTTTCAATGACAATATGATCAATCTCCTGCCGCCGCGCCAAGAGGGTCTGCATCGTTGGCAAGAATTCATCCTGCACCGTACAACATAGACAGCCATTGGTGAGTTCCCAGATGCCCACTGTGCGATCGCAACAGGCCTGTAGCAGCTCGCCATCAATACCGACATCGCCAAACTCATTCACAATCACGGCAATGCGCCTGCCCGCTGCATTCTGAAGTAACTGCCGAATCAGAGTCGTCTTACCACTGCCGAGAAAGCCGGTAATAATCGTCACTGGAATTTTTGCACTCATTAAAATACCTCGATTTAAAATGCCTCAATGTTGGGAAAGTCGTTAAGTTGATGAGCGGCTTCACCACAGGTTCGCGGTGTCGGAAAGATCTTTTCGGGGTTGGCCAGACGTTTTGGATCAAAGGCAGCACGCACCTGCTGCATCGTGTCTAGGTCTGCTGGACTGAACATTTCGCTCATAAAGCAGGCTTTATCACTGCCAATGCCGTGTTCTCCAGAAATACTGCCGCCCACGCGCACACAGAGCTTGAGGATTTCACCTCCTAGAGCCTCCACCTCCGCAAGCGCACCGGGTACCGCTTGATCGTAGAGAATCAAGGGATGCAGGTTGCCGTCGCCCGCGTGAAAGACATTGGCAATCCGATAACCACTGCGGCGGCTGAGCTGTTCAATTTCCCTCAGGACAGCGGCCAGTTGACTGCGGGGAATGACCCCATCTTGGACAAAATAGTTGGGACTCAGGCGGCCCGCAGCAGCAAAGGCAGCTTTGCGCCCCTGCCAAAGGCGGAGGCGATCTTCCGCCTCGGTGGCAACCGTCACATGGCGTGCCCCCTGTTCATAGCAAATCCGCATCACGCGCTCCTGCAAAATGGGCACTTCGACATCTAGGCCATCCACTTCCACAAGCAGCACAGCGCCAGCATCACGGGGGTAGCAATTGGTGGCCACCACATCTTCCACGGCGTTGATACTGAGGTTGTCCATAATTTCCATGCCTGCAGGAAGGATCCCCGCCCGAATAATGGCAGAAACGGTTTCCCCCGCTGCTTCAATCGTGGTGAAGTCCGCCAGTAGCACAGCGATCGCTTCCGCCTGTTTAAGAATTCGCAGCCGAATTTCTGTGGCAATACCCAGCGTTCCCTCGGAACCCACAAAAACCCCCATGAGATCGTAGCCGGGCATTTCTGGGGCAGCCCCACCCAACTCGACAATTTCCCCATTCGGCAAAACCACTGTGAGTCCTAGGACATGGTTTGTGGTCACACCATACTTCAGGCAGTGAACACCCCCAGAGTTTTCGGCCACGTTGCCACCAATGGAGCAAATAATTTGACTGGAGGGATCGGGGGCGTAGTAAAAGCCCTGATCGGCGACGGCTTGGGTCACCCATGCATTAATAACCCCCGGCTGCACCACCACCTGCTGATTGCTCAAATCAATCTCTAAAATCCGGTTCATGCGAGAAGTGACGATAAGAATCCCCTCGCTGTGGGGCAAAGCACCGCCGGAGAGCCCCGTGCCTGAGCCACGGGCAACAAAGGGAATCCGATAGCGATCGCACACTTTGAGGATGGCAGAGACTTGGGCAGTGGTTTCAGGCAATACCACCAGCTTTGGCCGCTGCCGATACATGGAGAGGCCATCGCATTCATACACAAGGGCTTCCGCGGCATCACTGATGACGCTCCCCTTGCCGACAATGGCTCTTAGCTCCTCCGTTACCCGCCGCCAGGGGGTAATTTGCTGTAGTGCGAACATTCCCGGTGCTCTGAAACTACCTTCTTTTATCGTAAATGGGTTCCTCCTTAGAAAAATGGGGACAGGGGGGATTTGACATTTATCTACTAAATGGTTATAAAATTATATTTAGATTAACTAGACTGAAGGAGTTACTGTTTTAAGTCTGGTTTTTAGGCTGAAGGAGTCCCCTTACGCTTTACCCCATAAAGGAGGCCGCTATGCTGTTTCGCCAACTTTTTGACTACGACACTTGGACCTATTCTTACCTAATTGCCGATGAAGCCACGGGTGAGGCCGCCTTGGTGGATAGCGTCCTTGAGCAGGTGGATCGCGATGTGCAGTTAATTGAGCAATTGGGATTGAAACTGCGCTACTGCCTAGAAACCCATGTCCACGCTGACCACATTACTGGTGCAGGTAAGGTCCGCGAACGCACGGGCTGCAAAACCCTGGTACCTGAAAATGCCCATGTGGATTGTGCCGATGGCTCTATTAAAGACGGTGAAGTGATTCACGTCGGCAGCCTCCCGATTCAGGCGATCGCCACCTTGGGGCATACCGATAGCCACATGGCCTTTTTAGTGAATGGCACCCACCTGCTGACGGGGGATTCTCTCTTTATCCGTGGCTGTGGGCGCACTGACTTCCAAAGTGGCGATGCCGGTGCAATGTATGATGCGGTAACCCAGCGGCTGTTTACACTCCCAGACACCACCTTGGTCTATCCCGGCCATGACTATCGCGGTCACACTGTTTCCACCATTGGTGAGGAAAAACGCTTTAATCCCCGCTTTGTCGGTCGCGATCGCCAGCAGTTCATTGAATTCATGGCCAACCTGAACCTGCCCGATCCCAAGAAAATCATGGAAGCGGTGCCCGCTAACCAACAGTGTGGCATGGTTGCCGCTGTTGTCTAGTCCTTTGACCCCTGATCGCCCCTGTCTTCTGAGCTAACCCTGAGTCACTACTTGAGAACCAATGACAATGACGACAATAACAATGGAGTCTCCCCTCATTTCTGCGGCTGAACTGCACGATGCCCTGCAACGACAACAAGTGCTGCTCATTGATGTGCGTGAGCCAAGCGAATACAACAGTGCCCATATTCCCGGTGCACTCCTTTGCCCCTTGGCCAATGTCAAGGAACTTGAACCCCCCTGTCGCTCTGACACCCCTGTGGTGCTCTACTGTGAATCTGGCCGCCGATCAGGCATGGCCTATGAAACCCTTGCCAGTCGAGGCTGGAAAAATCTGAAAGGCCTTGAAGGGGGCATTCAGCGCTGGAAACAGCGGGGCTATCCGGTTAAGGGTGCGGCTAGGGCCCCCATTAGCCTGATGCGGCAGGTGCAAATTGTGGCTGGCAGCCTGATTCTCACCGGTGTGATCTTAGGCTTTACCGTCAATCCGGCATTCTTCCTTCTGTCGGGCTTTGTCGGTGCTGGTTTGCTGTTTGCCGGTATCACCGGTATCTGTGCCCTAGGGCGGGTGTTGGCATTGCTGCCCTTCAATCGCCCACAGGTGAAATAGCCCATGCTGAGCTACTGGATAGGGCATGGTCTGGCGATCGCCATCGGCTTGAGTCTGGGTCTATTGGGGGGCGGTGGTTCTGTCCTTGCCCTGCCAGTATTGGTCTATGTCATGGGCATTGAAACCAAAGTCGCGATCCCAATGACGCTTGTGATTGTCGGCAGCGTCAGTTTATTGGCGGTGATCCCCCAGTGGCGGCGCGGCTACGTCAACCTGCGTCTAGCTCTGATTTTTGGCTCGGCAACCATGGTGGGTGCCTACCTGGGAGCACGCCTGGCAGCCTTGCCTTGGATTACCGATACAGTGCAACTTCTACTCTTTGCCATTGCCATGCTGGTAGCGGCTATCTTAATGATTCGGCGGCAACAGCGTCCCCCTGCCCCTGAACTAACCCCGCCGGAAAGTTCCCTTGAAAGCCAGCTTTATGCCCCCCCAATATGTAAGTACTGTTGGCTGTGGCTCCCCACTGAAGGTCTAGGTGTCGGTGTTTTAACGGGGTTGGTGGGGGTTGGTGGGGGGTTTGCCATTGTGCCCGCCCTTGTTTTATTGGGAAAAATTCCGATGCGGCAGGCGATCGGTACCTCACTGCTGATTATCACTATTAATTCAGTGGCTGCGGTTTGGGGCTATCTGGGCACGGTTACCCTAGATGCGCGCCTCACCCTGACGCTAACCTTAGCAGCCGCTGGTGGGTCTGTTGTCGGGAGTTATCTCAGCCATCGCCTTTCTGCCAAGCGACTTCAGCAGGGCTTTGGCTACTTCTTAATTGGCATTGCGGCCTTCGTGATCCTGAAAACCCTACTGGCACCCCCCCAGCGCAGCAAAAGTCCCTCCCTGCTGCCGAGGCACTACCTTAGTGCATCCATTCCCACAAGAGCAAGCCGCACTTAAGACTCTAGGACTTCTGAGGTACTTTGCTGTTGCCCAATTTGATTGAGCAGCGCAAGAACGCGACTGCCCCGTTCCAGCGATCGATCCTCAATAAACACAACCTCAGGTGTCCGCCGCAGGCGAATGCGCTGCCCCAATTCCCGCCGCACAAAGCCCGAAGCGGCCTTCAATCCCGCCATCGTTGAGCGCCGTACTTCCTCAGTGCTGTAGATACTGACGAAAATCTTGGCGTGCTGCAAATCACCGGAAACTTCCACATCGGTGACACTGACCATGCCCGCCCCCACGCGCTCGTCGCGGATTTCATACATTAACAACTGGCTGACTTCCCGTTTGATTAATTCTGCTACCCGTGCCACCCGTCGTTCGGTTGCCATGGCGGGCCTCCTTTTCTCGCTTGTTGGCAAAGACTATCCTGCACCTCTCCTATCTTATCAAGATAGCTATTCCTCTGTTTCTGGCTGGGAGGCGATCGCTCAAGACCTCTGTCGCAGTAACCGCCGCCAGTAGTGTTACAATGCTTAACATTTCTTGCTGGCGTTTTGTTCAGGCTGAAGCCTCAATTTACTGCTGTCTTGCTCAGTTGTGCCCCTTGCTCAAAAATGAGAAACCTGAGAAGCTAGGCAACAATCACCTTGATATTTCGTAAGAATTCCGCTATCACGTTAATATAGTTCTCCCGCAGCAAATGCTGATGGGAAGCTTAACCTACCCTTGGTGAGTGCCAACAGCAACTAGGTAAAACCACCTACTAGCCCAAGCCTTAGCAAGGGAAGGGTTTCTTATTTATGAAGCCAAATTAACAGGATGCTGGAGCGATCGCTCCTGAGTTTTTAAGGAGCTGATAACGCCCTACCAGCAACTGTAAGGTTCTAAATCTGGCATCTATATCTGCAAGAGGATTTAATTCCATGACGATCGCGATTGGACGAGCGCCAGCGGAACGGGGATGGTTTGACATCCTCGACGACTGGCTCAAACGGGACAGATTTGTCTTTGTCGGCTGGTCAGGCATCCTGCTTTTCCCCTGCGCCTACCTGGCGCTGGGGGGCTGGCTGACCGGTACCACCTTTGTGACCTCCTGGTACACCCACGGCCTGGCCTCCAGCTACCTAGAAGGGTGCAACTTCCTCACCGTTGCCGTTTCCACCCCCGCCAACAGCATGGGGCACTCCCTGCTCCTCCTGTGGGGACCTGAAGCCCAAGGGGACTTTACCCGCTGGTGCCAACTGGGTGGTCTGTGGACCTTTATCGCCCTCCACGGCGCCTTCGGTCTCATTGGGTTCATGCTGCGGCAGTTTGAAATTGCCCGCTTGGTGGGCGTCCGTCCCTACAACGCCATTGCCTTCAGCGCCCCCATTGCCGTCTTTGTCAGCGTCTTCTTGATCTATCCCTTGGGGCAATCCAGCTGGTTCTTTGCCCCCAGCTTTGGCGTCGCCGCCATCTTCC
Organism: Thermosynechococcus vestitus BP-1; assembly: GCF_000011345.1. Taxonomy (NCBI): domain Bacteria; kingdom Bacillati; phylum Cyanobacteriota; class Cyanophyceae; order Acaryochloridales; family Thermosynechococcaceae; genus Thermosynechococcus; species Thermosynechococcus vestitus. Next base: position 1,703,038 of record NC_004113.1, read on the forward strand.
GTTTCCTGCTCTTTTTCCAAGGGTTCCACAACTGGACCTTGAACCCCTTCCACATGATGGGGGTAGCCGGTGTGCTAGGGGGTGCCCTGTTGTGTGCCATCCACGGCGCCACGGTGGAAAATACCCTCTTCCAAGATGGAGAAGGGGCGAGCACCTTCCGTGCCTTCAATCCCACCCAAGCGGAAGAGACCTACTCGATGGTGACGGCGAACCGTTTTTGGAGCCAAATTTTTGGGATTGCCTTCTCGAACAAGCGCTGGTTGCACTTTTTCATGTTGTTTGTGCCGGTGACGGGGCTGTGGATGAGTGCGATTGGCGTGGTGGGTCTAGCGTTGAACCTGCGGTCCTATGACTTCATTTCGCAGGAGATTCGGGCTGCGGAAGACCCTGAATTTGAGACGTTCTACACGAAGAACCTGCTGTTGAACGAGGGTATCCGCGCTTGGATGGCGCCCCAAGACCAACCCCATGAAAACTTTGTCTTCCCAGAAGAGGTACTCCCCCGTGGTAACGCTCTCTAGTAACTCCATTTTTGCCACCAATCGCGACCAAGAATCCTCCGGTTTCGCGTGGTGGGCCGGTAATGCTCGTCTGATTAATCTCTCCGGCAAACTCTTGGGTGCCCACGTCGCCCACGCTGGCCTCATCGTTTTCTGGGCCGGTGCCATGACCCTGTTCGAGTTGGCTCACTTTATTCCCGAGAAGCCAATGTACGAGCAAGGGCTCATTCTCATTCCCCACATTGCCACCCTTGGTTGGGGTGTTGGTCCCGGTGGTGAAGTCGTGGACACCTTCCCCTTCTTTGTGGTTGGGGTGGTGCACCTAATTTCCTCCGCCGTCCTTGGCTTTGGTGGGGTTTACCATGCAATTCGTGGCCCGGAAACCCTTGAGGAATACTCCTCTTTCTTTGGCTACGACTGGAAAGATAAAAACAAAATGACGACGATCCTCGGTTTCCACCTGATCGTCCTCGGTATTGGTGCTTTACTTTTGGTGGCCAAAGCAATGTTCTTTGGTGGCCTCTACGACACTTGGGCACCCGGTGGCGGCGATGTCCGCGTCATTACCAACCCCACCCTTGACCCAAGGGTAATTTTTGGCTATCTGCTGAAGTCTCCCTTTGGTGGTGAGGGCTGGATCGTTAGCGTCAACAACCTTGAGGACGTTGTCGGTGGTCACATTTGGATCGGCCTGATCTGCATTGCCGGTGGTATCTGGCACATTCTGACGACCCCCTTTGGTTGGGCACGCCGTGCCTTCATCTGGTCTGGGGAAGCCTATCTTTCCTACAGCTTGGGCGCCCTGTCCATGATGGGCTTCATTGCCACCTGCTTTGTCTGGTTCAACAACACGGTCTATCCCAGTGAATTCTATGGTCCTACGGGTCCAGAGGCTTCTCAGGCTCAGGCCATGACCTTCTTGATCCGCGACCAAAAACTGGGTGCCAATGTCGGTTCTGCTCAAGGTCCTACCGGCCTTGGTAAATACCTGATGCGCTCTCCCACAGGTGAAATCATCTTTGGTGGTGAAACAATGCGCTTCTGGGATTTCCGTGGTCCTTGGTTGGAGCCGTTGCGCGGCCCCAATGGTCTTGACCTCAACAAGATCAAAAATGATATTCAGCCTTGGCAAGAGCGACGTGCGGCTGAGTACATGACCCATGCACCTCTGGGTTCCTTGAACTCCGTGGGGGGTGTGGCCACCGAAATTAACTCGGTGAACTTTGTCTCACCCCGCTCTTGGCTGGCTACGTCCCACTTTGTCTTGGCTTTCTTCTTCCTAGTGGGTCACCTGTGGCATGCTGGTCGTGCCCGTGCAGCGGCAGCGGGTTTTGAGAAGGGAATTGACCGCGAGTCTGAACCTGTCCTCTCGATGCCCAGCCTTGATTAGGGTTACTGAGTCAACTTAACTCAACTCTGTACTTCTTGGCTCCCATCGACGGATGGGAGTCTTTTTTTAGCAGGACTCAATTGCTAAGTATTTTTAACAGTTCCTCAGCAATGCGATCGCTCGCTCCTGGATGCCCCATGCGCTCAACGCCGTTAGCGGCAATTCGAGCCAGTAACTCCGCATCTTGCCAAATCCTCCAGAGGGTAGGCAGGGCTTCCAGGGGATCATCCAGCAAAAAAATCGACTCCCCCAGTAGGCGTTTTTGACGGCGGGCAAAATGGCGGGTAAATTGAGGGCCTTCACCAGCGAATGTAACGACTGGTTTCCCAAGGCCAACACACTGCTCGGTTGCGGTTCCGGCGAGGGCAATGCCCCCTGCTGCCCAGTGCAAAAATTCACGAAAGTGGTGTGAACTTAAGATCAGTTGTTGCTGACCCAACTGCCATGCGCTAGTCTGGGGTAATGGACTGGCTATGGGTTGCCAACCCTCAAGACGCTGCTCAAGAATCTCTAAGTTAAGGCCGGGACTCACAGCGGCCAGAAATATCAGGGGCTGATCCTGATAGGGCGTTAGTGCCTGTAGGATCCGCTGCCAATTGCGGTAGGCTTCGGGGGCACGAGACCCCGGCAGCAGCACAATAGTTTTGGTGCTCAAGGGCGATCGCTCAGGGGGGGGCATCACTAAGTCCATCATTGGATTGCCACAGTAGTGAACCGTGTAACCCAATTGCTGCAGCCCCTTGGCAGTTAACCTATCGCGGACAAAAATGCCTCGACAGCGGGGCGATCGCCACAACCACCGTTCCCAGGGAAGATAGTCACTGCCTGCCCAACCCCTCCCCCAACCATAGGGGCGCCCCGTCCTATCGTAAAGGTAATAGTCAGACTTGGCAGTGCCAATAAAACTGTAGGTGCTGCCACTGCTATAGGCCAGCAACAATGGCACAATATCCCCCACCGCCAAAAGATGCCCTCCCGACTGCTGCCAAGCTTGGATGGTGCGAATCTGCGATCCTAAAAGTCCCAGCAAACCAGCCTTCAGATCCCGCCATAAATGCCGCAAATCCATGTAGATAAACCCACCGGAGGGCAGGACTTTTCCTGGGTGCAACAGCGGAATACCGAGCCGAGTATAGGCAGACCCTAAGCCCACCAAGGGCAAGGCCATTAGATCGATATCTGGGCAACGCTGTTTCAGGGCTTGTAAAGTGACACTGGCGATCGCGTCCTCACCGTGACCATTACTGAGGCAAAGGAGTCGCTTCATACCTGCATTAGTTCAAGAGTTGCCCTAAATCGCGACCAATCATCCTCCTGATCAATGGCTTGCCAAATCTGTTCGATGTGGGGACGAGTGACGATGACAAGGGGGTTGGCTGCCCGTAGGGTCTGGGGAATGGCTACCCGCTGGGGAGGAGTTGCCTGCTGCAATCGCTCAAAGTAGCATCTTTTCCAAGCCTCTAGCAATTTCTGATCTGCTGGTGTCAGGGTTGGGCTTCCCGAAAAGAGATGACCCACATCGGCAGCCCACTCTGGGGAAAATTCCTGCCGCAAGCTGATAAAGAATTGAGGATAACTGATGAGGCTGCGACTGAGGAAAGCTTGGGTCTCCACTACGAGGGAACGGCCAAGCTCTAGGGGAAGATCTGCCCAGCCAAGGCGTTTGAGCATCAGTTTCAAGTAAGTGGTTTGACAGCGATCGCCAAAGGTTTTCAGGGCCGCTGCCATTTCCTCAAGGGGAATGACCCAAGACAACGGAATTTGCAGTTTCTCCAGATTCCAAGCACAAATTGCCGGTTGATTGCCATAGGCATATCGGCCATAGTAGTCAAAGGAGGCCGCCGTAAATCCTAAATCATACCGTTCCAAAAAAGCATAGGGACCATAGTCAAAACTCTCACCCGTGATGGCCATATTATCGGTGTTCAAAACACCATGGCAAAATCCCGCCACCAACCACTGTGCCGCCAGATCCGCTGTGCGTGCCACCAGTTCACGATAGAAGGCACAATTTCGTTCCTTGGGGTCTGGGATCTCTAGTAAATGGGGATAGTAGTAGGCAATGACGTGGTCGAGCAACCGTTGAATCAAGTCCGGTCGCCGCAGATAGTGGAGCCGCTCAAAGGTACCAAAGCGAATATGGGAGCGGCCAAGGCGCACCAAGACACTCGATCTCGTTGGCGATGGCTCATCCCCTCGCCACAGGGATTCCCCCGTTTCCACTAAACTGAGACTGCGAAAGGTGCGCACCCCCAAACGATGCAGCAGTTCACTGGCCAAAACTTCGCGGACACCCCCTTTTAATGTCAGGCGACCATCTCCCCCTCGCGAATAGGGGGTGGTGCCAGAACCCTTTGTGCCAAGGTCATACAGTTGACCATCCACACCGCGGAACTGGCCATAGAGAAACCCGCGACCATCTCCTAAGTGGGGGTTATATTCCCCAAACTGATAGCCGTGGTAACGCATCGCCAAAAAGGGTTCTCGCCCCTGAAACTGGCCGAAGGCTGCAATAAAATCGGCATCTGTGACTTCAGCAGGATCTAAGCCCATCAAGGGTAAGAGAGCATCATTGCGAAAACGCAGAATATGCTGCGGAAATGTTGCTGCCTGTACCTTGTCCCAGTACTGTTCCCCTAGGGAGAGAAACGCGGGTTCGTACTCAAGGGCTTGAAAACGGTGTCCAGACATTCAAAACATATTCAAAACTTCAGGGCGGACTGAGCTATTGGGGTGTCTTGGCAGTTTCCCGTTTGGATTTTGGGGCATTGGGGGGATCCACAAGGGTACGCAAGTGTGCTTGAATGCGTTGATGCCGTTCGAGCCCCTCAAAGGCAAAGGGGGTGTACCCGCGATCGCGCATCAAGCCACGGATATAGCGAATGCGTTCATTAGTCGGCGGGTGCGTGGAAAACCACGGTAGCGGTGGCTCCTGATTGCGGTATTCCTTTTTGAGGGTGTGCATTAGGTTAAGTAGGCCATCTGCCGCATAGCCTGCCCTTGCGAGAATCTGCGTGCCCAAAATATCCGCCTCTCGCTCCATTTCTCGACTATAACTAGTCACGACAATCCCTGTCACATAGCCACCAGCGGGTAATAACCGCGTCAAGTTGGCAGTGGCCGTGCCTTGGGTCATCAAGCGAAAACCGTGGGAGAGGACTGTGTGGGCAATTTCGTGGGCCAGTAATCCTGCAAGTTCCGCTTCGGTACTAGCTTTGAGAATTGCACCAGAGTTGACAAAGATCTTGCCGCCGGGAAGGGCAAAGGCGTTGAGATCATTATCTTTTATCACAAAAAATTCATACGCAAATTCATTGCGACCGGCCACTTTGGCGAGGCGCTGCCCGACTTCATTGACATAGGTCTGGACTGCCGCATCCTCAAGGAGCTTGACTTGGCGGCTAATGTTCCGCGCTGCTGAGCGGCCTAGGGCAGACTCCCCTTGCATCATTAAGGTCATCATTTGAATCGAGTCCAAAGACAGCAGGGGATTGCCCGTGAGGGCGACACCGACTAGGCCGGTGAGGGCACCCACAACCATGCCTTCGCGCAATTGTCCTTGAAGACGGCGCCGGAACCGTTGCATGCGCTCTGCGGCCAGTTGCTCAAATTCCGGTGTGGCAGGATGATCAGGATTGAGGAGGGCAAACCGCTGGGCGGCAAGGGCCGCTTCCAGCCACTGCTGCTGGCGATCGTAGAGTGTGATCAAACCACGTTGAATGTCCGGCTGATCTGGGTAGAGACTGGCGGCCTTCTCTAGATGGGCACAGGCCTCTTTGAGGGAACCCTGCTGAGCTAGAAACTCGCCAAACCGCACTTGAGCGGGAATAAACTCTGGAAATTGCTCCACCAAGAGCTGGAGCGGCACCGCTTGGGCAGTGTAAAGTTGGGAGCCAGACTGAACTTCTCGCCAATAGACTTGGGCCGCCGGGGGCAGCTGACTAATTTCCAGTACAGCGGGAGGTATGACATGGGGTGGTGGGACATTCAGGTCAGCTTTGGCCTTCTGATAGTAGGTTCGGGCGGTGGTCAGGTCGCCTAATTGCCAGTAGCGATCGCCCTCCCGTAGAAGTGCTAAACGCGCCTCCTGTACTGCTTGCTCTGCTGCTAATTGCGGTGTTGTTGGGACCCCTGGAGAATTGTCAGTCGTTGGCGGTGAAGGTTCCACAGGAGGAGCTGGCGAATCACCCTTGACCTCAATGGTGGTCGGTAGGGAAGCGGGAGCTTCTCTAGGGGGATCAACTGCTGCGGTGGGCTGGGGTGGCAGCGGCAATAGATCAATAGCAGAGCCTTCAGATTGTGGCAGGCGAGCTTGGGCAAGGGAGTCTACTTCAGTGAGGGCAATTAACTCCTCTTGTGCTAGACCAGTTGGAGGTAGGAACATCTCCGCTGCTCTGACGGGTTGAAGACCCACCCCTAAAAGAAAAGCCATACCCAGCGGCCAGTAGCGTAACCCGTCTTTCACCATCACACCGTCCTCGAGCCACCTGATTGTTTATAGTTTAATTGTCAAGACCCGTGACATTATCTACCCTTGAAACGAAGAGGTCTGGTCGCTCAGTTTGCCACCATCGCAGTTTCTCAATGGGAGTCATGTGGCCCAAAACGCGTTGGGGAATGCGGTGATTGTACGCCCAAAGGTATCGCGTGAGCGTCTCTTGCAAGTCGGCTGCCGAGACAAAGCGTTCAGCGCGCAGAATCTCCGCAATGCGGCCGTTGAAGCGTTCCACCATCCCGTTGGTTTGCGGATGGCGGGGTTGGATGAGCCGATGGGTGATGCGCTTTTCACGACAGAGCTGATCAAACGGATGGTGTCCCGTGGGTTGGCGTTCGCCTGCGGAGGAGAAACGGTCGGTAAACTCCTTGCCGTTATCAGTCAGCACCGTACGCACCACGAAAGGAGCGTTGGCAAGGACATTTGCAAGAAAGCGCGTTGCCGATTCTGCGCTCTTCTCCTCGTGGATTGCCAAATAGACCCAGCGCGTTGCCCGATCAATCGCGACAAAGAGGTAGCGGCGCTGCTCCTCATCCGGCATTTGTGGCAGGTATTTGACGTCGATGTGGATGAACCCAGGTGCGTACGCTTTGAACTGCCGCGTGGTGCTTTTGGGACTGCCTTCGAGGCTTTCGCGTTCCTTTTGCAGTATCCTGAGGTTCGAGACTCCGTGGCGACGCAGGCAGCGATCCAGCGCTGAGCGGCTCAGATTGGGGTTGAGGAACGTCCGGGCAAGAACGAGAAGGTCATCAAGAGGCAGCAAAAGGAGCTTACGCACCTCAACGATCACAAGCTCTTGCGCTTCCGTAAGCGTCGTTTGCAGGCGGTGCGGGCGGGTGCTTTTGTCTTCAACGGTTGCGCGCTTACGCCATTTCGCTACCGTGTGCCGGTGGATCCCGTAACGTCTGGCAAGCTCGCGATGACTGATCGAAGCCGGTGCTTGTTGGATTTCACGGCGAATTCGGGGTGTCGTTCGGGCGTTGGCATGAATACGTGGCATGGTGATACTCCATCGTTGAACGCTTTCCGACCTTGGAACAAGCACTCAAGGAGCCGGTACGCTTCGAAGAGTTTAGCACGACTTCTGGGAATATAATGATGCGGGACCTGACAATTAGCGAAGAAAATGCCGACTCCCCAGCAGTTTTTCAGGAACCGAAAAATCGCTACTGGCTGATTGATCCCCTTGATGGTACCGATGATCTGATTCACCATCGCCAAGGCTATGCCCTAATGGTGGGTTTACTGGAGCACTACAGTCCAGTGGCGGGCTGGATCTATGCCCCCAATCTGGACCATCTTTACTACGGCGGTAAAGACTGGGGACTCTTTCAAATGAGCAGCGGTGGTCCACCTGTTCCCCTATTACCCGTTTGTCCACCTTCCCCTAGTGCAGACCATTGCCCGATGATGATTGGCTATCGCGACTACCGTACCTACGGCGATGCAATTCATCGGGTGTTGCCCCAAGTGGAATTTCGCTTTCTGGGCAGTTTTGGCCTCAAGGTGATCGAAGTCATTTTAGGACGGGCAGGACTCTACCTCTACTTAAATCAACGGGTTAAGCTCTGGGATACCACAGGCCCCTTGGCTTTGGCAACAGCGGCAGGCTTGGTGTGCACTGACTTGCAGGGAAATCCCTTGCGTTTTGATGCCACCGGTTTACAGGAACACACCCTGGCCCATCAGCAACCCATTCTCATTGGCTGGCCAGAGTATATCGCTGCGTTGCGATCGCCCTTGGTGGAGGCAATCACGGCGGTTCAACTGTCCTTTGGCTCTGCCTAGAATTCCTTAGAAATAGGCTATCGTGGGGCTAGAGTCTGCTTGGAGGTATCCCAATGGGGCGCTGGCACAGGTGGTTATTGGTGGGAATGGCGATCGCCACCTTCCCCATTGCTCAGCCTTTTCCAAGTCAAGCAGTCAGCGTTACAGAAGTTGCCCGCATCGCCAAAGAGATCACCGTGCTGATTGAAGGTGCCAACAGCCATGGCTCAGGCATCCTATTGCAGCGTCATGGCAATACCTACGTCATCCTCACCGCTTACCATGTGATTGAAAAGGGCGGCCAGTACACTGTGAAAACGGTTGATGGCCAGCGCTATGCCGTGCGACCCAGCTCAATTCGTCGCTTGCCCAGTGTTGATCTAGCCACGCTAGAAATTGAAAGCAACCGTGATTACACCCTTGCCACACTGGGAAACTCTGGGGAAGCCGTGGAGGGTATGCCTGTTTTTGTCGCTGGTTTTCCTGCGCAGGAGGCCTCGGTTCTGGGTGGCATTTATCAATTTACAGAGGGGCGACTGACGGCCAATGCCTCACGTCCGATTCAAGATGGTTATGCCCTCGTCTACAGTAACCCCACGCTGCCAGGGATGAGTGGGGGGCCTGTCCTCGATGAAAATGGCCGTTTAATTGGGATTCATGGCAGTGCCGATATAGCTTCTACCCTTGTCCAGGAAGGTAGTGGCGCTAGTACCGTCTTTGTTAAACGCGGCTTTAATCTCGGCATTCCCATTCATACCTACCTGGGTTTGGCAACACCGTCGCGGCAAACCACGGTTCTACCGGCTCTGGCCTCCATGAAGGCGGCAGACTATTTCCTTGCCGCTGAGGTGGCTTTCCGGCGCAAAAATTTTGCCGCCGCCATTGAAAACTACAGCCAAGCGATCGCCCGCAATCCCAACTACAGTGAAGCCTATCTGGGACGGGCCGTAGCGCAAATTTTTGCCCTTGTGCCGAACCAAGACTTTGATCAGCTCGGTGAAGAACTGGGTACCAAGTACTTGAGCCGTCTCACCCAGGGCAACCCGCTCCTCAAGGATGCCTTTCCTCCCAACCCACCCACCCCTTTGCTGGAGACATTTATGCGCACTATGGCTGAACGACCGGGCACAATTCAGCCGGACATTGCCAAGGCGATCGCCCTCAATCCTCAGTACACCGAAGCCTATGGCGTGAGTAGCTTTTTGAATTTGCTCCTCGGCAACTTTGGCAATGCAATTGCAGAGAGTGAACGCGCCCTTGCCCTCAGGCCCAACAACAGTGATCTGCAAATGATTCACTCTTTGGCGCTGTTTCTCAGTGGAGATTTTCGCCGTAGTATCGCCGTATTTGACCGCCTCATTACCGCCAATCCCCAGAATACTGACTATCATTTGCTGCGGGGAGTGGCCGCTTTTATGATGGGGGACTATGCCCTCAGTCGCCCCAGTTGGACGGCCTTGACCCAGCTGACCCCGCGAAATCCAATGCCCTTTGCTCTGCGGGGGGTGACATATCTTTTAGAAGAGAATTTCAAGGCCAGCCTACCTGATCTGCGGCAAGCCGCTGAACTCTACCGCCAGCAGGGGGATATGCAATCCTACAACCAAATGATGCAGGCAATTCGCCAAATCGAGAGCCGTTAGAACTGCCACCAGCGCTGCCACTGCTGCAAGAGCCAACGCCCCAAGCGCATCAGGTGTTCCTCTATCCACAGAAACAGGCGATCGCACCACAGCAGTAGCCGTTCAAACCAGTGGAGTTCATAGCCAATGAGGGCAGCATCCACATCAAGAATCAACTGCTCTGGATTCGGATGGATACGGGTGGCCGCAGTTTCCGATGGCGCTGAATGAGCTACTGGCGCCGAGGTGCTCCCTAAACTGAGCAGGGTGTCCACGGGAGAAAAGACTGGCAAAGCATCCGTAGCTGCCAATAGGGGCGAATTCACAGCTGCTACCGCAGGGGGTTGGAATCCTCCTAACCAGTAGGAGAGTTGACTCAGCCAGTCTTGGAAGGGCAGCTTGAAGGGATGAAGATGGCGTTCAATCCAAGCTAGCGCCTGCGCCTGTTGGGCAGGGCTGAGGGTGTACAGGATAGTGTTATCGGTGCCAATGAGCACCATCTGTTGCGTTTCTAAGAGGGTAGCAATCCCCTGTACCTGCACTTGGGAAAGCGTTTTTTTGCAACCAGAGGGGAGATGCGATCGCAACCAGCGGACAGCAGCGGCCAAGGGGGACGCCGAGGGTAGGACTAAATCCCCTGCATGGGTACCTGTGAACTGAAGTTGCCCCAGAAAGGTTGCCACTAAACAGGACGGTGGGTTAGGGCCTGCTTTTAGCGATCGCTCCCACCAACCCCAGAGCCAGTGATGTCGTCGCCGATACCACTGCCGAACATGCTGATAGTACACTGCCAAGGCATAGGCAATGTGTTCCTCAATTTGCTGCTGTTCTGTGGGGGTGAAGCGTTTCAAGGGGCGGGCAGCCTCATCCACAAGCAATAGGGATTTTGCGGCGCGATCGCAGGCCAGGTAAAAAGGTGGCCGCTGTGCCAAGGGCGCGTCCGCTGCGGGTAATGTCTTCGACGGGGATTGAAACCAGCGTTGCCAAGGGGCGATCCAGCGCTGCCACCAAGTTAATGGACGAGCAATCGGGGCAATCGCCACTAGCCAAGATTGATCCTCTCCTGCTGTGGGGGAGAGAGCAGCCATTACAGTTAACAGGGCTTCATCGGCAGGGGGTGCCGCTGTGGGTTTCGGCAGGAGGCGTTGACCCATTTGGGAGACCGTACCCAGCAGTTGCAGAACTCGCCGCTGCCAAAATTGTGCCAGAATTGAGCCGATGACCTGAAGTGTGCCACTGAGGGTGCTTTCAACCTGCCATTGTTGGCGCTGCCACCGTTGCTGCCAACGTTGCCATTGCTGTCGCCAAAAGGTGAAGAAGCGACTCTGATAGGAAACTGCCATAGCGGCTTTGTCGGTAGAGAAATCTAAAACTAGATTACCGTTCTGGTAGGGTAAATGATTACTGCATGACCACGTCAATACTGATCCCGTTTACCCCGCAACCGTGTAAAAGTCTGTAGAGGTGTGGTTGCCCCCACCGCTATCTGAATGCTCCTGACTTCGCAGCGCAAAAAGGGATTTGTTGCCTTTTCAAGGCCAATCGTACTGGGAATCGTGGCTTTCCCTTGGGCGCGATCGCGACAAACTTGGGCGTAGCGCTCTTGCAGGGTAGGGTTATCCGCTTCGACGGTGAGGGCAAAGCTAAGGTTCTTTTGGGTATATTCGTGGGCACACCAGACCCGCGTCTCCTCCGGTAGCTGCCGCAGTTGATTCAATGAGTCTAACATTTGGGCCGGGCTTCCCTCAAAAAGACGCCCACAGCCGCCGCCAAAGAGGGTATCACCGCAAAATAGATCGCCCGTTGTCGGCGCATAGTAGGCAATGTGACCGCGGGTATGGCCGGGAACAAAGAGGACATCAAAATAAGTTTGGCCAAAGGGAACGCGATCGCCCGCCTTCAGGAAGACGGTTTGCTCTGGAATGCGGCCTTGATCTTCGCTGCTGCCGTAGACTGCAATATCGGGGAAGCGCGATCGCAGGGCACAATTGGCACCCACATGATCCCAGTGGTGGTGGGTATTGAAAATTGCCCTTAGGGTGGCTCCTAATTCCGCTAATTTGGCAAGGACAGGCTCTGGCTCTGCCGGATCTACTACTGCCGCTGTCCCCGTTTGCGGATCATGGAGCAAAAAAATGTAGTTATCCGTAAGGGCATTGAGGCGATAAATCATCATGGCTGTTGTTCCTGCATCCAGCGTCGCCAATTGTTGCGTCCCTCTAACTTATCCGTTTTGGCCCCTGCCAAGAGGCAATAAAGACACTCCTTGGACACCCATAGAAATCAATGGAGAGGGATCGATTCCATCCCACAACTGGAATATTTGCCATCCCCCACCATTGTACCGCCATAACTCTGGTACCCCCAAGGCTGCCTACAGTCGGTTTTTATCAATTCAATATCACCGTGGGTCATGTTACCGCAATGCCCAAATCGGGGCCTGGTTCAATACTCAGATCCATCCTGCGGCCAGCCACCCATGGTTGATGGTGGATCTAACAGTACTGTCTGGCTCTGCGATCGCCACCGCAGTCCCTTTCCACAATTAGAATGCGCCACAATAGGCCAATCAGCTCACCGGCAAACTCTTGGGAGGGGTTTCAAGGGTGCTAAACTGTTTGCCGGTGGTTGCGGTCAGAGTTGTCGTTGGGCTAGATCACAAAGATTTTATTTTATCTAATTATCTGAGTGCGATGTGAAAGAGGCTGTAGGTGGGTATCGTGAAGGCCGTTCATACAGCCGGCTTCTCCTAATAGAGGGGCTTTGGGAAGCTTGAGCCGGATACTGGGAAACTGGAACGTCCAGTTCTTAGGGGGCTAGGGGTCAGTAATGCCCCCTGCTACCCGACAATCAGGTGTTAGGTGGCGCTTTCTCCTAATTGATGATCGATGCTGACTGACATAGGACATTTGAGTGAGAAAATAAAGGGGAAATCTTTCGGTTAGGAGTATCACATGCCAGGAAAAGGAACCGCTCCGAAAAGCGGCGATGAATTGAAACAACGAGTTGTTGCTCTTGCTCAACGTCTTGGATTACGAGTACAAACTGAGGTGAGAGCAGCGAGAAGGTTGTGGGGACAACAACGATACATTGATGTAGTCATCACCGATGACAAGAGTGGCAAACGGTTGGGTGTTGAGTGCAAATTCCAAGCTACGCCTGGTACGGCGGAAGAAAAAGTTCCCGCTACCATTCAAGACATAGCCCATTGGCCTATCCCAGGCATAGTAGTTATTGATGGCGAAGGTTTTTCTACTAATATGCGGGGTTATTTGATGTCCACTGGCAAAGTGGTCTGGTTTGACGAACTGGAAGACTGGTTGCGCCTCTATTTTGGACTGTAAAATGGGCGACTTATCTGTTCCACGACCTTTTTTGAAATGGGCTGGCGGTAAGACTCAACTGGCAGATGCACTGTTAGAACACAAGCCGGTTTACTTCAATACGTATCACGAGCCATTCGTAGGAAGTGGAGCAATCTTCTTTCGTCTCTATAGGGAAAATCAGGTTCGGCGCGCAATACTATCAGACATCAATGCTGAACTCATAGACACTTATCTGGCGATTCGTGATCGTGTTGCAGAAGTGATCGTTCTTTTATCAGAATTTCCACACAGCGAAGATTTCTACTACGAAATTCGCGCAAAAGATCCCTGGAAATTGAGCCTGTCTGAACGAGCAGCAAGGATGATTTATCTGAATAAAACAGGCTACAATGGTTTATATCGAGTCAATCGGCAGGGAAAGTTTAATGTGCCGTTTGGACGGTATAAAGCACCGAAATATCTAGACAAAGACAATCTTCTAGCAGTGTCACACGCCTTGCGAAACGTTGAAATCCTCTGCGCGCCATTTGATACCGTGACAGAGAGAGCCAAACCAGGCGATTGGGTGTATTTTGATCCACCTTATGTTCCAATTTCGCAAACCTCGAACTTTACATCCTATTATGCCGATGGCTTTGGGTTACAAGACCAGGAACGCTTGCGGGATATTTGTATTACATTAAGCCAAAATAATGTTTACATCACGGTTTCCAATTCCGATACTGCTATTGTGCGCTCTCTGTATAAGTTTCCCCATTTCGCTATTGATGAAGTTCTAGCTAATCGTACCATTAATTGCAATGGGGCAAGGCGTGGCAAGATTACAGAATTGGTGATCACAAATTATCCTGTCAATCAAGCAGTCCAATTGCATTTAACGCAATCACGGCTACTTTCTGGAGCAGTCAAGGAGATACTCAAGAACGGAGGTTAATTGCAACGCGAAAGCTAGCCAGATGATTGTCCCACCGGTACAACCTACTGGGATGGAACCAGCTGTTCCCCCAACTGTAGCCTAGGGAGGCATGCGTGGTTGGCAACGACCAGGTATGAACCCCTCCCGACAATGTAGCCCGAACCGCAAGGTTAAAGCTGAATCCGTCAGGAGGAAGCAACTTCACCAGTGTCAGGTGATAGGGAGCTAGGCTTAAGGGTATACCCACTGGTGCGGTCACCAGCCTTACATGCAAGGTAGAGAGGCTGTAGATGAGTATCGTAAAGGCTGTTCATACAGCCGGCTTCTCCTAATAGAGGGGCTTTGGGAAGCTTGAGCCGGATACTGGGAAACTGGAACGTCCAGTTCTTAGGGGGCTAGGGGTCAGTAATGCCCACTGCTACCCGACAACTCCCTATGGCTTTGGTATTAGCTTCCTGCCCGTAGCACACAAATCAATCAGCTCACAGCTTTCGCACTGGGGTTGACGGGCTTGGCACACTGCACGGCCATGGTAAATCAAGCGAATTGACCAGTTTTCCCAATCGGGCTGGGGGATCAGGCGCATTAAGTCCCGCTCAATTTTTACGGGATCGGTTTCTTGGGTAAGCCCCAGCCGCCGACTCAAGCGCTTGACATGGGTATCCACAGTGACGCCGCCTAAAATGCCATAACCGTGGGCAAGAACCACATTGGCCGTTTTGCGAGCGACTCCCGGTAGGGAAAGCAAATCTTCCATTACCTTGGGCACTTGACCCCCATAGACCTCGACAATGCGGCGACAGGCGCCTTGAATATGGCGAGCTTTGTTGCGATAGAAACCAGTGGACTTGATGTATTGTTCCAACTCTGCCAGGTCGGCTGCCGCAAAGTCTTCGGCATCGCGATAGCGGGCAAACAGCGCCGGCGTAACTTGATTTACCCGCTCATCGGTGCACTGGGCAGAGAGAATGGTGGCCACCAGCAATTGCAGCGGATTTTCAAAGTTAAGGCTACAGGTAGCATGGGGATAGAGGCGCTTGAGGCGGGTGAGAATTTCCAATGCCCGTTGTTGCTTGGCGCAGAGGCGACGGGTAATAGCCATAGGTGGACTTAAAAGAGTTGCTGCACCCAACCCAAGCCCGTGAGGTTCACGGTGTCGCGAACAATCAGGAACATTCCCAATCCGAGGAGGAGAACCAGCCCTGTTTGCATCACGCCCTCTTGGATGCGATTAGGTAAGGGACGACCCTGCAGCGCTTCTACCACCAAGAACAGCAGTTGACCACCATCAAGGGCTGGAAAGGGCAGAATGTTGATAATCGCAAGGTTAACACTGATCAAAGCGGTAAAGGTAAAGAGCTGTTCAGCATTTGAACGGGCAATATCTGCGCCCATTGCAACGATCGCCACTGGCCCAGAGACTTGTTGAGCCGCTTGATCAAAATGCTGGAAAAGTTCCCGAAAGCCATCTAGGGTTAGGACAATCACCCGCTGAAACTCCGCCGCTGCTGCCGTGACTAATTTAATTGGGTTGAAGGTGTGTTCACGGTGAATGTCCGCATGGGGCGCCAGTTGAACGCCAATCCGCGCTTGACCCTCCTCACTGACCTCTGGGGTGACGGTAATCTCTTGGATGTGCCCTTGACGTTGAATCGTCAGTGTCAGAGGTTGCTGCGGATGTTGCTGAATAGCTCGCATTAGGTTTGGCAAGCTATTGGCATCGGCACCCAAGGGTTGGCCATCCACCGCTAAAACCAAGTCCCCCGGCTGAATGCCCGCTTGGGTGGCCACAAGGCTACTTTCAGGAACAAGGGCAGGAATGAGCACCCCCTCGTGGTACGTGGGTTGACTAATGCCCATGACCCCCACCTGCACCAGCAGTAGCAAATAGGCAAAGACCAAATTGGCAATCACCCCAGCGCTAATGACAATGGCGCGATCCAAAATTGGACGGTTGCTTAGGAGATTGGGATCGTTGGCGGGAACGCCGCTATTGGGGTCATCGTCTGGAAAACCCACATAGCCCCCCAAAGGAATCAGGCGCAGGGCGTACTCAGTCTCTTTGCCCTGAAATTTCCAGAGGATAGGGCCAAAACCAATGGAAAAGCGGTTGACATGAATGCCTTGGCTGCGGGCAGCGATGAAGTGCCCCCACTCATGGACAAAAATCAAGATTCCCAAGATGGCGATCGCCACCACGACTGCAACCATGGACATAAGATTCAACCCAGTGCTACGCTGCAAACTGCTAACTTCCTCTTATTGTGACACCGAACTTCCCCTTGGATCGGTGATCTCTCCCCAGACCCCTGCATCATTTCTCAAATCTGGGCGATATATTGCAAAAATGCAACAAAGTGGGATGATAAGTAATTATTCTTAGTGGATGCGCTTTGGAGAGACCCATACAAACGCGCTATTTGAGACCTCAACGTTAAAGGGAATTTTCTAGAATGTCTTTATTTGATTGGTTTGCAAATCGCCGTAAAGAAACCGCCTTGACACCCATGCAGCCAGAGCGGGAGATCGCCGATGGCCTCTGGACAAAGTGCGAAGCCTGTGGCGTCATGATCTACAGCAAGGATCTACATAGCCATCAACTGGTATGTCCAGAGTGTGGCCATCACCATCGCGTCAGCAGCAGTGAGCGGATCCAACAGCTGATTGATCCCCACACATGGCGACCCCTAGATGAAAATTTGGTCAGTTGTGACCCCCTGCAATTTAAGGATCGCAAGCCCTATAGCGATCGCCTGCGGGAATATCAAGAGAAAACAGGACTTAAGGATGCCGTACAAACTGGGCTGGGCCAACTCGAAGGTCTGCCGGTTGCCTTGGGGGTGATGGACTTTGCCTTCATGGGCGGTAGTATGGGCAGCGTCGTTGGTGAAAAAATCACCCGCCTAATTGAGCGAGCTACTTGGGAGCATATTCCCTTAGTGATTGTCTGTGCTTCTGGCGGTGCTCGCATGCAGGAAGGGATGCTCAGCTTGATGCAAATGGCCAAAACTGCTGCTGCCCTTGAGCGTCATCGCAGTGCTGGTCTGCTCTATATTCCCATCTTGACCCATCCCACTGCTGGGGGCGTGACCGCTAGCTTTGCTATGTTGGGGGATATTATTATTGCCGAGCCAAAAGCAACGATCGCCTTTGCCGGGCGGCGGGTCATTGAGCAAACGCTGCGGGAAAAACTCCCCGATGACTTCCAAACTGCCGAATTTGTCCAAAAGTGTGGCTTTGTTGATGTGATTGTGCCGCGCACTCAACTGAAGTCAACCTTGGCCCGATTAATCCGTTTGCATCAACCCGTGCCAAGTCGGATGTCCTCAGCCTTGTTGCCAAAATCATTCCCTTTGATGGCAATGGCTGAAGAATCCTCATAAAAAACAGCAGCAAGACGTAGAAAAGGTCTGTCCCAGGGCGATGATTATACAATAGGGGATACCCGATCGTCGCTGTCCTGTCTTTGCTGGCTCAGTGCTCTAATGCCTACCGCTCAAACTGATCAAAACCTCAAACTTTGGTGGGGCGTCCTCTATCCTGCCTATCCTGACCATCCCATTTTGGCTGCCCCCAACCACACCTCTGAGGGAACTGTGTTTGAGCAGGACACCAATCCTCCCAATGCTGCCGCCTTTTTTGACCCACAGCACCGCTACCAACGCTGGGATTACCGCTACGCCTGTGACTTGCCTCAATTGGTGCAGGATCTCCAGCCTGAGGAGCCGACGCTCTTAGAAAACCTTCGGGAAACGGCTCAGGACTGGGCACAGGGACTCAATATTCTTGACCCTACGGTGGTCATTCCCCATTTGCAAGCGCAATACCCTGACCTCAGCGCGGTGGCGATCGCCTACCTTGCCCTACACCTTGTTTACCCCGAAACCATTCCAGCCATTCACGATGCGTGGCTAGATACTGTTTCCACAAGCAACTTACCAGTCAATTATTGCCATGGCATTATTCTCGACTACAATCACACTGCGCGCCCTTTGCAAGATGTTTGGCAAGATGACAACATTGCCGATGAGCAGATCTTCCAGTACCTAGAGGACATGATTGACCTCTGGAAAACTTTAGAACCGTGGCATTGCCATTATTCCTTGCTGACAGTCAGAAACTTAGCCGTCAAACCAGACGCTCAATTGTGGCTGCATCAACTGGACTTCACTTTGCCCTTAGGGGAAACTTTTGAGCGACCCACGCCGCCCCCTAGCCTCGTTAGCGTCTGGCAAGAGTTATTTGCCCATGCCTCTAGTCGCCGCCAAGCTGTTTTCATGCCCCTGTTGGTCTCCTTGAGTACGGCTCCTCTGGAGAAAATCTCAGACATTCAGATGTTGCTTGACTCCCTTGCCTCCACCTTGCGCAGTGAACCCCTGTCTGAGGAGGAAACAGGCGAAAGTACAGGCGATCTAACTGATGAACTGCCAGACATCAGCCTCTCACCAGAATCAGCAGAAGAGGACCACACCGCTATTGAGGATGCACCAACTGCCCTCCTACCACGACAACTGGTTCAAGTGGACGTTGCTGCTCACACTGATACTGGGCGCGATCGCCACCACAACGAGGATTTCTATCTCATCAATCATCGGCAGCAGGTGCGCATAACCCCCAACGGTCAACAACTAGAGGTTCAAGGGGTTTATGTGCTTTGTGATGGCATGGGCGGCCACGCCGAAGGAGAAGTCGCTAGCTCCTTAGCCACTAAAACCGTTCATGAATACTTCGAGCAGACTTGGCCGTGGCAGGGAGAACTGCCCAGTGCTGAGGAGGTACGCAACGCCATTTACCGCGCCAACGAGGTCATTTTTGCCACCAATGATCAAAAAGCAAAAACGGGCAGTGGTCGCATGGGTACAACACTTGTCATGGCCCTGCTTCATAATTACCATCTTCGCCTTGCTCATGTCGGCGACAGTCGCATCTACCGCTTCACCAAACGCCAAGGACTGCAACAACTCACCACAGATCATGAAGTCGGTCAACGTCTGATTCAACAGGGACTTGAACCGCAAATTGCCTATGGCCGCCCCGACGCCTACCAACTCACCCAAGCCCTTGGACCCCGCAACAATGAGGCGATTCACCCAGAAGTCACAGACCTAGAGATTGAAGAAGACACCCTTATTTTACTTTGCTCCGATGGTCTATCCGATAATCGTTGCCTTGAAACCCATATTATTAGCCACTTATTCCCAATGCTCGACTTTAGCATTCCCCTCAGTCAGTCGCTCCATAAACTGATTGATGTGGGAAACCAAGTCAATGGCCACGATAACTTGACGGCGATCGCGATCCGCTTCAAATTACGCTCCGTTCTCAGCGCTTTGTTTTAACTCTTAAGTCAACAGAAAGAAGTCACTTTGTTAAGTAGCACACCCCTTTGATCATTGCTAACATTGTTCTTGAGGATCAAACTATCCTCGGCATTCGATTTTTTTACAAAAATTTATCTTTTGTAAGAATTTATATGCTTCCTCAATTCTTAAGGACCGTAGCCCGCCACGGTTTCATCAGCGTTACGAGTGTACTTTCTCTGCTGGCCACGCCGGTACTTGGGCAAATCACACCTGCTCCCAATACCACCGGCACTACGGTAGAAACCGTCAACAATCAGTTCAACATTGGCGGCGGACAACTCTCTGGCGACGGTCAAAACCTTTTTCACCTGTTCCGCGACTTCAATGTCCAGCAGGGGCAAATTGCCAACTTTCTTTCTAGCCCCCAAATCCGCAATATTCTTGCTGGTGTCAATAGTGGTCACCCTAGCTATATCAATGGCTTACTGCAAGTGACAGGGGGCAACAGCAATCTCTATCTCCTCAATCCTGGGGGTATTGTCTTTGGTCCAAATGCGCAGTTGAATCTACCAGCCGCATTTCATGCCTCAACAGCGCAGCGCGTGCACTTTGGCAATGGTGTCTTTGATCTCAACGGTTCAAACACCTACAGCCAACTCAATGGCTTCCCGATCGGCTTTGAATTTGCCAATAAAGGCATCCTGATTAATGAAGGCAACCTTAGGGTTAATGCGGGTCATTCCCTGACCCTAATGGCACATCAGGTGATCAATAGCGGCACCTTAACAGCACCGGGGGGCAAGGTCAATGTTGTAGCCGTCCCTGAATCAGGACTGGTGCGTATTTCCCAAGAGGGCATGCTCCTCAGCCTTGAAATTCCTCAGGAGCGATTACCCGCTGATAGGATCATTCAGCCAACCGACCTACCAACTTTACTCACAGGTGGAAATGGCTATCCCAGTGTCAATAGCGTGATTCGCAACCCTGATGGCACAATTCGTCTGGTACATGACAGCACCCACATTCCGCTGGTCACCAATACCGCCGTCATTGGCGGCACCATTGATGTGAGTAGCGACACCGGCTCAGGTGGCCAAATCACAATTGCTGGCCAAGGCAGTAATGTCGCTCTCCTCAATGCTCAACTCACAGCCTCGGGACTGACAGGGGGTGGCACGATCCTAGTTGGTGGTGACTATTTAGGCGGAACAAGCGGCACCAACCGTCTCGATTCTAGCTTTAACACAGCAAATCTTTTCGTTAATAGCGGAACTTCTTTGAATGCTGATGCCCGCAGTCAAGGCAATGGCGGTACAGTTATCAACTGGGCAAATGAGAACACGCACTTCTACGGCCAAATTAGCGCCCGCGGCGGTAGCCTCAGGGGAGATGGTGGTTTTGTGGAAGTGTCTGGCAAAGAGTACCTTAATTTCCAAGGGACGGTCAACACCACTGCCGCCAATGGTAACACAGGCACACTATTACTTGATCCAACAGATATCTATATCGACACCTCGCCTTCCAATTCGTATATTGGTACTGATAGTAGCATTCCTGGTTTTTTGCGCTTTCAAGCATACCCTGACTCTTCATCATCCTCTTTCCTAAGTGTAGCAACACTTTTATCTGCCCTAAGCTCTACAAACGTTATTGTCACAACAGCCAGTGGCGCAAGTAGCCCTGGGGACATTTATGTGCTAACTCCGGTTTCAAGTAGCTCGACAAACTCACTCACCCTAAGAGCTAATAATAACATTGTTATCGAAGCGCCTATCTCTCTTGCAGGAAGTCTGATTCTAGAAGCAGGGAACTTAATTACAAATTCCTCATCTCTAAATAATCCAATTAATATCAGTGCAGCAAATATTAATGCTAATACTCCTATACAAACGAATGGCACAGATATTACTCTCCAAGCCAGTGGCAGTATCCTTCTTCCCTCTAGTGGCAATGTCCTGAGCACATCAGGAGGAAGTATCAGCTTACAGAGTAGTGGAGGTACGATTTCCCTTGGAGGAATAGCCAATGCATCTGCTGGCAACATCGAATTCCGTGGTAACACCATCCTCTTGAACTCAACAAGTTTTTCAGGAGGAAATATTAGCTTCACTGGAAATATCAATGGTAATTATCCATTGAGTATCACCTCCGGCGGGCAAACAACAGTTTCAGGAATAATTAACACTAAAAGTCTAAACATCAATACTACTGGAAATACTCAATTGAACAATGTGATCACTAGTTCAGGCATTAATTTACGCTCGACATCTAACATTATTGCTGGCAACTTACAAGTTACCCAAAGTGACGGGATCATTCGTGTGGTTTCTGGTAATAACATTACTCTTGGTGACTTACTCAGTGCAGGGGGAGCGATCGCTATCTTTTCCTCGTCAGCAAGTATTTCAACTGGTAATATCAACAGTAATGGTGGTTTTGTTTACCTTGACTCGATAACAGGTATTACAACGGGAATTGTTACAACTCGTGGCGGCAACTTCGACGCTGTGGCCTATCGGGGGCAATTGACAACTGGAAGCATTAACACTGCTGGGAGTGGTGGTAGTGTCAGCCTCTTTGCTCCCAATATCACCACAGGTAATATTTTTACCAATGGTGGTAGTTTCTTGGCACAAACCGGTGACTTTCCCATTCAAACCTTTGAAAGTACGATAGATTCAATTCTCAATGGCAGCTTAACACTGCGGGGGCTGTTGACTAATAGGGCCATACCTAGCGGCAATTTAACCCTAGGCAGCTTAGCCACTAGTG
The DNA here is from genome assembly GCF_000011345.1 of Thermosynechococcus vestitus BP-1. Classification (NCBI taxonomy): domain Bacteria; kingdom Bacillati; phylum Cyanobacteriota; class Cyanophyceae; order Acaryochloridales; family Thermosynechococcaceae; genus Thermosynechococcus; species Thermosynechococcus vestitus. Next base: position 1,725,129 of record NC_004113.1, read on the forward strand.
GTGGAGACGTTAACCTCAGAGGGGGTAATATTAGTTTCAACTGGATTAACGCTGGAACGGGTGGGGTTGACATCTATGCAGAAAACTCACTGCGTGGTTTAAGCACATTTAATCTCAATGGTGCTCCCACCAGCATATTTGGCCGCTCGGTCAATATCTTTATCAATAATGACACACCCTTCTTAGTTGGGAATCCTGATCTCAATGGAACAGCAGGCGCTATTCAATCGGTCAATTCCATTATTTCACCACCAAGGACGTTATCAGGGCTAGTAGAAGTTGGGAATATCCGTTTTGAAAATAGAGGCTCAACTACTTCCCCGCTTTCTGAAGAGGAAGGGAGTCCACTCTTACAAGTGCTTTCTCCTGTTACCAATGCACCGGTAGAAGTGCCCCCTGAGGCATCTCCAATTCTCTTAACACCAGAGATAGAAATTGCACTGGATAATAACGACCTCAGCTTTGCCCTTGCCCTTTTAGACCAGCGAGGCTGTGAACAGGTTACGAGTTACCTTGGTCGTACCTGCGGTGTGGGTGAATTATCCATTGAGGATCTGCAAAAAGCCCTGAATGAAATTGCGAAGCAGACAGGGAAGAAACCAGCCGTCCTTTACACTTTGGCACGGCTAGATCAACTGGATTTGATGATGGTGACGCCCCAAGGAGAGCCACTCTATACCCCAGTGAAGGGTGTGAGACGTGAGCAACTTCTAAAAACTGTGGAGCAGTTTACAAATAATGTGCGTGACCCACGCTTGGTGAATAGCCGCACCTACCTCCCTGCTGCCCAGCAACTCTACCAATGGCTGATCGCGCCCTTGCGTCCTCAGTTAGATGCCCAAGGCATTGAAACCCTGGTCTTTGTCCTTGACAGTGGTATGCGGGGAATTCCCGTGGCGGCGCTCCATGATGGCAAGGGCTTTTTAGTGGAGCGCTTTAGCATGGCTTTGGTGCCCAGTCTGAGACTGACGGATACCCGTTACCGCAGTATTCAGCGGGAGCGCATCCTGGCTATGGGGGCATCGGAATTTCTGGATCAGTCCCCTTTGCCCGCTGTGCCCGTGGAGGTGAGCCAAATTGTCGAGAATTTAGGCGGCGGCCGGGCTTTTCTCAATGAGGCCTTCACGGTTGCCAATTTTGAACAGCAGCGCCGTCAAGGCATCTATCCTGTGATACACTTGGCCACCCACGCTGAGTTTCAACCGGGGGCTCCCGAAAATTCCTACATTGCTTTTCGCGATGGGCGATTGAATCTTGTACAACTGCGGCAACTACGACTTGACCGCCCGCTAGCGGAACTGTTGACCCTTAGTGCCTGCCGCACAGCAGTCGGAGATTTAGATGCGGAGTTGGGGTTTGCAGGCCTTGCCGTACAGGCGGGGGTAAAGTCAGTTCTTGCCAGTCTATGGTATGTCAGTGATGAAGGGACACTGGCACTGATGAGTGGTTTCTACAATCAGTTGAACACCGCACCGATTAAGGCAGAGGCTCTACGAGAAGCTCAGTTAGCGATGCTTCGGGGTGAAATCCGCCTCCAGGATAATGGGCTGCTAACGACTCGCGGCAAGATTCCATTACCAGAAGCGGTTAGTCAAGGAGCGGGCGATCGCCCCCTGAGTCATCCCTATTACTGGGCCGCCTTTACAATGGTTGGCAGTCCATGGTAGGGCTAGCTTAGCGTTCAGGGCGGACTGTAGCGAAAATTTCTTCTAAAATCTCGGAAGCACCCTGTTCACGGAGTTTCAAGGCCAAGCGAGTGCCCAGTTCTTCCGCTGTGGCCACGTCTCCTGTGAGACTGTCTTTCACAAGGCGTTGGCCATCTAGACTTGCCACTAGCCCTGTTAAGGTCAGTTGACCATTTTCAATCACTGTGTGAACGCCAATGGGAACTTGGCAACCCCCCTCTAATTGCCGCAGGAAGGCGCGCTCCGCTAGGCAACGGGCTGTTGTCTCCGGATGTTCAAGGGTTTTCACCAAAGCCAAAATGTCGGCATCCTCGGCGCGGCATTCAATACCCAAAGCGCCCTGACCAACGGCATAGAGGGATACCGTTGCTGGCAAGACTTGGCTGATGCGATCGCCAAACCCCAAACGCCGCAGACCAGCTACCGCCAAAATCAGGGCATCGTATTCCCCCGCATCCAATTTGGCGAGGCGGGTATTTAGGTTGCCCCGTACATCCTTGAAAGTGAGATGGGGATAGTAGTGGCGTAGTTGGGCCAAGCGTCGCAATGACGAGGTACCAATGACTGTACCTTCGGGGAGGGTATCAATGGTGTGTCCTGTCCACTTTGCACCTAAAACGAGGGCATCCGCGGGGTCTTCCCGTTCGGTAATCGCAGCCAAAACCAAGCCGTCAGGCAACTGAGTGGGTAAATCCTTCAGGGAATGGACAGCCAAATCAGTTTCGCCCCGCAGCATTGAAAGCTCTAGCTCTTTGGTAAAGAGTCCCTTATCGCCAATTTTTGCCAGGGCAACATCCAGGATATTGTCCCCTTGGGTTGTCATTGTCACCACTTCAAAGGCGCGATCGCGATGGTGGGTTTGCAGTTGCGCCTGTACCCATTCCGTTTGCACAAGAGCCAGTTGACTTTTGCGGGAACCAATGCGAACCGGACGGGATGAGGTGGCAATCATAGCGTTGAGTGTGCAGCGGACAGCATCCAGCCATTATAGGTCCCGTGGATCCCAAGGGGCAAGATCAGTGACTTTAAGGACAGGTACAAGCGGCAATAATTCCTGCTGCACCGCCAGAGACCACTTGAATGGGTACCCCGAGAGCCTCCTCGACAGTGGCTAAAGGCACATCATCGAGAAAAACGGCTGCATCGTGCTTGAGCATGAGACTGGGCAGGAGCAGGCGATCGCCGAGGGGCTTGCCCTGCAGGTGATAAATCAAATCATGGCCGGTCAGTAGCCCTGTCACTGACAGCCGCTGTCCCCAATAGTCACTGGCCAAGGCATAAAGATCAAGGCGCAAGTTCTCAATCTGATTTAGGCGTGCCACTAACGGTTCAAAAGCCTGTTCCACCGTATTGCCGACCACCCAACTGAGATGCCGCGGCTGTGGTAGGCGTTGAGGGAGCTGTGGGGCGTGAAGGTCAAACTCTTCTAGGAACAGGCGAATTGTGCCCACTCCATTGCTTAGTTGTGGATAGTCCTGATAGTGGGCCGCTGGCGGTAACGGCCACCCAGCCATCAAGAACCATTCATCCGCCAGCCAAGCAAAGGGGGTTTGCCACTGCCGTTCAAATTGCTGCTGCAAAGCCTGTACCCGTTGAATCACCGCTTGGGCATGATCGGGGGTGACGGGGGTGAGTTCATCCTCAGCAGGACGAAAGCGGGTCAGACCCACGGGCACGACCGCCACTGAGAGGACTGTGGGCCAATCAGGATCATAGAACTGGGCTAAATCTCGCAGTGTTTGCTCTAGGCACTCGCCATCATTAATGCCCGGACAAACAACAACTTGAGCATGGAGTTGCAGCCGCTGTTCCTGAAACCAGCGAATCTGTTGCAGAATCTCTCCGGCGCGGGGATTTTTCAGTAGGCGTTGGCGGATGCTGGGCACTGTAGCATGGACAGAAATGTAAAGGGGGGAAAGGCGCAAGCGGGCAATGCGCTGCCACTCTGAGGGGAGGAGGTTGGTGAGGGTAATATAACTGCCATAGAGAAAACTTAGGCGGTAGTCGTCGTCCTTAATATACAGGCTTTCCCGTTTGCCAGGCGGTTGTTGATCAATAAAACAAAAGGGGCAGCGATTGTTACACTGCATTAGGCCATCAAAGAGGGCAGTGGTAAATTCTAGGCCTAAATCTTCGTCAATCTCTTTTTCGATTTCGAGAATGTAGGTTTGGCCGTCCTTGCCCAGTACTTCAAGAGTGAGGTATTCATCGGCACACAAAAAGCGGTAGTCAATTAGATCGCGGGGGCGATCGCCATTAATGGCCACCAAAGCATCACCGGGTTCAAATCCCAACTCCGCAGCAATGGAGCCAGGCTTCACAGCAGCGACAAGGGCCGGTCGAAGGGCGCGATCGCTCATCGTTCAGAGGTGTTCACAGGTCTTCAAAGGTCAGGAGAAATTCTCTGTCCCAGGTGGAGTCACCCCCCATCATTTTAATTTTAATGTACCCTAGACCGCTTCGCCCCTCAGCATTCTCAAAGCAGCGCTAGGATTGTTATAGTGGTGTTCTATGTTCTAAATATTTCTCAATATTGACGAGGAAAATAATGGGGTCATTGGCAATTGGCTTTACCGTCGGTGCAGGTAACTTCCTCCCCTTTTATGGGGTGTTGCTGCTGGGTTTAATTGCTGCCGTGAGCATTGGCCTCATTGCATGGTACAACTCCAAGCGTCCCCCCGGTTGGGAAAATGCCGATCGCCCCAGTTTTATTCCTAACTTGAATCTCGAAGAGCCTGCATCCGCCCCTAACCCTGATGAGACCACAGATTCGTGAAGCTGTTTCAGATTCTCCTGGAAGCCGCCTGGCCGACGATTGTTGCAGCAGCGATCGCCGGGCTGCTCAACGGTGGCAGCACAGCTGCGCTCATTGCCCTCATTAATGCCACCCTGCAGAAAACCCCTGCCCTCCAACGCCTCTTGCCTTGGGGGTTTATTCTCCTTGGTACACTCCTGCTGTTGACCCACTTTAGCTCCCAAGTGCTGCTGGTGCGGGCTGCCCAACAGGCGGTTTATGAAATGCGCCTCCTCCTCAGTCGCCAGATTCTCGCTTCACCCCTACGCCAGTTAGAAACCATTGGTCATCCCCAGCTGCTGGCAACGCTGACAGAGGATGTGGATGCCGTCTCCCGTTCCTTTTCCGTGTTGCCCAATCTTTTTAATGCCATTGCCATTGTGATTGGCTGTCTTATTTACATGGGTTGGTTGTCGCCGCCCCTCTTTTTTGCCCTTGTCGCCTTAATTGTCATTGGTACTGGCAGCTACTTATTTCTAGCGGGCAGAGCAAAAAAATTCCTAGAGCAGGCGCGGCAGCAACAGGATCACCTTTTTCACCACTTTCGGACACTCACCGAGGGCAACAAAGAACTCAAGCTCAATCGGCAACGGCGGCTCGCCTTCTTCTATGGGGAATTGACACCCACAGCTCAAAAAACACGGCAGCAAAATGAACTAGGGTACATGGTCTTTGCCATTGCTGCCAGTTGGGGGCAGTTGCTATTGTTTGTGACGATTGGCTTTTTTCTCTTTACACTGCCCCATTTGCTGGGAGCCACACCCACGGTTCTCTCAGGCTATGTCCTCACAATTATTTACCTCATGCTGCCAATGCAACAGGTGATTGATGCCATTCCCGTGTTTAGCCGTGCCAGCGTTGCCCTCAAGAAAGTGGAATCCCTGCAACTCAGCCTTGGGGATCCGCGCCAAGATATCAATAATAGGGGTGAGCTTCCTCCCTTGGGTTGGAAAACCCTCTCTCTACGGCAGATTTGCCATCAGTACCGCGGTAGCCATGAGGATGAACCCGCCACCTTTACCCTAGGCCCCTTAAGTTTGACCATTGAGGCCGGAGAACTGGTCTTTATTGTCGGTGGTAATGGCAGCGGCAAATCGACCCTCGCCAAAATTATTACAGGACTCTACATTCCCGATCAGGGGGAAATTTGGGTGGATGATCACTGTTTGCAGCTTCAGGACTACGAATGGTATCGGCAACACTTTGTCGCTGTCTTTAGTGACTTTTACCTCTTTGACTCCCTGTTGGGAATTGAATCTCCAGAGCGCCTAGCCCTCATCCCACATTACCTTGAAAAACTGCGCCTCAGTCACAAAGTTCGCCTAGAAGGTAATCGCTTTTCAACAACTTCCCTCTCTCAAGGGGAGCGCAAGCGTTTGGCGTTGTTGCTGGCCTATCTCGACGATCGCCCTGCCTACCTTTTTGATGAATGGGCAGCGGATCAAGATCCCATGTTTCGCGATATTTTCTACCGCCAACTCCTACCAGAACTCAAAGCCCAAGGCAAAACGGTGTTTGTTATTAGCCATGACGATCGCTATTTTGATGTTGCCGATCGCCTCATTAAACTGGACTATGGCCAACTGGTGCTGGCCTCTCACCCCTAGGTAAACTGCTGGCTCAACATCAGCGGATTATGCACCGTGATTTTCTTCTTGTGAATTGAGATCATTTTTTGATCGCGGAGTTCCCCCAATAGGCGAGTCACAGTTACCCGTGTCGAACCAATGGCCTCAGCGATCGCCTGATGGGAAAGCTTCAAATCGACAGTTACTCCCGCACTCGTGGGAATGCCAAAGTCACGGCAGAGAATCAGCAGAAAGCTCACCAAGCGGGATCCCATATCGCGGTGGGCAAGGGTTTCAATCATCATCTCCGTTTGTAGGATCCGCGATGAGAGACCTTGAATCATAAACATTGGCAAATCGGGATCCTCGTGCATTGCCTTTTCCACCTGCTCGATGGGAACGGCCAATAGCTCCACATTCGTAAATGCCACCGCATGGTAAAAGCGATCGGAGCGGGTGCCCGTAATGAGCGACAATACTCCAAATACCGTATTTTCCCGCAGCAGCGCCACCGTAATTTCCTCCCCTGCTTCATACACCCGTGAGAGCTTCACAGCCCCCTTGAGGAGAAAGTAGACCTTTTCCGCTGGGTCGCCCGGAAAGAAAATGGTTTTCCCGCGTTCGTAGGTTTCAGTTGTGGAGGGAAACAGGCCACTGGCCATGTGGCGAAAGACTGGTGCTAAGGGTCCGTCTTTGTTCATGAGTCGTCTATCAATCCAAGGTGATTCAATGGATAGTGTAGCGATCGCATAGGGTCCTGTCGGCACTAATATTCCCCCAACAATGCAACTCTCTCAACAGCAGCCAATCTCGCTCTGGGTTTAGAGTTCAGCATTGACAGATCAGTAAAACCAATTCAGGGGTATTTTTTTGTATCATGCCACACTTTTTTTCGAGAGAATTAAGGGGGGACGCAAAAGTAAGTAACCCAATGCTCCTACAAAGGGGACAAGACTCCACCATCGCCACGGTGACTTTTCTAGCCCTCGCCGTTGCCAGTCATCCACAAGCAGCACGGGCAAGAGTAACGACAGTAGGCAAAAGTCAAGGGTCATCACATGAATAAAGCGGCTGCTGTGCCACTGCTGCCAAAAGTCTTGCCAGTCGCCGGCAAACAAGCCATAGCTCAGCAAGACGATCGCCAATAGAAAAATCCCAATTCCAGTGATCCGCGATTCCCAAAGACGTACCCCCCTATTGAGTTCTGCTGTGAAGAGGGGTGCAGGCTGTCGCAGGATCAAATAGGGCAACAGGGCAAAGGCACCCACGACAAAACTAAAAGCAGCAAATGGCCACGCCGGAAATCGCTGTCCTTGGCCATCCACCACCAGTAATGCGGTATAAATCAGTGGCCACACACCCATCAAATTAAAGAGACTAACAATTAGGGGGTTAATGCCCTGCCAGTTGCCAGTAGCTAGCCGTTGAATGAGTGTCAGCGTTTGCGGTTGATCGGGGGGCGCAAAACCAAAACTATAGACAATCAACCCTACCCAGAGAACGGCCAAGAAAAGCCGCAGGACTGGGTATGCGTTGGCAAGGGGGCTGCGAATGGCTGTTTCTTCGACGGTCATGGAGCGCTAGCAGCTAAGCTAATTTCGGCAATTCCTGCTTTTTGCAGTTGCTTGGTAAATTGGGGAAGGACTCGCTGACACTGCCGAACAAAAGCAGCCAACCAATTGTCTAAATGCTCAATTTGTTCCCTACTGGGGTAAATATCCCGGCTGGATTGGTACGACCGATAAACGACCCGACCCTCATTGGTCACTGTAAAGTCAGCAAACCAACTGCTGTAGGGACGAGTGCCTCGCCAATAGTTAGCCACAATCATCTTGCCAAGGTATTTCTGGGCAATATCGCCAATTTTGTTAAAGTGTTCGAGAACTTCCGCTAGGGTGAGGACTTTAGCTGCTGGCTCTTCCACGCTGTCAAGCTGAGGTAGGGTGATGTCGCTGAGGTCTTCTTGAGGTTGTCCCCCCAGACCCATCAAAGCAAAGAGCTTCTGCTCCAGATTGGCGAGGTAGCTATTGTAGGTTTGGCCACTGCGGCTGAGGGTTTGGTGCATCCGCACAATCAGATCAATTTCCGCCGACCTAGTTGCAGCTAAGGATTCTAAGCGCGACAACTGCTCGGCAAAGGCTTCGCTGTCGCTCCCACTCACGTTTAGGCCAAGGGATTCAGCGCGTTCTGCAAGCAGACGGCGAATGTAGTAGCGGGTCATGGGTGTGAGCAGCATACTCCTAAACCTCAAATGCAGTAAAAAAACACGGACAGTGTAAACTTTTGTAAATTAAACTAGCGTGTTGCTTCCTAGGTGTTGTAAAATAAGAGGGGCTTATTCGAATAAGTTACCGAAGTAGTAAGAATTTACTCCAGACAAGCCTCTATTGATTTCTTCCACCTATGCATCAGTGTAGACCACGGGAGCTATTTCCTTCTCAGTGATTTCACGGAAATTTATAGCATATTGACAAATTTTAATACAACCAAAATCAGCTAGGACTAGTGGGTCTTGAGGCCAGTGGCCTCCTAGGGAGCTGCACCTCCAATTGTTCAGCCGATTTTTCACTTGACGTGCTCTGCAATCTCCGTCATGATGGAAAGAGTGGCTGGCTGTTTTGCTTGTTCAATATAGGCTATTCACGAAATCCTTTTCTTGAGGTCTAATTAAGAAAGCGTTTACAGCTGCTTCTGCCCTAGTAGAGTAGCCTGCAGGGCTTCCCCTTATCTAGGGCTTGTCAATGTGTTCGAGAGTTTTATGACATCTGTTTCTTCATTGCCTTCGCGCCCCCTGCGTCCCAACTGGGGGGTGATTTTTTTTATGGCCATTGTCCATTTGGGAGCGTTGCTGGTGTTTGTGCCTGGAACGTTTTCATGGTCGGCAGTGCTCCTCTGTTTTGTCCTCTACTGGGTCTCTGGCGGTTTGGGGATTACCCTGGGATGGCATCGTCTTGTCACTCATCGTAGTTTCCAATGTCCGAAATGGCTGGAATACTTTTTTGTCTTTTGCGGTACCTTGGCCTGTGAGGGTGGCATCATTGAATGGGTGGGTCTCCACCGCAATCACCACCTCCACTCCGATCAAGAGCTGGATCAGCACAATTCCCAAAAGGGGTTTTGGTGGTCGCACATGGGTTGGATGCTCCAAGAAGTGCCTGCTAAGGCAGAGGTGGAACGCCTGACCAAGGACATTAACACTGACCCTGTTTATCGCTTTTTGAATCAGCAGTTTCTGCCCATTCAAGGGGTTCTAGGGGTCTTGCTGTATTTGTGGGGTGGATTGCCCTTTGTGGTCTGGGGCATCTTTGTCCGTCTTGTGCTGGTGTATCACCTGACTTGGTTTGTGAATAGTGCGACCCACAAGTTTGGCTACCGCACCTTTGAATCGGGCGATCGCTCCACAAATTGTTGGTGGGTTGCCCTGCTTACGTTTGGCGAAGGCTGGCACAACAATCACCACACCTATCCCCATTCGGCACGCCACGGTCTCCAATGGTGGGAATTTGATATTACGTGGATCACAATTCGAGCACTGCAAGGGATTGGTCTGGCCCAAAAGGTGCGGCTCGTGGAAGCGCCCCCGAAGCAGTAAACACTCTTAAAAGGGCTTCTGGGGTTCTACCTCTTGCCAAATACGGATTAATTCCCTTGCCTCCGGGTAGAGGGGGTGGGTGGGGGGGATGAGTTCGGCGGTGGCGATCGCCTGCTGGTTGTCCCGCCCCACCCAATAGCGTGCCTGCTCTAGGATGTTGTTGCCCCACTCCATGATCAACTGGTTGGCGGTGGCATAGACACTGGAGTTGGGGGAAATGGTTTGAGCAATGGCAATGGCAGCGGCAAAGTCGCGATCGCGACCCCCTTGGGCACGGCGCTGGGCTTCATTCAGGCGAGCCATCTCCGGATCAAGCTGCCAGCTCACTGCTTCAGTTGCAACGGGGAAAAAGAGTTCTTTGAGGCGATTCTGAGCCGTTTCATAGAGGGCACGCTGGGGACGAATTTGCTCCAGCAGTTGGCGAGCTTGCAACAGGGCTTCAGGGGTACCTTGGCGGGCAAGGATATTGGCTCGGTCAATCAGGGGTTGATCCTCAGCAATCTCGATTTGACGTTGCCACAGCCGTCGCTGATCGCGGATTTGGCTTTGGCGATAGGGACTCGCATCCGCCAGAGGAATGTTGAGTTTGTTAATCGCAAGGTAAAGGCGGTCCAGCGTGCCACCACGGGCAATGGTTTGGGCTTCTGCTAAGGTTTGTAACACCGTTAGATCGGTTTGCCAGCGTCGAATGGCCTGTTGAGCTTCAAAGTAGAGGGGGCGTTCTGGGGTAATGGTCCGTGCTTGGGCGATCGCTCGATCAATATCTTCCCCCATGCCTGTTTGAGCAAACTCTTCTGCTGCTGCCAACTTCCCCACATCCTCGGCAGCGCGGGCATCCCTGACGTCTTGGGGAATCAAACCGGCAATTCGCCGCGCTTCTTGGGGCTCATAGCGATTTAAGGCAGCGATCGCCAATTCTAAGAGTCGCTCACCCAATTCATTAAGCAATCGCCGCGCACCGGGGTAAATATCACTGGTAGTGGGAATTCGCCGCACAATTGCAATAGCAGCGGCCAAGTTATCGGCTCCCCCCTGCGCCATGAGGGCACGGGCTTCATCTAACTGCCGATCTTCCCGTTGGGCACGGATAATCCGCTCATTAAAGGCACCAAACTGCTCCTGCGCCCAGTAACGACACTCAACAAATTGCAACTGGAGCGAGATTTGAAAGGCTTCCCGCCATTGCAGGTTTTTCAACGCCGCTTCAGCACGGCGGTAGATTGCTTCTCCCTTTTGCCAAATTTCCTGCCAGCGCTGAATGCGTTCTTCCACCTTGGCGTAGGCTGTGACATCCCGGGGAATCCGCCGCGCAAAGGCGATCGCCCGACTTAATTGCCCCCCATGAAAGGCTCCCTCTGCCAAGGCCAACACCTGATCGGACCACGCCTCTAAGCGGCGATTCATCTCAGGGGCAAGGGGATGATCACGGGGCAAATCGTCAATCAGATCAATGGCATGGAGCAAATCCTCAAGGGTGTGTCGCTCTGCCGCCTGTTGGGCGCAGTAGAGGCGAAAGGAGGCCGAGGCCAGAGGCCAAAGGACAAAATCACAATTGCCGGGGGTGGTGGGTTGCCGTAGCAGCAGCCCCAGGGATAGCCCCGAAATACCCACGGAGGTTAGCAGGGAGAGGCCAGCCGCCACTGGCCAGTGTTGCAACCAAGGTAAGCAAGTACGCCCCTGTTTTTTAACAAGGGGGGCTAGGCGATTGAGTTGGAGCGATCGCCCGCCAAGGCGCTTGAAGATCGCAATCACTGCGGTTGGTTTCGTTTGATCCTGCACTGTCTCCCACTCCCCAACACTCCCGATTGGCATCCCTAAGGGTGAGCACAATGCCCAGTGACAGCCCTTTTCTAAAATGGGGATGATGGAACTGTAATGTGGTCTGACACGAGTCTTCGCAGTGTTGAATGGATTCCATCCTTGGGAAAAAGGCTGTATCTAGGGCATGGCCGAACCTCTCAAAATTATCCTAATCAATTTAGAGCGAGAGCTAAACCAAAGACAAACTCAACAAACTAACTGTTCGTCGTTTCACTAGAGGTCGTTGCTTCGCTAGGGGCGGGTGCTTGGGATGCTGTATTGCCTCGGTTGAGGGCTTCCTGCAACTTTGCTTCATCCTCCTTTGACAGGGAGGTGCGCAGGACTTTACCGCCAAAGGGAGCAATTTCCTCGAGTACTTTGTCAGGTGTGGCTTGACGCACCAATGTAAAGATAGCCGAGCTACCAGGGGCAATGGTTTGTCCCAACTCCTTAATGAAGTTATCATCAATGCCAATATCGGTAAACTTGCCGGAAATCGCTCCCGCCACAAGACCCGCCGCCCAGCCCAAGAGAGGATTGAAGAACAATAGACCAATTAATAGCCCCCAAAAGCTACCACCCAGGGCACCCTGGAGGGTTAAATCCTGAGTCTGGTTGATTTTAACCTTGCCCTCTTTAGTGCGCACGACAACAGCAGCATCCTCAAGGTCAATGAGATGCTCACGTTGGAGTTTTAGTAACTGGATTAATACTTCGTTCGCCTTGTACTCATCATCAAATGCAATGACCACTAAGGTACTCATAACTTTAGCTCTCCCTAAGAAATGGGGCTCATAGAACCGCTCCTACCATAGCATTGTCATTAGCAGGTTGGGATTACGGTATTGTAGCTAAGGGACAAAGCTAGGTCTTTGACAGCCCCTTTCACGCGAAGAGAGCGAGTCATGAGCACGCCACAAACCTATACTGTGACCATTCATGTGCGTCCCCTGAAGTCAGAGGATCCACCCCCACGGACGTACACAATTACTGTTCCGAGCGATCGCTATATCCTGCAACATGCTGAAAGCCAAGGCCTTGAGTTGCCCTTTTCCTGTCGCAACGGTGCCTGTACCACCTGCGCTGTGCGCATTCTCTCTGGCCATGTCTATCAACCCGAAGCCATGGGACTCTCACCAGCCCTGCAAGCCCAAGGCTATGCTCTTTTGTGTGTGAGCTATGCCCGCTCTGACCTGGAGGTGGAAACCCAAGATGAGGATGAGGTCTATGAGCTGCAATTTGGCCGCTACTTTGGCAAAGGGCGAGTACAGTTGGGGCTGCCCCTCGATGAGGATTAAGCACCTATGTTAGCCGTGAGTTGCCCGCTGCCGGAGAGTGAGCGACAGCGTTACTTAGAAATTGCTACGGAGGCGGCCCTAGCAGGGGGCGCTGTCCTTCAGCACTACTGGGGCAAATTAAGTGAAATTGAGGAAAAAGGCCGCTCTGGTGACCTCGTTACGGTGGCCGATCGCCAGTCAGAAGCGGCGGTACTGGATGTGATTGGTCGCCATTGTCCAGATCATGCGGTGTTAGCGGAGGAATCGGGTCTCTCAGGACTGGCGAACAATCCATTCCTGTGGGCCATTGATCCGCTGGATGGCACCACCAACTATGCCCATCAATACCCCTTTAGTGCTGTGTCGGTGGCTCTCTTAGTGGAGGGGGAACCCCACATTGGTGTCGTCTATGATCCCTTTCATCGGGAACTGTTTCGGGCTGCAACAGGCCTCGGTGCCACTCGCGATCGCCAGCCCATTCGCGTTTCCAGTACCGCAGAACTGAGTCACAGTCTTTTGGTTACCGGTTTTGCCTACGATCGCCGTGAAACGGAGGACAATAACTACGCTGAGTTTTGCTACTTGACCCATCTCACCCAGGGGGTACGGCGAGGCGGCGCAGCAGCCATAGATTTGGCCTACATTGCCTGTGGTCGCCTCGATGGTTATTGGGAACGGGGTCTGTCCCCTTGGGACTTGGCTGCTGGTGTCGTTCTTGTCCGTGAAGCTGGGGGCATCGTTACTGCCTACGATCAATCTCCTTTTCAACTGACATCGGGGCGGATTTTAGCCACCAACGGTCATCTCCACGCTGCCCTCAGCGAGGCGCTACTGCGGGTGAAACCCTTGGGCTTTTCATTTCTCCCAGAGGAACGTTAACCGAGGTCTTCTAGGGGAATCGCGTCAGGCAAACAGGTCCGTACCTGTAGGGGTTGATAAAAATCTGTTTGTTGGAGATCCACCTTAGACTGGGCAGCGAGAAACAGCAGTGCCCAAAAGACGCCCACAGCATCGGGCTTGCGCTGCAACAACTTTTGGAAGTCGAGCCATGTACCTTCGGGGGCCATTTCCCTGAGAAGGCTTTCCACGTCCCTAGCCATCTCCGTGAGGTTTTCTTGGTGAGCCAGTTGGGTAATGGCCTTGAGGGTGGTGGGACGGGGACGCTGCCGAGGTTGATGAGGCCGCAGTACCTTTGTGCGATCGCTCTGAAGCGCCATCGTTTTCAGGTGGCCAATGAGTTCTTCAAGGGTGAGGCGGCGCCATTGTTGTGGGGGCGCCACGGGACGACGATGCAAATGCTGCTCTAGGGCAGGGGGCAAAACCCCAGAGGACTGGTTTTCAGCAATTTCTGGGGGCTCCTCGCCTTCTGCTGGTGGTGAAGGTTCAGTAACGGCCACGAGGCGATCGCTTTTGAGGAGCACCAACATCGCTGCATACAAAAAGGCTTGCCCCGATTCACTGAGATTGGGTTCCCCCCGCCGTGCCAACTCCGCCAAACAGCGATCGCAGACATCAACGACTTGAATATCCCAGGGGTCAATTTCCCCCCGCTCCGCTAACTCAATCAAAATGTCAATGGCAGTATCGGCAAAAGATTGGCTCATGACGGGCGGCCCATTCGTTGTTGTCGCTCGTAACATCCTCGCGCCGCTGAGCGGATGGGTAGAGGGCGGAACTGGTGGCTCGCCGAAGCGCTCATGATCTAAAAACTCTCAGCAATGGGAATTGTAAAGTGGAACTGACTACCGCGATCGCGCCCCGCCGACTCCGCCCAAATTTGCCCCCCCAAATTGGTAATAATCTGGCGACAGATCGCTAGACCCAATCCCGTACCACCCGCAGAGCGCCGCAGTGCCCCCTCCTCCTGATAAAAGCGATCAAAAATCGTTTCCAAGCGATCTGGTTCGATACCGCGGCCCGTATCCGCTATGGTCACTTCTAGTAACCCATCAGGACGGGGCTTTGCTGCAATGGAGACTTGACCCGACCGTTCTGTAAACTTGCAGGCATTGTCCAGTAACTTCGAGAGCACCTCCACTAACCACTCACCATCGGCTCGCACAAGGGGCAGTTCCTTGGGCAGGAGGGTCTGAATTGTCGGGAGTTGCTCCTTGGGGGTGCGCAAACTACTGAGGGCCAAATCCACCAGTTCCTGTAGGGGCAACGGTTCCGGTCGCCACTGCACCCGGCCACTTTCCAACTGGGAGAGGGTGAGGAAGTCCTGAATCAGTTTCCGCATACGCTCAGCATCGGCGAGAGCAGTACTCAGCATCACCTGCCGTAGTTCTGGATCCATATCAGGTTCGCTGGCTAGGCTTTCGAGGCAGACTTGAATGGTCGAAAGGGGCGTGCGCAGTTCATGACCCGTAATGGCAATTAGATTGCTGCGGGTACGATCTAATGCCTCCAATTGGGCATTGAGTTCTTCTAAATCGGCGTAGGCCTCTGCCTGAATCAGGGCAACCCCCACTTGGGTGGCGATCGCCTCCACTAATTCTGCGTCCATATCGTGCCACGGCAGCGGTTCGCCTCGGTGGAGTTCGACAATGCCCAAAAGTCGCCCCCGATAAAGAACAGGCGCCAGTAGGAGGGCTTTGACGCCGGCGGCATCGAGGGGCTTGAAACGGGTGGCCTCATAGTAGGGATCAGCGGCCACATCATCCACCTGAATTACCTGCTGATGGGCCAGTGCCTGCTGCGTGTAGGGGTGCTCCCTCACCGGCCAATACTGGTACTGCAAGGGGGTTAGAGCACCGCTAGTGTACTCGTGCTCGATGGGCACCCGCGTATCGGTACTGCGGCAACGATAAATTAGACAGCGATCGCCCTTGAGGGCTTCCCCCAGCTCCGCCACCGCACGAGTCAGAATTTCCGTGGGATTGAGGGAGTTGCGAATCGCCGTGGTAATCGCATTGGTGAGACGTTCCTTGCGCTCTTGAATGGCAATTTGGCGGTAGGCCTTGATTTGCTTGTACTGGCCTGCCTGGAGATAGGTAACTAGGCGATCGACAAAGGGGGCAGGATCACGATTGCACCCCTCCAATTGGCGATAGGCTTCAACCAATGCTAGAGCGTCCCTGAGTTTCCCCTTGAGTTCAGGGCGGTATTCACAAATACGGTTGAGGAGGATTTCGGCCGTTGTTGCCGCCACCTGCCGATCAAACGTCCAAATGCCCTCAAAACGACGCGCTGCATCCATCGGCGGCAACACATCTAAGCGATGGGTGGGCGATCGCTGGACTTCACGGCAGACTAGGCAAGTGCTGTAATTTTTGCCCAAGACGGTCAAATGCCATTCTTGACTGAGGGCATCGCTGGGATCAAAGGCAACGGTTTCGTAGTCCCGCGAGCAGCTTGTAAACTCGGTTTCGGGGGCAGCCAAAACGTAGACATGGTGGGACTTTGTGGCAATACGCTGGTAGCGATGGGCTTCTTGGCGATAAAAGCGTTCCCGCTGAAAGCAGGCAATAATGATCGGCGCATCCTCACTGGCCAAAACCTGATCCTCCATTGCGTGGGAGAGCGCCGTCAGCGATGTCTTGAAATACAGTTGCGATCGCAAGTGAGGCAACCGCGCCAACAACTCCTCAAGAACAGATGTGGCAATGATCCTGTTGGCCATGGAAGGGTGTGAATCAGAAGATGCCCTACGGTACCATTATCGGCAAATCCGCACCACCGAACCTATTGAAATTCAGGTCGAGGGGCCCCACCGGATGCAACCAATGGCTAAATTGCTGGAACCTCCAATCTTAAACTTTTGTTAAGAATTTTATTAATTAGCAGGGCTTATGTGTAGTTTTCTATACTATATTTAAGCAAACCCAACAAGATCAGCTCCCCGAGCACTGGGGATCAATAAAATCCTCATAATTGCCATGGTTGCTTACGTTCTTGCCAAACGTACTCCGTGGAAACACGCAGGGCAAGGGGAGACGCTTGTAGTAACTTGGGTTTCAGAGAATTAAGGTGAAAAAAACTGTGACTGCCCCTGTTTCTGTTGTCCCTAGTGCTGGTCATCGTCGTTACGATCCTGAGGCGATCGCCCGCTACTACTGGCGACACCCTTGGCAAGTCATCTGGCGGTTCGTTGACATTTCGGTATCTTTCTTAACATTTTGGCTGCTATTGCAGTGGGACAAGTGGCTGGGTCAACAGGACACTCAACGTCCCCTACGGGCAATGCAACTGCGCAAACTCCTGATCCGTTTAGGTCCAACCTTCATCAAAATCGGCCAAGCCCTCTCCACTCGCCCCGATTTGATTTGTCCCGACTACCTCGAAGAACTCACGCTCCTTCAGGACAAGCTGCCCCCCTTTGCCAACGAGATTGCCATTGCCATCATTGAGCGGGATTTGCACTTAAACTTAGGGGATATTTTTGCCGAATTCTCACCCCAACCCGTGGCCGCTGCCAGTCTGGGCCAAGTCTATCGAGCCAAACTCCACAGTGGCGAAGAAGTGGCTGTCAAGGTGCAGCGTCCCAATCTCTTGCCCGTGATTACTCGCGATCTCTTCTTGATTCGCCTTTTGGTGCAGTGGGTCAAGCCTTGGCTATCCATTAACCTCTGCCACGACCTACGGGACATTGTGGATGAATTTGGCCACAAGCTCTACGAGGAAATTGATTACCTCAATGAAGGGCGCAATGCCGAGAAGTTTGCCGCCAACTTCCGTGACGATCCCACGGTCAAAGTACCGAAAATCTATTGGGAATACACCACTGAGCATGTGCTCACCCTGGAGTGGATCCATGGCATTAAACTGACCCGTACGGATTGCATGCTGGCGGCGGGGGTCAATCCCGATGAGCTCATCCGTATCGGTGTGATTTCTGGTCTGCGGCAACTCTTGGAATTTGGCTTTTTCCATGCAGATCCGCATCCCGGGAACCTCTTTGCCACCCCCGATGGCCGTATAGCCTACATCGACTTTGGCATGATGGATCAACTGGAGGAGAGCACTAAAGAATCCCTTGTGGATGCTGTGGTTCACTTGGTGAACAAGGACTATCAAGCCCTAGGGACGGACTTTGTCAAACTGGGCTTTCTGACTCCGGAAACTGATATGAGGCCGATTATTCCTGCCCTTGAGTCGGTCTTTGAAGAGGTGATTGGCTCCAGTGTGCGGGAATTTAACTTCAAGGTGATCACTGATCGCTTCTCCCAGTTGATGTATACCTACCCCTTCCGCGTGCCTGCCAAGTTTGCCCTGATCATTCGCTCCCTAGTGACCCAAGAGGGGATTGCCCTCTGCCTCAATCCCAACTTCCGCATTGTTGATGTCAGCTATCCCTATGTGGCGCGGCGGCTTCTCCAAGGAGAATCCCCCCAATTGCGGCGCCGCCTGCTGGATGTCCTCTTTAAGGATGGCCGTCTCCAATGGCAGCGGCTGGAAAATTTGATTGCGATCGCTCGCCAGGATCAGCACTTTAACCTCGCACCAACGGCCACCTTGGGCTTGCAATATCTCTTTTCTGAGGAGGGGCAGTACCTACGGCGGCAAATTGTGCTAGCGTTAACCGAAGATGACCGTCTCCACACCGAAGAGGTGCAACGCCTTTGGAATTTGGTCAAGTCTGATCTGCGTCCGCTCTTCTTGATTGATGTGGCATGGGAAGCCCTTAAGGCCTCTGTTGCCCACACCCTCGGTAAAGAAGAGGACAGCAATTCCTTGGTGGTGGCCCCCTAAGGGTTGGCAGCGGTTATCAACATTCCTGACGTCCAAGAAGGATTAGGTACCCCGTGTTTGATCCACCGATTGTCTTGCTGCTGGCCGGTATTTTTATGGGCTTGACCAGTGGTAAAGCCTTTGAGGCCACCCTCAAGCAGAGCGTCCAAGAATGGAACCGCAGTCGCTCCACTCGCGTTCTGAGTCAGTTGCGCGGTCCCCAGCTTCAGTTGCCCTACCTGGGGATTTCCCTTGGCATCTGGCTCTTCCTGATGGCAGGATTGTGGACCTATGGCTTTGGGGCAGGCCTGAGTATGATCATTGCCTTTGTGCTGACGATCGCCACCGCCCTTTTGGTGTGGTATCAACTGGGGAAAGTGCTCACGATTTTAAGTACAGGTGGGTCCCGTGCCCTTGATATCGATGCCCTTGAGGCTAAGGAATAGTTCTCTAGAGTTGCCAAAGGAGGCGTTGTGGATTTACTGACGCAAGTGGACGAACTGATTGCCAACGCCCCCGATGACCCGCCAACCGTTGCCGCGGTACAGGCGATCGCCCCCATTCTCTATGAGGAAGCCCAGCGCTACGGGCAAACCGTTTACTACGTCCTGCAAACCCGTGATGGTCAATGGCAGGTGATTACCCTCGAAGAGCAGCACCCTCCCCACCAACAAAAAAATGTTATCCACGCCTACGGTAGCGAAGCCATGGCCCAAGAGGCCTGTGATGAACAGGTGATCCCAGTGGCAATGCCAATTATTCCCCTTTTGTTTCAACTCTTGGCCGCAGAGCCAGTGGATAGCCTGATGATCCTGGAGGCAGACGGGGAGCGAGCCTGGGAAGTGGGGCGGCAATCGTTACTGGCTCAAGTCCGCTCAATCCTCAGTGCCCCCCCAGACATTGCCTAGGAGGGAAGCGGCTCACCGCGAATGGCCAAGTCTAACAGTTGCATGGGGTGGTAAATGGGCACGGAGCTGCCTTGCTCTTGCAGATACTGCCGCAACTGGACCGTGCAGCCCACATTGGCTGAGACAATCACATCTGGGTGCGTATTTAGTAGGTTGCGCACCTTTTGTCGTCCCAATTCCGCCGCCACATCCGGTTGGAGAATGTTGTAAACTCCGGCACTGCCACAGCACAGCGCCGCATCCAGGGGTTCTCGCAGTTGCACTTGGGGAATTTGGCGGAGCAGTTGCCGCGGCTCAAGGCGGATTTTTTGCCCGTGGATCATGTGGCAGGCATCTTGATAGACCAACCTGAGAGGGCGATCACCCAAGGGGTGTAAGGGCGTTATCAACCCCTGCTTGATCAAAAAGACCTGTACATCCTCAACCTTTTCCACAAACTCGCGGGCGCGATCGCGATACTCGGGGTCAGCCGCCAATAGGTGATGGTATTCCTTGAGGGTATGGCCACAACCCGAGGCATTGATTAAAATGGCATCCACCTTAGCGGCACTAAAACAGTCAATCATTTGGTGAGCAAGGGTTTGCGCCTGCTTCTGTTCCCCCTGGTGATGGGGTAGGGCACCGCAGCAGCCCTGTTGGCGTGGCAGCACCACCTCAAAGCCATTGGCACTTAAGACGGCGATTGTGGCGTCATTGACTTCAGGCAAAAAGAGCCGTTGTACACAACCGAGAATCACCCCCACGCGGCCCCGCTTTTTCCCTTGGGCAGGTACCACCTCAGGAGAGCGATCGCGAAATGTTTTTGCCGAAAGGGAGGGCAGCATTTGATACATGGCCGCTAGGGACTTAGGCAGTAGCCGTTTGAGGAGTCCCAGGCGCTTTTCAAGAGCCGCTAAGCCCAATTTTTGGTAGAGCCACAGGGGCAACAGGAGGGCCCGCAGCCGTTGGGGATAGGGCAGCGTTTGGAAAATCAACTGCCGCAGCCAGCGATCGCCCGCAGGACGCTGATAATGACGCTGCACTTGAACCCGAGTGGCAGCAATCAGCTTATCGTACTCAACTCCCGAGGGACAGGTGGTGACACAGGCCAAGCAGCCCAAACAGGAATCAAAGTGCTGGGCGACCGCCGCCAGTTGCACTTGCCCCTCATTAATCGCATCCATGAGGTAGATACGGCCACGGGGGGAATCCATTTCTGTGCCCAGGACCCGATAACTGGGACAAGTCGAGAGGCAAAACCCGCAGTGGACACAGGCATCAATCAGGTGTGGATCGGGCGGGTCAGCCACAGGATCAGTTGCAGTCATTCGTCAGTATTGAAACTTGTCTAGAGATTGCCGACAAAAACCCCAGTGCCAAAGACACCCTTTGCATCCAATTGTTGCTTAAGATTCCGCATCAATTCAAGGGCGTTGCCGCGATAGTCCCAAGGATCCAGTTGCCCCTTGAGGCTGAGGGGTGCAGCTAAGAGGGTGACATAGCCCCGGGGTAAGCCTTGGCGTAGCCTGAGAATGAGTTGACGGAGATTATCCTCCTGTCCGTGGAGATAGGCATAACCGACCCCTGCACTCATTTCGCCGCGGCACTCGCAGGCCAATTCCCTTGCCAACTGTTGAAGCTGGCTGAGGGTGGGCAACATCTCCTGCAATGGCACGCCGATTTTGAGAATCACTTGATCGGGGGTGGGGTTGAGGGTCATGCCTAGGGGGGCGGCAGCTTCCAGTTGCAGATCATGGGTCTGGGCAATCTGACTGAGGCGATCGCCCAAGGTGCCCGAAGCCAACACTTCCCGCAGCGTATGAAACTCCAGTGCCAGGAAGAGTGCCCCCGTTCCTTCAAGGCGCAGCACACAGCGCGCCGGCGCCAGGGAACTCCTTAAAAGGGCCGCCAATCCACTGGCCAAGGCAGAGACCTCTCCCCGCAACTGCCAAATTTGTACCGCATCCGGCAGGGGATAGACCCGCAACGTCACTTCTGTGAGGATTCCCAGCGTGCCATAGCTACCGATGAGCAGCTTCATCAGGTCATAGCCAGCAACATTTTTCACCACTCGCCCCCCAGCTTTGACGATTTGGCCATCACTGCGAATGAACTTGACCCCCAATAACTGATCGCGCCATGACCCGTAGCGCTGGCGCAGGGTACCATTACTGCAGGTGGCCAAGCAGCCGCCAAGGGTAGCCGTTTCCTGAAAGAGAGGGTCTGCCGCAATCCATTGCCCTGCCGTTGCCAGTTGTTGCTGAAGGCGTTGCCAGGGGATGCCGACTTGGGTGGTGACGGTCATATCGGCAGCCGCATGATCAATGAGCCTGTGCCACGCCGTTGTCCGCAGCAAAAGATCTGCCTGGGGGATGTTGCCGAGCCAGTTGAGTTTTGTTCCTGCTCCAATGGGCAGTACTCGCCAGCCTTGCCGTTGGGCACAGGCAATCACCTCTGCCCCGGCTTCTGGGGTGGGGGGAGTCACCAGCAGGGCATGCTCAGGCAGATAGGGACGCAGGTGGGGGGCGCGATCGCCCAATTCAGCAATAGGATGAACAGCAGCCTCCCCCAAGAGTGCGGTTAGGGTTTGCTTCATGGATTGCGGGTGGGCAGTTCAAAGACAAAGCCCTCATAGTACAGGAGTTGGCCGTCCTCACTTTTGACAGGGCGAGCGCATTCGCAGATGGTGGTGATTGTTTGGTCAGCACGATACACCTTGGAAACTAAATTGCGCACGACGCCCCGGCTTTGAATTTGTTGCTGGAACTTCTGCCAACTGCTGTCATCCACGTAGGGGCGTTGGTTGTGGTGCTCAATATCCGCTAACCAGTCTTCAGCATCGGCATAGCCATAGATGCGCGCTAGGGCATTGTTCACTTTGAAGTAAACCCCCTCGGGAGAACTTTGGTAAATTCCCACCACCGCCTCCTCAAACATTTGGCGATACTGTTCTTGCGCTGCTTGCAGTGAGGCCACCAATTCACGGCGCTCTTCTGCAATTTCCTGCAACTGCTGGTTTTGCTTTTGCAAGAGAGCATTCTTTTGCCGTAGCTTCCGCTGTAGGAGGGCGATCGTCAACTGATTTTTCACCCGTGCCAGCACTTCCGCCTGCTGAAAGGGTTTGGTGATGTAGTCAGCGCCACCTATTTCAAAGGCCTTGACCTTGTCAAATACATCATCCAAGGCACTAATGAAAATAATGGGGATATGCTTGGTCTTGGGATTTTGCTTGAGGGTTTGACAGAGCTCATAGCCATCCATATCGGGCATCATGATGTCCAGCAAGATGACATCTGGAGGTTCTGCTTCAATACCCATGAGTGCCATTTGGCCGCTGATGGCGCCACGCACATCGTAGCCTTCCAGTTGCAGCAGGGTTGTTAAAACTTCAACATTTTCGGGGGTATCATCGACAATTAAAATGCGACCAGCCCCTGAGTTAAAGAGGTCGGTGGTCATGCACAGGTCTCCCAATGGCAATCGTTTGTCAGCGCCCTGACACTCCCCATCCTATCAAAGTTTTTTCTGAGTGCTGGCGATCGCCCCCAATTTGCAAGGTGCAGAATCTCAACGGCTGTACTGATTTTTCTATACCATGGGGGTAACCCACAGCAGCGACGGGTATCCATGACAACAAACTGGGACAATTTTCGCAAAAACCTTGGGGAATGGCAGGGCTCCTTTACGGCGGTCAGCCCGACGGGGGAACTGGGGGCCTCGGTGCCTTCTATTTTGATCCTTGCCGAGACTGCCGATGGCCAGCGGGTGCGTTTTGAACTACGACGCTTTGGCAATGGCCTCGATCAGCCCCCCACTAGTGAAACGGTCCAAGAGTACAGTACCATTGGCCGCCAAAATGTGTTTTTCGCAACGGGGGCATTTTCTAAGGGATCGTTGCAGGTGGCCCCCTTTGCTGAGTTTGGCGCAGAGTATGGCTTTGTTATGGGCGATCGCCGACTGCGGTTTGTGCAGCTCTTTAACAAAAATCAGCAGTTACAGTCCATGACCTTGATTCGGGAGTTTCGTGCCCACAGTAATGCCGTGGAACGTCCGCCCTTAACTGTGGATCAGCTCCTTGGCGAGTGGCGCGGCACCGCCTACACCGTCTATGCCGACTGGCGATCGCCCACGGAAACTCCCACCCAGCTTAGCCTTTGGCGCGAGGGCGATCGGCTCTACCAACGGCTGCAAACCCCCGACCACGAGGTGAAAACAACGGCCACGATTACTGGTTCACGGCTCCTGTTTAGCGACACGGATCAACCTAAGCAGCTTGTACTGCTCCCCGATGGCACCTCTAGCCTCACGCCCCTACAGGTGTCCTTTCGGCAGCCCTTCTTTGTTGAGGTGGGTTGGCTGTGGGCAGAGGGTCAGCGGCAGCGCCTCATTCGTACCTATGGCGATCGCGGTGAATGGGTCAGTGCCACCCTCGTTGTCGAAGAACGGATAAGCTAAGCATCCCCAGTAAGAGGGGGAGCAACCAATCCCCGTAGCGGGTGTAGAGGGTCTCGGTCTGCCGCCGGAAAATCGTTGCGGCATAAATCACAAACTCGTCGGCCTTTGAGAGCCACAGGGTTTCCCCCGTAGGCGCAATCACAGCGGAAAGGCCCGTATTGGTGCAGCGCACTAGCCAGCGATCGCCTTCGACGGCGCGCAACACATCATGGCCGTGGTGCTGGGTCATGAGTTGGCGATGGTAGGGATCATCGTTGGCAACACTGAGGATAAACTGCCCCCCATGAACCAGTTGCCAGCGACTGCGGTGGGAAAAGGCGGATTCAAAGCAAATCAGGACAACCGCATTCCCCCAAGGGGTGGTAAAGACCTGCTCAGGATCTCCGGGAATCAGGGGCGATCGCAACGTGGATAACCGCTGCACCACCCCCCCCAACCAAGGGGGAATATATTCCCCCAATGGGACAAGATTCACTTTTCCATAGTGACTGTCAATCTCACCGTTGCCATCGAGGCTCAGGAGCACCTGATGAGACCCCCCCGCCGTCTCCATAAATGTTCCTAACCACAGGGGCACACCCGCCTCCCGCACCGCCTCAGTGATGGGATTCATTTGCTGCGGTTGCCAGAGAATAGGCAGGGCCCCCTCTGGGGTCAAGACGGCATCAACGCCCCAACTGACCAGTTGGTGATAGCCCTGCAAATAGACTTGCCAGGCGCGGCGAATACCCTCTGGAGTTAGCTTTTCCCGTGTGGGGATATTGCCTTGGATCAAACCCACCCGCAGCGGTTCCCCGCGATCCGCCATTACCCTAACACTGAGAACCCCATTCAGGGCGATCGCTGCCACCAGCGTCATAGCCAGCCCTACCCTTGCCCATTTTTGCTGCCGCAGACTCAGGGTGACGAGGCCATTCACCGTCATGACGACTGCGGTGATTGTGGTTGGCCCCGCCAGACGACCCAGTTGAACGAGTCCCCCTGGGCTTTGGGTCAGGGATAAACTAATCCACCACAGCGGTGAATGGCTCCAGAGGGCTTCAAGGGCACACCACAGGGTGACACCCCACAGGAGTTGCCAAGGCGCGGATCGCCGCACCCCATAGCGCGCCATCAACAACGCCCAACTCCCACTCAGAACTGCTCCCCAACTGCTGAGACACAGCCAAATCCCGCGCGAGATCAGCCAACTGGGCACTGGGTCAATGCCAATCCAGGTGAGGGGATGCAAATCCCACACCCAGACTAGGCTACTGCCATAGAACCCCCAACCCCAACACAGCCCAGCGATCGCTGCCCACAGCGGCGCTAAAACCTGACACTGCCACCACAGGGGGACAATCCCCACAAAGGCTAGGAACCATCCACTCACTGGTGGTAGCGCCAACTGCGTTCCCCAACCCGCGATGCCTAAACCAACAAACAGCAGCCACCTAGACAATACTTTGGCGTTTGCGTTGCTCTTTGGGGGAAGGCGCCACATGCCAGTGTCCTGCCTTAATCAGCTCCCGCTCTAGTAAAGCAAAAAAGCGCTGGCGATCGCTGCCGCGCACAACGGCTAAATTGTGGGCTTCTGCCAAGGCCACAGGGTAACCCCGGCCTTTTTGAATTTGTGCTGCCGTCAACGAGACCGCCCGTTGCCATAGGTCTGCATCCTGGGCTACCCATTGGGGAACTTCCAAACGCACCACCTCCGAGCCACCGTGGAGGTAGGCAACGTAGATGTGATGTGCGCCGTAGTGCTCCAAAATGCGGCTGCGGCTACGCCAGAGGGAACTATGCTGTTGCGGTGCTAAGTGGGCTTGCCAGAGGAGCACATCCCGCAGGGCATCAAAGACGTGACAAGGGGGGCGATCGCGCGTGACCTCGAGGACAGTTGAACTGCCCTGACCACAGTGGAGGGCACAGTTGGGTTCAGGGTAGGGACAAACCCCCAAGCGCAGAAAATTCACCGTTTCATGACTGCGGGAGGCACTGACATACCCCACCAGGGGGACTCGCTTCGCTCGCAATTGATCCCAAGCAGCTAAGATTGGCCTCAACAATTCCTCGCGCACCATTGACGGCAGGGATTCCCATGCCCAGAAAATGAGTGAACCATCCACGAGGGCTAAGCTGGGGGCTTTCGCATGTTGAGTGTGAAGGAGTTCAACAAGGGCAAGCATTTCCGCTTGGGTGCGGCGGTAACGTAACCAATCCTCTATGGTGAGTCCCCAGCCCCGCGATCGCTCCAATTCATCGGGGTCATATACCAACTGCGGTACGCTATCTAAATGAGGGCGCTGGCTTTGACCGTAGGCGATCGCCACCCGTCCCACATTGATCAAGTAACAATAGGCAATTTCGTGGTGACTGGGGGCAATTTGCGAACCATCGGTAGCAAAAATCGTGTGCGCCCTTGGGGCAGGGGGTACAGTGTGCTTTACCGTCAGCGACTCAAGGGGTTCAGCCGCATTAAAGGGAAAGGACTCGCCCCACTCCTGGAGGGCTTGGCGATAGTGTTCTAGATTTTCTGCCATTGCTGTGAGGACTGCGAGGGCACGGGTTTGTTTTTGTTGGTTAGCGATCGCCCCTTGGCGGATTAGTTGACCCACCGTTCCCATTTGAGCAGCCACTTTTACCAAGTCCAACACGAGTTTTGTCTCTGGTTGTATCTAGGACTCACGGAGGTCATCCAGCCCAGCGCGAATACCCACCTAATTTTGGAGCTTGAGGATGCCTCTCTATACGTTTTAACAACTGCGGGCGGCACATGTTTGACAGAGGCGCGATCGCTGGCCCAATCTAGTCGATGAGCGTTAGGCGAAAAGTTCCAACTCTACCCTCATAACTCTATCGGTATGTATTGTGAAAATAACTTTATTAAGATTTATTAAGAACGGGAACTCCCCGAAAGTTTACCCCTGTGCTGTGGGCATACTACAGGGATAGGAAATATAGTACAATTCCTCAAAAAAAAACAACAGCAATTTTCTGAAGCAGGTTCTATGGATTGCATAAATAAATATATAGCTATAACGTATGTAAAAAAGCTGACCCTGTAGTATACCTAGATTGTTTGAGCAATGAATTCTACCAGCAGCAATAGCCATGAGAATTGGAGAACTCCTACTGAAGGCTGGGTTAATTACACCTGGTCAGCTCCAAGTTGCCCTAATAGAGCAAGGGATTTATACCAAAGTGCGTCTTGGTGAAATTCTTGCCCTTCATGGTTGGCTATCCCAAGAAACAATTGACTTTTTTGTAGAAGAGTGGCCAAAACTGGCTCAAGATAAACAAAAACATCCTATTGGTTTTTACCTGAAAAAGGCCGGTTTATTAACGGAAGAGCAGATTAATCAAATTCTCAAGGAGCAGTGGCAAGCTAGCTATCGCTTTGGGGCCTTGGCTGTCCTCAATGGCTGGGTGAAGCAGGAAACAGTCAACTTCTTTCTAGAACATATCAACCCAAACGCCCTCAAAGAAAGTGTCCGCATCGAGAAGGCCACATTATCGACGGTCAACCGACGAACCGCGCAAAGTCGCAACCATGCAACCAAACATTCAAAACAATCCTCTATATTCCTGAAAAATACATCCCTGAAAAACCATTTAGTGGATCCAGAGGACTTGTCAGAGATTGACCTTGACCTAGATATTGAATGCCTATGTTAGCCTGAAAACAACTGTTACGTCACTCGCTGAAATAAAAAACTCGCACTAGAGAAAACTCCAATGCGAGGGTAATCACGAATCAGTCTTGAGAGAGGACAATCACGTCCGTGGACTAGCTCATTGTGGCAGGACTGCGATCGTAGCTTGTCCAAATATGGGGTTTAATTTTGCCTTGAATTTGGTTCCAATAGTGACCTGCAGCCGCAGGTAATCCCATTTGGGCAATCATCCGTGTCAGGAGGGATTGTTCGCGGTTTTTGATCACCTGGTGGTGATAGGTGAGAATAACCCGCGACAGTTGATTGAGATCAAGCGCTGGCATATTCACTTCAGAGGCTGTGTTGGCAGCAGCAGTTGCCGTCGTATTCACGGCTTCTGCTTGACCAGTACGATAGGCCACGCCGCGATAGATGAGATCCCGCACTGGTTGAGCCGGGGGATTCACTGCGTGGGTACAGTGGTAATTCCAACCCCGATATTTGGCCACCACATCGGTTGCTTCGGTGAGTACTGCCGGAGGAACGTAATCGTATTGAACGCCGCGATAGGTAAGTGTGGTTTTCATAGTCATCGCCCCAAATTATCTGCTAGGTGGTTTGTGTCAACTGAGGCGCGTTCCTTCGGGACAACTGCCCTACTTCCGTCTTCGCTGCTCACCCAAGTTTTCAGGTGCGCTCTAGCGAAGATGAACGATTTATTTCTGTATCTAATTTAACACTTTTGGTATTATGAAGGCAAGTGGTTACAAAAATTTACACTAGAAAGTGACCCCCTGTTCTAGGGGGGCTAAATTTGGACAGGAATGCCCTTAAATCCCAGGGGCGTGGGTGAGGATAATGTGGCGATCGCGATCGTAGGTGAGCCAACGTTCCTGCCGCAGCTTGCCCAGAAGGCGGGTCATGGTCACCCGACTCGTACCGATGGCGGTTGCCAGTTGCTGATGGGTGAGGCGGACACGGTAGCGTGTACCCAGGGGATGAGGTTCACCAATTTCTTGCTTTAACAGCAGCAGTAAATGGCGTAATCGCTCCTCAATGCGGCGATGACTAGTAATTCCTAAGAGACCTTCCGCTTGCCGTAGGCGACGAGCTAGACCCCGTACAAGGCTTTGGGTCAAGTTGGGCGAGGATTCCACCTCCACCAGCGTAAAGAGCATCAGTTCTGTCTTGGAAAGGGCCTTGGCTTGGTAGGCCATTAAACTGGTCAACGGTAAACCAAAAGCAGTACCTGGTGTAGCCAGTCCCACCACCACCTCTTCACCATCGGGGTGCAGCAGATTCAAGAGGACGACACCGCGGCTCACTAGCCAAATGCGTTCTGGCTCCATCCAGATGCTGTCCCCGCTGCTAAACGTGTGCACCCGCAAGGAGGAGCGCCAGCGTCCATCCACAGGAGGAGTGACTGCAGCGGTGGAGACGTTTGCCATGGCGGTAGAACCTCGAGCAAAGGAACCAGCCCTTAGGTGTGTGCCTGAGAGATGGGTTGTTCTGCCAACATTCCCAGGGTTTGGGTTCTGGGTAACGTTCGCTAAAACTCTTTACTAGGCTAAGGGGCTAACGTAAAGATGAGATAATCCTTGGTTCAAGATTGGGTTAAGGTTTTGTTGTCAGGGCAGAAATCGCTTCCAACAGCCCCCGTGCTTTGTTGAGGGTTTCTTCGTATTCCCGCTGCGGATCGGAGTCGGCAACAATACCAGCACCCGCTTGCACATGAATCAGATGTTGATGGTCCGTCAGGGGTTGCACCACCATTGTGCGAATGGCGATCGCTGTATTGAGTTGACCTTCAAAGTCATAGTAACCATAGGCACCGGAGTAGGGGCCACGGCGGCAACCCTCCAATTCATAGATAATTTCCATGGCACGAATTTTGGGGGCACCACTGACTGTACCAGCGGGGAAACAGGCTTGGAGTAAGTCCCATGCCGTTTTATCAGGCAATAGTTCACCCACCACATTACTGACAATGTGCATGACATGGGAATAGCGCTCAATCACCATAAAGGCTTCAACGCTGACACTCCCCTGACGACACACGCGCCCCAAATCATTGCGCCCCAAATCAACCAGCATGACGTGTTCGGCCACTTCTTTGGTATCGGCAAGGAGTTCTGCGGCAAGCTGCTGATCTTCGGTGTAGGTGTGCCCCCGCTGGCGAGTACCGGCAATAGGACGCACAGTCGCAAGGAGAGAGCCAGCGTTTTCAGGATGGTGCTCGGCTTTAACCATGACCTCTGGACTAGAGCCAATGATCTGCCACGTGCCAAATTGAAAGTAGGCCATGTAGGGGGAAGGGTTAATCAGGCGCAAGGAGCGATAGAGGGCAAAGGGATCGCCGCGGTAGGTGGCACTGAGGCGTTGGGAGAGAACGACTTGGAAAATATCCCCCGCACGAATATAGTCCTTAGCGC
Source organism: Thermosynechococcus vestitus BP-1 (assembly GCF_000011345.1). Lineage (NCBI taxonomy): Bacteria > Bacillati > Cyanobacteriota > Cyanophyceae > Acaryochloridales > Thermosynechococcaceae > Thermosynechococcus > Thermosynechococcus vestitus. The sequence goes on from NC_004113.1 coordinate 1,754,921, forward strand.
GCGCCACATTGGTACGGAAGGCTTCGGAGGTAATGTTGCTAGTGTAACTGGGGATCTGACGACTGGGTTGCCAATGGAGCTGAGTGGCCTCAGGGGGAATACGGGTTTGCAGTTTACGCAAAAGCCGCTCTAGGCGATCGCTCGCGTGGGTATAGGCTGTTTTCAAGTCCGTCTCACGGGTATCGGCATAGACCACCGCCCAGATTTTTCGCTTCACCTGATCAAAAATCAGGATTTGATCCACCTGCATCCACACCCCGTCAGGCAAATCCCTTGCCGTGGCAGGATGAATGGGAACCCGTGGCTCAATCCACTGAATCAGTTCATAGCCCCAAAAACCAAAAAGACCACCAATGCCCCCCGGCAGTTGCGCTAGCTTCACCGGCTGATAGGGTGCAAGGCAGTTGGCCAAAATGGTGAAGGGATTGCCGGTAAACCTGGTAACTGACCCATCGCGATGGGTTTGGGTGGTTTGGTTGCCGCGGGTTTCCAGTACCCACAGGGGATCACAACTGAGGAGACTGTAGCGGGCCAGTTGTTCGCCTCCCTCGACGGACTCGAGCAAAAAGTTGTAGGGGCGATCGCGACAGACCCGATACCAAGCCGACACAGGTGTATCCATATCCGCCACCCACTCCTCATAGAGGGGGATAAAGTTACCCTGCTCGGCAAGCTGACAAAAAGTCTGAAAATCGGGGTACATGGTCGCATGTGTGAAAACTTTCTTATTTTCTCCCTAAAGGGGAGCAACAGCAATCTCAACGCCAAGGGTCAGGTGCTTCTGGGGTGGCACGTGCAGTAGATCCACCCCCGTATTCAATGCATTGCGGGGGGCAGTCCAAGGCTCTAGACAGTAGTAGGGTTTCCCCTGAACCGTCCAAAAGACGAGGGTTGTAAACGCTGTATCGTAGCGGAGCGTCAGGCAGTACTGTTGTTGCAGGTCAAAGACGCGAGCCACTTGACCCGTGAGCGGGCGACAGGCCCAATCGAGTTCTGCTGCACTCCAGTCAAACGTGCCGCTAAAGGTCAGGGGTTGTTGGGTTTTTTGATCCACCATGGCATGGATCGGCAAGTCGAACTGCAATTGGTGCTTGTCAGCAACGGCAAAGTAGGGATGCAAGCCAAAGCTAAAGGGCAAGGGGATGTCACCGGGGTTAGCCACCTCAAGGGCGATCGCCAAGGCATCAGCAGCAAGGGTATAGGTTAAGGTCAGATGAAAGGCAAAGGGATAGACTTGGCGCGTGGCTGGGGTATCTTGCAATCCCAGTTTCAAGACATGTTGCCGCTGATCGAGCACCTGCCATGGCAAGTCCCGGGCAAAGCCGTGCTGCTTGAGGTGGTAGGTTTGGCCATTGTCGTGAAATGCATCCTCGGGCAAATTGCCACAAATAGGAAACAGGAGGGGAATACCGCCGCGCACGCTGAACTGAGGGTTGGCAAAGCGCTCCCGATCTAAGTACAGCAGCTCATGGCCTTGCCACTGCCAGCGACTAATGAGGCCACCGCGCTCTGGGATTACCTCAACGCGAGTACGTTCGGCATGGAGAGTATAGGGCATTACCATAGCTGGACAGCAGGCCTGCTTCTTAGGATACACCCGCGACTACGCTAGAATAGCGACAATGCCCTTGGAGGGAAGCCAATGTCCCTAAGATTTACCCTAAACCCCACCCTACGTTTTTGGTTCAGTGTGTTGCTGGTTACTTGGTTGCTGGGGCTACTGGGGCTAGGCTGGTTAGTGCAATCCTTTCTGGTGCTGTTCTTAATCTTAATGTTGACGCCGGTGCTCCTTTTTGCGGGCTTGCAACTTTGGTTGCGCTGGCAGTTGGTGACGGCGGCTTGTCCAGTGTGTGGCTTTGAATTTAGCAGTTTGAATAATACCCAGACCCAATGCCCTGCCTGTGGCGAAATGCTGATGGTACGCGATCGCCAGTTTCAACGACTCGCTCCCCCCGGCACCATTGATGTCCAAGCAGTAGAAATCAGTCACTCGGTGATTGAGGACTAACTACAGTGGTATGATGAACCCAAGATTGTTGGTCGCTGGCAAGATGCCCGATGCGACAATCTCTATCTATGACTAGATTGGCTACAGGATGCCCTATGCGACAACTGAACTTCTTGATGATATTTGTCATTGGCTTGGGCTTAGTTCTCTTTAGTATTCAAAATACTGAACCCGTTAGTATCAAGTTCTTTGAAGGGAAAGTCATTCAAGCGCCATTGTGCATTGAACTCATTATAGCGATGGGCATTGGTGCCGTCTTTGCCTGGGTCTTTAACGTCTGGGTACAGGTACAGCGCCTCTTTACAATTCGGGTGGAAATGGAAGCCCGCGATGAACAAATTGCCCACCTTGAGCAGGATGTGGAACGCTATAAAGCTGCCCTTGAGGAGCAACAACGCCTCTTGCCCAGTGTCAGCAGCGCCTCGACGGAAAAGTAGCCTAGAGCCTTGAAAATTCGTTAGGCTAAAAGGGGATTAAACTTTGTTATTTTTTGTGTTAACTCGGCGTGTCCTATGGCTGCATCTCTGGCTGTCGAAAAGAAAAAGTTAAAAAATCCGCCCCTACAACTGCACTATTTGGGCGATCGCGTGCTCCGTCAACCCGCCAAACGGGTCAGTAAAGTGGATGACAGTATCCGCGATATTGCGCGGAAAATGCTCCAAACGATGTACAGTGCCGATGGCATTGGCTTAGCGGCACCGCAGGTGGGCATCAATAAGCAAATTCTCGTCATCGATATTCATCCCGATGACCCTGAAGCGGAGCCCTTGGTGATGATTAACCCGGTCATTAAGGACTTCAGTGAAGAACTGGAGGTTTGCCAAGAGGGCTGCCTCAGTATTCCTGGGGTGTACCTAGAGGTGCGTCGTCCGGCCATGGTGGAGGTCTCCTACAAAGATGAGTGGGGTCGTCCCCAAGTGATCATGGCGGGTGGGTTGCTTGCCCGTGCGATCCAGCATGAAATTGATCACCTAACGGGGGTGATGTTTGTCGATCGCGTGGAAAACCAAGCGCTGCTGCGCCATGAACTCAAGGAGCATGGGTTTACCGCCAGTGCTGTGCGTCCCATTGCTGCCTAACCCTGAGGAGCATGGTCTGTGGCCAAAAGTTATCTATACTTAGTGGGGGCCTGTGTGGCAGCGATCGCCACAGTGGGTTGCATTTTTGAACTGAGCTCTGGGGAAGCCCAGTTGGGAACTGTGCCCACCACCGTAATTTTGCTCCTCAGTGCACCCCTTGGTTTAGTGGCCTTTGTAACAGCGGTGCGCCTTGCCCGTGCCAGCGATCGCCCCTGATGGATTGGAATCTACTATGACACTCACCTATCCTGAGGACCTGCAATATCTTGACAGCCATGAGTACCTGCGCCTTGAGGGCGACACGGCTACCCTCGGCATTAGTGCCTTTGCTGTGGATCAACTGGGGGATATCGTCTTTGTCGAGTTGCCTGCCGTTGGCGATGCCCTAGAACCCGGCGAACGCTTTGGCACAATTGAATCGGTCAAGGCCGTTGAGGATCTCTATGCGCCCCTTGGGGGAACCGTCATTGCCGTTAATCAAGCCGTCATTGACAACCCTGAGCAAATTGCCGCAGATCCCTATGGTGAGGGGTGGTTGGTGAAGGTGCAAGTCAGTACCCTCCCTACGGGACTCCTCTCAGCAGCGGATTATCGTGCCCTAGTGGAAGGATCGTAGGTGGTAACCAACGCCTTGCAAGTCCTTGTGGATGGACTAGCCACAGGGAGTGTTTATGCCATTTTTGCCCTCGGCTATACCCTTGTCTTCTCGATTTTGGGCATCATTAACTTTGCTCACGGCGCTGTTTTTGCCCTTGGGGCTTATCTCACCTATGCCCTCTTGGGAGGACGCTTTGGCTTTAATGGCCTGTTGGCCAATGGGCAGCTTCCCGTTGCCTTGCCCTTTGCCCCGGCCTTGGCCTTGAGTGCCCTTGGCTGTGGGCTGTTGGGGGTGGGCATTGACTGGATTGTCTTTCGACCGTTGCGGCAGCAGGGCACCGATACCCTCTTGACGGTGGTGGCCAGTCTTGGCGCTGCCGTTTTCCTCACCAACTTGATCCAGTATTTAGTGGGTGCCGAAGTCTATACCTATCCCGATCAACTCTGGGGTGGATTGCCCCTTACCCTGCAATGGGGGGACATTACCCTGCGCACTAGCCAATTGATTATCTTTGCCGTGGCCGTGGTTTTGATGATTGCCCTGACCTATTGGGTGAAAGGGACGCGCATGGGGAAAGGATTGCAGGCCGTGGCTGAAAATCCAACTGCCGCCACATTGCTGGGCATTGATGGCGATCGCATTATTCAAGTGACATTTTTTGTTAGCAGTGCTTTGGCTGCTGTTGCTGGCACCCTCATCGCCTTGAGTGTTGGGATTACAGGACCACAGTTTGGGGTGATCTTTGGCCTCAAGGGGTTAGCGGTGATTGTTCTGGGGGGCCTCGGCAGTTTACCAGGGACAATGTTGGCCGGCTTTTTGCTGGGATTGGTGGAGGCAATGGTGCCTGCGGCTGCTTCGGGGTTTCGCGATGCTGCTGCCTTTGCCATCCTTTTCCTAGTGCTGCTGGCGCGCCCCCAAGGGCTCTTGGGTCAGCCCCCCGTTGAAAAAGTCTAGGGGGTTTCAATCACTCATTCACTGCTGTAGCTAGATTCACTGCTGTAGCTAGAACCGTGCCACTGGTGGCCACTAATTCCACCTTCAAACTGACACTAAATTGGCTTTCAAAGGGTTCTTTTTTGTAGTTGACACTCCAAATTTCCAACTCACAGCGATCGCTAGGGTCTGCCGGATGGATCTGCAGACAAAACTGCCGCTGCGGAGGGCGCCACTCACAGGTAATGTGATCCACGGCCCCAATTTGCCGCCGATCCAAGGCCGAAGCCAGCCGCAGAATAGCACTGAGTTGCTCGACCATTTGCCGTTCTCGCCGTCCCATCAATTGGCGGAAGTTTTCATGCTTTTTCTTGGGGGGGCTTTTGCGGTGATAGCGACAGAGGTTAGCAATGATTTCAATTTCCGTATCGGTATAGCCGAGTAAGCCGCCGTGGCGCACAAGGTAATAGGAATGTTTGTGGTGGGCGGAATGGCTGACGTAGTGGCCGGCATTGTGGAGAATTGCCGCTGCCCAGAGGAGTTCCCGTTCCGCTTCTGTCCAGTTGTGGAGAATCCCTTGGGTGCGATCAAACAGCGTTAGGGCAAAATTGGCTACCCGTTCACTGCTGGCCAGATTGACGTGGAATTTTTGCGCCAAACTGTAGGTACTGCGCTGGCGGACGGAGCTTTGATAGCGAAGACGGTCTTCAATCAGTCCGTGCGTCAGCATCCAGTCCACAATGATGCCTTCCCGCAGGGCGCGATCGCAGGTGATCAGGCTGCTTTGGCCAAGCATCTCCATGGCCTCAACAAGAATGACTGCCCCCGCAACAATAATTTCTGCTCGCCGCTCCGACATCCCCAACAGTTGACAGCGTTGGTTAAAGTTTAGCCGCCGCAATTTGGCCAGGAGAGCTTTCAAGTCCTCAAGGGTGAGTTCATAGCCCCGTAGAGAGGGGGGGCAACTCCCAAGGCGATCGCAGATGTGAATCATCATCAGGCTTTCAATGGTGCCTGAGGTACCCACCAATTGCGGTTTTTCATGGGGACCGAGGTGTTGCCGCAGGTCTTCAACGGCACGATCTAACATTCCCCGCACATAGGCTCGTAGGACTGCGTAATCTTGATCGCTAATGGGATCGCTTTTAACAAATAAATCCGTCAGGCGCACTGCCCCTACTTTGGTACTGCTGAGGGAGCGGGGTTCATGGCCATCGCCCAGAATTAACTCCGTGGAGCCACCCCCAATGTCTATGATGATGTGGGGCTTGCCGTTGAATTCTAGGCCCGAGAGCACCCCCAGGTAGATGCGCCGCGCTTCCTCTTCGCCGGAAATGAGATCAATGGTCAAGCCGGTCTCTTTTTTGACCCGCTCTAAAAACTGGCGACCATTGGGGGCTTCGCGCACGGCACTTGTGGCGACGCCAATTATTTCTTCCGCCTTGAGGCCCGTGGCCAATTCGCGACAGCGGCGCAGGGTGGCGATCGCCCGCTCCATGGCCTCTTCCGTCAGTTGCCCGGTAATTTGGCAGCGTTCCCCCAGCCGCACCATTTCCTTTTCGGCAGCAATGATTTTAAAGCTGGGTAAGCTGGGCTGAATTTGCACCACCACCATGTGAATTGAGTTTGTCCCGACATCAATTGCCGCCAGAATGCGATCGCTGAGGTTCACCGGTCGCCACAGGTGGAGATGTTGTTCAGCCGTCATTGGACTTGTCATCAAGGGGGCAAACATCCCCTATGGTACCCCAACGCCAACCCTTTTCATGGGGATGAAACAGACTCAAACCATGAAAGCCAAGAGGGTATCTCCGTATCTCCTAATTTCATAAAAGGGCTGTATTTCCTGTTAAATGATCCTTGATTTTGGCGGCAATCCGTGAACCTAAATAATCGGGAATAACGCTGCCATTGGGGCCCAGCAGATAGAGCAACAACCGCACCCGCCCCCGCCAAAGCATAAAGTTGATATTGACCACCAGCAATTCCTCTTGCCAAATGGCATGCATTAGCTTATAGAGCAGTGCCGGATGATTTGCAGACTCCACCAAGAGTGCCGGCAGATGAAAGACCTGATCCTGATAAAAACTGGTGATCACTTGCGGCAGGCCTTCGTTGAGGTTAAACTCCATGGCCAACATTTGCTCAACCGCAAACTCACCGCTGAGGGTCTGGTGGAGGGCACGGCGCACGCTTTCACTGCGCTTTTTGGTCAGGGGTTTGCCCTGCTCTGAGAGCACAAGTTTGACAAAAACCAGCAGCGGTGGTCGCACATGACCATAGAGCGAGACATTGTGAATCGTCAGCTTGTAGGCGGCCATCACCCCAAAGAGATCACTGAGCAGATAGGAGTGATTGCGGTGGGCAAAGTGGAGAATGGAGCGATCGCCCTCGGGGACAATTTGAATCACCGCCTGATTGGTCCGATGAATTTGAAAGCCCAACTTCAGGTTTTGCAGTTGGACATCCCGACCAACAAATTGCTCATAAAAGTCCGGAAAGGAGCGGTTGAAGCGCTTCAGGACATCAGGGTTACGCAGTTGAAAATCGGAAACCATGGGTGAGAGTCGCTATACTATAGCCTAGGCCGGGTTACACTTGGTCGTTTCCCCATCTCCAGCATACTTGCATGAGCTTCTGGAAATCGCTGTTCAATTCGCAACCGACTGCCAGCGCTACCACGACGTCCCCTAGTTTAGGTTCTCCGGTAGAGCGGGACAATGGCAGCGAAAGTAAAATTATTTTTAGCAAAGAAAAAGATATTGATGTCTATGAACTAGAAGAACTTTGTGATGCTGTTGGCTGGTCGCGCCGCCCGATTCGTAAGGTGAAAAAAGCGATTCAGCACAGCTTTTTGGTGATCTCGATGTGGGAACAGCGGGGGGCCTATCGTCGCCTGATTGGTTTTTCCCGTGCCACCTCTGACCATGCCTTCAATGCCACAATTTGGGATGTAGTGGTGCATCCAGAATTTCAGGGGCGCGGTCTGGGCAAGGAGCTCATGCGGCAGATTATCAAAGAACTGCGCAGCGAGGACATCAGCAACATTACCCTCTTTGCCGATCCCCATGTTGTGGACTTTTACCGTCAGTTGGGTTTTCGCCCCGATCCCGAGGGGATTAAGGGAATGTTTTGGTACCCCAATTCCCGCTAGGCTCGATAATCAATAACGTCGCTGTAACGATCCTTTGCCATGAGCCAAACACCCCTCGTCACTGAGGCTGAGATTACTGCCGAAGGCCTCAAGCCCCAAGAATACACCGAAATTGTCCGCCGCCTTGGTCGCCATCCCAACCGCGCAGAATTGGGCATGTTTGGCGTGATGTGGTCAGAGCATTGCTGCTACAAAAACTCGCGTCTCCTGCTGAAGCAGTTTCCAACCCAAGGGCCACGAGTCCTTGTCGGCCCCGGTGAGAATGCCGGTGTTGTGGACTTAGGGGATGGCTTGCGCCTTGCCTTTAAGATTGAGTCCCACAACCATCCCTCGGCCATTGAACCCTTTCAGGGAGCAGCGACTGGCGTGGGGGGGATTCTGCGGGATATTTTTACGATGGGGGCGCGTCCCATTGCCCTGCTGAACGCCCTGCGCTTTGGTGATCTCAAGGAAGCAAAAACCCAACAATTGGTGAAAGGGGTAGTGGCGGGTATTGCCCACTATGGTAACTGTGTTGGCGTGCCCACGGTGGGGGGGGAGGTCTATTTTGACCCCTGCTATGCCGGTAACCCCTTGGTGAATGCCATGGCCCTGGGTCTTATGGAAACCCCAGAGATTGTTAAATCGGCAGCCAGTGGTATTGGCAATCCAGTCCTCTACGTTGGCTCCACCACGGGGCGGGATGGCATGGGGGGAGCCAGTTTTGCCAGTGCTGAGCTGACGGATGAGTCAATGAGCGATCGCCCGGCTGTCCAAGTGGGGGATCCCTTTGTGGAAAAATGCCTCATTGAGGCCTGTCTGGAAGCCTTTCAAACTGGAGCAGTTGTGGCCGCCCAAGATATGGGGGCAGCAGGATTGACCTGCTCGACCTCGGAAATGGCTGCCAAGGGGGGTGTTGGCATTGAACTGGACCTGGACAAAGTGCCCGTCCGCGAACAGGGGATGGTGCCCTATGAGTTTTTGCTCTCGGAATCCCAAGAGCGAATGCTGTTTGTGGCCGCTCAAGGGCGAGAAGCAGAACTGATTGAGATTTTCCAGCGTTGGGGCCTGCAGGCAGTGGTGGTGGGTCGTGTCATTGCCGAACCCCTGGTGCGGGTGCTTTACCGGGGTGAGGTGGCCGCAGAGGTGCCTGCCCGTGCCCTTGCCGAAGAGACCCCCCTCTATGAGCGAGAATGCCCCAAGGAGCCGCCAGCCTATGTCCAACAGGCGCGGCAGTGGTCGGTGGATCAATTGCCGCTACCGGCGCGATCGCCCGCGGAGATTTTGCTGACTCTCCTCGCCACCCCCAGTATTGCCTCTAAAGCATGGGTCTATCGTCAGTACGATCACGAAGTCCAAAACAACACCCTGGTTTTCCCCGGCGATGGGGATGCCGCAGTAATTCGCCTGCGGGGCACTGCCAAAGGGATTGCGGCCACCGTAGATTGCCCCAGCCGCTATGTGTATCTGGATCCCTACGAAGGGGGCAAAGCCGCTGTCGCTGAAGCCGCTCGCAATCTTAGTTGTGTGGGGGCAGAGCCTCTGGCTGTCACCGATAACCTCAACTTTGGTAGCCCAGAAACACCCGTGGGTTACTGGCAGTTGGCCAATGCCTGCCGCGGTCTTGCCGAGGCTTGTCGGGCCCTACAAACGCCGGTCACGGGGGGGAATGTTTCCCTCTACAACGAAACAATTGATAGCAATGGCCAGCCACAGCCCATTTATCCAACCCCAGTGGTGGGGATGGTGGGGTTGATTGCCGACCTGCAGCGGGTTGTCGGTCAGGGCTGGCGAGCGACCGGCGATGCCATCTACCTATTGGGGTTGCCTCTGACTACCCCTTTGAGTGATCCGCGCCTGAGCCTAGGCGGGTCAGAATACCTTGCTCAGATTCATGGCCTTGTGGCGGGTTGTCCACCTCAGATTGATTTAGACCTTGAGCAGCGAGTGCAGGCGGTGTGTCGCTATGGCATTCAACAGGGGTGGATTGCCAGTGCCCACGATCTCAGTGAAGGTGGTTTGGCTGTGGCCTTGGCAGAAAGCTGTCTGAGTGGGCAGCGGGGGGCGACGATACAATTGCCAGAGGGCACCTATCCCCGCTGGGATGCGCTGCTATTTGCTGAGGGGGGGGCGCGAATTCTGGTGTCTGTACCGCCTAGGGAACAGGTGGCATGGGAAGCCTATGCCCAGGCACAACTGCCCAATGCTTGGACCCGCCTAGGGGTTGTTAATGGTGAAGATACGGAACTGTGTATTGACAGCTGTAACAATTCTCCCCTCATCAGGGTTACGATAAAGGAGTTAGATCTTGCGTGGCGATCGCCCCTACCGAAGTATTTGGACTAAATGACAGAACAACAATTTGCGGATAAGCCGGAAGAGGCCTGTGGGGTATTTGGGGTTTATGCCCCCGGGGCGGATGTGGCTCGCCTCACCTACTTTGGTCTCTATGCCCTGCAACACCGAGGTCAGGAATCCGCTGGAATTGCTACATTTGCCGGTGACACCGTCCACTGTCACAAGGATATGGGTTTGGTGTCCCAAGTCTTTGACGAAGAGATTTTGGGACGGCTGGTGGGAGATTTGGCTGTGGGCCACAACCGCTACTCAACCACGGGTTCCAGTCGCATTGTCAACGCCCAACCAGTGGTGGTAGACACTCGTTTAGGACCTTTGGCCTTAGCCCACAACGGCAACTTAGTGAATACCTACGCCCTGCGGGAACAGGTGCTGGCCTGTGATGCGCCGACGGCGGTGTTGGCGAGCACAACCGATTCTGAACTCATTGCCTGGGCGATCGCCCAAGCGGTGGCCACCGGTCAATCCTGGGCAGAGGGGATGATTACAGCGGCTCAACAGTGCCAAGGGGCTTTTAGTTTAGTAATGGGTACCCCAGCGGGATTGTTTGGACTGCGGGATGCCCACGGCATCCGTCCCTTAGTCATTGGCCGCTTGATGACAGAAGGGACGCCCCACTATGTCCTTGCTTCGGAGACCTGCGCCCTCGATATTATTGGTGCCGACTATGTGCGGGATGTGGAGCCGGGGGAACTGGTGCACATTACTCCGGAAGGGATTGGCAGTGTGCAGTGGGCAGAGTCTCAACGGAAGCTGTGTATCTTTGAGATGATTTACTTTGCCCGTCCCGATAGTGTCATGCAGCGGGAGAGCCTCTATAGCTATCGGCAGCGCTTGGGTTATCAGTTGGGTCGTGAAGCTCCCGCCGATGCCGACGTGGTGATTGCTGTGCCTGATTCTGGGGTGCCAGCGGCCATTGGCTTTTCCCAAGCAACTGGGGTACCCTATGCCGAAGGCTTGATTAAAAGTCGCTACGTGGGGCGGACATTTATTCAGCCCACCCAGTCGATGCGGGAGTCGGGAATTCGCATGAAGCTGAATCCACTGCCAGATGTGCTGATGGGTCAGCGGGTGGTGATTGTGGATGACTCGATTGTGCGGGGCACCACTAGCCGCAAAATTGTCAAGGCGCTGCGGGATGCCGGTGCTGTGGAAGTCCACATGCGCATTTCTTCGCCCCCTGTTACCCACCCCTGCTTCTATGGCATCGATACCGATACCCAAGATCAGCTGATTGCTGCCACCAAGTCTGTGCCTGAAATTGCCGCTCAGATTGGCGTGGATTCCCTCAGTTACCTCAGTTGGCAGGGGATGATTGCCGCCACCTACGATACGGGCGATCGCTTCTGTTCCGCCTGTTTTACCGGCAACTACCCGATTAGCATCCCCGAGCCAGTGAAACGGCAAAAGTTGGTGCTTGAGCAACTTCCCCAATGAGTCTGGACTGCGGCTACTGGCCTTCCATCCTCTCTGCAGCCGCAGTTAGTGCTGCTGCCACCAGTATCAGCGAATTGCGCGCCACTCCCCTTGGCTTGGTGTGGTTAGAGCGGCGTCCCCAAGAAAAGGGGCGAGGAGTACTGGTGCGTCAAGGGCAAGACCTTTTGGCTGCTCCCTGGAGTGTGCGATCGCGAGTGAATGAGTACGGCGGCGGTGCCTACTGGTGCCATGGTGACCAGATTTACTTTGTCAATGATACCGATCAGGGCATCTATGCCCTTGGGGAACCCCACCCTACGCTCATCTACCAAGCTGCCAATACCCGCTTTGCCGATGGCTGTGCTGATCCGTGGCGCGATCGCCTGCTGTGTGTTGAAGAAGTGCTTCTTCCAGAGGGTCGCTCACAGCAGTCCCTCGTTGCGATTTCCCTATCGGGGAAACGGACTTCCCTGAGGACTGGGGCGGGTTTCTATGCTGCGCCCCGCTTGAGTCCAGAGGGCAAGACCCTTGTCTGGCTGCAATGGTCGGCACCGCAGATGCCCTGGGATGGCTGTGAACTGTGGGGCGCCATGGTTAGGAGTGACGGTTCCCTGGGTACTCCCTACCGCATTGCTGGCGGCCGTGAGGAATCCGTCCAACAACCCCAATGGCAAGGCGATACCCTCTACTACATCAGCGATCGCTCCGGCTGGTGGAATCTCTACCGCTACCGTGATGGCCACCATGCCCCCATTTGGCAGGCCAGTTATGATGCTGGCGTACCCCTGTGGGTGTTTGGTCAATCCACCTATGCCCTTGTGAACGCTGAAACGGCGGTTTTCACCTATAGCGATCGCGGCCTGTGGCGGCTAGCGGTTGTTGGCCTCACTAGCGGCGAGTGGCACACACTGGCCACAGACTACACCGAGGTGCATTCCCTCGTGCGGCTGAGCGATCGCACTGTTGCCTTTATTGCCAGTTCACCCCTGTTGCCCCCCCATATTGGGCAGTTCAATCTTGAGGACGGCACCACGACACCGCTCCAGCCCATTGCTTCTCCCCTGCCGCCGGAGTGGATTTCTCAGCCCGAGCTGATTGCATTTCCCACAACTGACGGTGCAACTGCCTACGGATTTTTCTACCCGCCCCAAAATCCCCAAGTGCAGCCGCCGTCACGCCCACCCTTAATTGTGAGAAGTCATGGGGGGCCTACGGCAGCCAGTGGCACTGGCTTAGATTTGCGCATCCAGTTTTGGACCAGTCGCGGCTTTGCGGTGTTAGATGTCAACTATCGGGGCAGTACCGGCTATGGTCGCGCCTATCGCAATGCCCTGCGAGGACAGTGGGGAGTGGTAGATGTGGCCGACTGTGTTGCAGGGGCGCAGTATTTGGTGGCGCAAGGACGAGTGGCGGGCGATCGCTTGGCGATTCGTGGCAGCAGTGCCGGCGGCTATACCACCCTTTGTGCACTGACGTTTACGCAGGTCTTCCATGTGGGGGCAAGTTACTACGGCATTGGCGATCTCCTCCGCCTGCTCAAGGAAACCCATGCCTTTGAGGCCCATTATTTTGATCAACTGATTGCCCCCTATCCCGAAGGGGCAGACCTCTACCGCCAGCGATCGCCCCTCTACCATGCGGATTGCCTCACCTGCCCAGTGATTTTTTTTCAAGGGCTAAAGGATGTGGTTGTTCCCCCCAGCCAAGCAGAGCAGATGGTGGCCGCCCTTCAGGCCAAGGGCATTCCCGTTGAGTATTACACCTTTGCCGAAGAGGGGCATGGCTTCCGCCAAAGTAGCACGATCGCCACCGCCCTTGAGGCAGAATTGAAGTTCTATCAAAGGCATCTACTGAAATCTACTTAAGGGCTAGATAACAATGTTTACTGGTATTATTCAGGCGATCGGTGTGCTCCAGCAATGCTCCGAGTCCCAGTTGGTCATTACTGCAACCGATGCTCCTTTCCTTGGGGATGTCGCCGTTGGCGATAGTATTGCTGTTGACGGTGTCTGTCTCACCGTGGAAACCTTTGATGCGAGGGGGTTTACGGTCAGTGTCTCCCCAGAAACGCTCCAACGCACTACATTGGCAGCCAAGGCGGCAGTGGGAGCAATGGTCAACCTAGAACCTGCCCTGCGGCTAGGGGATAGGGTGGGGGGACATTTTGTGACTGGTCATGTGGATGGTGTCGGCACCGTACTGGCGATCGCTCCTACAGGCATCAGTTGGACATTCACCTTCTCCGCCCCTGAAGCGGTGGCAGCGTACATTATCCCCAAAGGCAGTATTGCCATCAATGGCATTAGCCTCACTATTGCCGATTGCAATGAAAAAGGGGATGAATTCAGCATTGCTGTCATCCCCCATACCTATGCAGAAACCACGTTGCAGTTTCTTAGGGTTGGCGATGGTGTGAACCTAGAGGCGGATTTGCTGGGCAAATATACCCGCAAGTTTCTCCAGCCCCAAAACGCCGCAGCCGCAGTGGATAAGGAAATTGACCTTGGGTTTCTCCAAGCCCATGGCTACGCCTAGGGGCATTATTTTTTCTTCTTGTTTGAGCGAGACTTGCCACCGGATTTTTTGGTGGCGGCACCAAATCCCTTGCTTTCAGCCCCAGGTTGCTCTACTAGCTCAGATACTGGTTCTGCCGGCTGCTCAGCGGCTGCTACAGGTTCTGGGGTTGGCTCTTCAGCCGTCACTGCCGCTGCTGGTTCAGGTTCGCTCACTTCGGGTGGGGCAGTTTCAGCGGCGGCGGCAGTTTGTGCAGCAGCACGCATGGCTTGGGTTTGGGCAGCGACTTCTTCAGCAAGGTTAGTTTCTTGCTTCTCGATCCCCTCACCGAGGACAAAGCGTTGGAAGCGGCGAATCCGGATATTTTCCCCCAGTTCGGCAATGTGCTCTTTCACCAACTCTTCAACGGTCTTGGACTGATCGCGGATAAAGGGCTGGTAGAGCAAACAGAGTTCTTTGAGGGTTTTTTCCAGCTTGCCAGCAACAATTTTTTCTTGAACCTCTGGGGGTTTTCCTTTCAAGGCATCGGAGCCAAGGGCAATCTGGCGTTCTTTCTCCTTGTACTCCGCAGGAATATCGTCTAGGGAGACAAATTCCACATTGGGGCAAGCAGCAATTTGCTTGGCAATGTCTTGAACCAGGGTTTTAAATTTCTCGTTGCGAGCAACAAAGTCAGTTTCGCAGTTGACCTCCACGAGCACACCAATGCGCCCGCCGGTGTGAATGTAGCTATCCACCAGACCTTCACTGGTTACCCGCCCGGCCTTTTTACCCGCAGAGGCTAGACCCTTTTGCCGCAACCAAGTAATGGCGGCTTCCATATCGCCATTGGACTCCTGCAAGGCTTTCTTGCAGTCCATCATGCCGGCACCGGTTTTGTCCCGCAGTTCTTTGACTAGTTTGGCTGAAATCTCTGCCATGATCTGTTCCTCAAGGATTAAGCATCAGAGTCATCTGGAATATCTAGGGCTTCAGCATCACCATCGTCGCTGGTGGTCATCCCATTGTCGTCCTCATCAGCGAGATCCGCTTCGGGTTCCTCCAACTGACCATGGCGTCCCTCATAGATAGCATCGGCTAGTTTGCCCACAATCAGCTTAATCGAACGGATGGCATCATCGTTAGCCGGAATGGGAATATCCACCTGGGTGGGGTCACAGTTGGTATCTAGCAGTGCCACGATAGGAATCCCCAATTTGTGACACTCGGCAACGGCGTTGTACTCCCGCTTGACATCAACAATAATTGCGATATCGGGCAAGCGCCGCATTTGTTTGATCCCGCCAAGGTATTTTTGTAGGCGTGCCAGCTCTCGCCGCAGGGCTGAGGCCTCCTGTTTTGGCCGCAGATCAATGAGGCCGCTTTCCTCCATGCTTTCTAGTTCTTTGAGGCGATCGACACGGGTTTTGATCGTAGTCCAGTTGGTGAGCATTCCCCCCAGCCAGCGCTGGTTGACGTAGTAACTGCCGCAGCGGAGCGCCTCCTGTTCAACAATGCCGGCGGCTTGACGCTTGGTCCCAATAAACAAAAAGCGTTTGCCTTTTTCAGCAGCGTTGCGGATGTAGTTGTAGGCTTCTTCCACCAGTTGGGCGGTCTGTACGAGGTCAATGATGTGCACCCCATTGCGAACCGTGAAGATGTAGGGTGCCATCCGGGGGTTCCAGCGGCGGGCTTGGTGGCCAAAGTGAACCCCTGCCTCCAGCATTTGGGCAAGGCTGAGAACTGCCATTGATATTGTACTCCTATGGGTTAAACAACCATTCGTCCATGATCCGGTGAGGACACCCAAGGGGACGAATGTGAAAGATTTGCAGAGCTATTATCATAGCGTAATGATCAAGGCCTTTGGAAGGCCCAATCCCCAGTGATTTGGTAGCGTTGTCATCTTGACGCTCGGGGGTGGCCAACCTACTTCTGAAACAGGCAAGACGGCTGGATGGTGCTTAACCTTGGATATTTCCCGCTTGCGATCGCAATGGCAACAGATTCACGGTGACGAAACCTCTGAAGCCGTTATTGAGGAGCACTTTGTCCAACCACTCTTGAGTGTGTTGGGGTTTGGCGATCGCGATCGCCTCTCCTCCTTTGATACCGGTATGGGCATTGCCGATGTAGCAGCGCGGTTTCCCCGCCAGGGTCAGCCTCCCTTTTCGCAGACGCAAGTTGACCCCGATTTAATTGTGGAGATTAAAACCCCTGCCCGTCGCTCTCGCAATACCCCCAGTCAAACGGTGGCCTTGAATCTTGAGAATGGTTCTGCCCATCATAGCCGCGCTCTGCAACAGCTGCGCCAACTTCTCAGCGGGTGCCACTGCCAAGGAACCGCTTGGGGGTTGATCACCAATGCCCGCCATCTCCAGCTTTTTCGACGCCATGGTCACCTGGTCTATCCAGCCACGCCCAATTATGAACTGACGGGCGATCGCCTTGAGTGGATTATCAAAGACCTCAAAACCTGCCTGCGATCGCGCCCCCGGGCCACCACCCTCGGCATCTATAATTACAAGGGGGGAGTGGGCAAAACCACCACCACGATTAACTTAGGAGCCACTCTTGCTGTGGCGGATGCGGCGGTTTTGCTGGTTGATTGCGACCCTCAGGGGGATCTCAGCCGTGCTCTTGAGCTCGCCCCCCTAGGGACAACCCTGGCGGCCTGTCTACAACATCCTGATGAGCCGATTACGGCCGCGATTCGCCCCTTTGACTTGCGCATTCGCACCAGTAGCAGTATCAAATCTGCCCATATTTTTGATGTCATTCCCGCTGCGCCACAACTGCAAAGTCTCCTCATTCAGGCAATGCAAACCCAAAATCCACCCATTACCCGTCTGCGGGAGCGCCTCGCCCCCTTGCGCGATCGCTACGACTACATCCTCATTGACTGCCCCAGTGCCTGGCTCTTTTTAAGTAAGAGCGCCCTATATGCCAGTGACGCCGTTTTGATTCCCACCCGCCACACCGATCTCTCCTCCCTCAACAATGCAGCTCAGGTGATTCACCAATTTCTCTTTCATGAAATCCACCCATTGCGCCGTGAAGGGGGACCCCTGCCTTTACCCATTTTCTTTAATGGGGCTCCGACAACCGCCAAGGCAATGGCCGTTGCCCAAGCAGAAATTGAACGGATTCTCCAGAAACTCCCCCACCTCACCCCCTACTTTTGGCCACAGTATCAAGCTAATGACACGACTGTATTTGCCATTCCTGAATATGCTGTCATTTCCCGTGCCGCCTTTGCCCGTGTTCCTGCTGTGTTCAAAGATAAGCGCGTCCTAGGCTTCTATCAGGCATTGGTGCAGACCTATCTTCGTCCCCTAGCGCCTACCAATGACCTCCCCTAACAGACAACTTTCTAACAGGATTTATAAAAAATCTAAAAACAGAAATTGCTTGCTCCCCCTAAACTGAAATTGGCCCTTGCCGAGCAGTAGTCATAACTGAGCCTGTTACCCCCTCCCCAACCACTAACGTTTTGAAAACTGTAGAGTCAATCCAGTCGCCACGGGCGGAACTCACCCCCCGTAAAGGTTCCGTGAAACGTTCAACATCGTAGAGGCCAAAATAAGGGCAGAACGGGACGATGACGACCTCCTTCGTCTCTGGACGAGGGTCTGAGGAGGTGTTTGCTCTGTAGGCAAAGACACAAGCTGCAAAACTACGGTAATCTTATAGAGAAACTAGAGTATTACTGGCAGTGCTATGGGCATCACCATTGAAAACGTTTCTAAGTCCTTTGGTTCCTTTCAAGCAGTCAAGCAGGTGGATTTGGATATTGCCAGTGGCTCTTTAGTGGCGCTGTTGGGGCCCTCCGGTTCTGGCAAATCAACCCTACTGCGGCTGATTGCGGGTCTAGAGATGCCCGACACTGGACGGATTCTGCTCACGGGCAAGGACGCCACCTATCAAAGTGTTCAAGAGCGTAATATTGGCTTCGTCTTTCAGCACTATGCCCTTTTTAAGCACATGACGGTGCGCCAAAATATCGCCTTTGGCCTAGAGCTGCGCAAGGTGCCCCGTGCCAAGATCAACGCTCGGGTGGCGGAACTGCTCGAGTTGGTGCAGTTGACTGGCTTGGGCGATCGCTACCCCTCTCAGCTCTCAGGGGGACAGCGCCAGCGGGTGGCTCTTGCCCGTGCCCTTGCGGTAGAGCCCAAGGTGCTGTTGCTCGATGAGCCGTTTGGTGCCCTCGATGCCAAAGTGCGCAAGGAACTGCGAGCATGGTTACGCCGCCTCCATGACGATGTCCATGTGACAACGGTCTTCGTGACCCACGACCAAGAGGAAGCCATGGAGGTCGCAGATCAAATTGTCGTCATGAACAAAGGGCAAGTGGAGCAGGTGGGCACCCCCGCTGAAATTTACGACCATCCCGCCAGCCCCTTTGTGATGAGCTTTATTGGCCCCGTCAATGTCTTACGCTCTCGGGTTTTCCAACAAAGTGAAGGTACGGCTGCTCACTGCGATATTTTTCTGCGGCCGCGCGACATCATTATTGAAACCCGTCCCAATGGCAACACCGTCTCAGCCCGCATTCACCGCATCATTCACTTAGGCTGGGAAATTCAGGTGGAACTGCGCCTAGACGATGGGCAGGAATTGATGGCCCACCTCTCGCGAGAGCGATTTGACGAGCTGCACCTTGAACCCCAACAGCAGGTCTTTATTAAGCCACGGGAGGCAAAGTCCTTTCCCCTTTACTACAGCATTTAGGCACGAAAAAAAATCAGTCCATCCCTTGAACAACGGTCCCTAGACTTGCTATGCTAACAAAGCGATGCAATGGGGTGTCGCCAAGCGGTAAGGCAGCGGGTTTTGGTCCCGCCATTCGGGGGTTCGAATCCTCCCGCCCCAGTTAGGTCTTAGAACTCAATGGCACCAACACTGCCCTCATTGCTGGCCTTGGATTTTGATGGCGTTCTCTGCAACGGCCTGCGGGAATATTTTCAAACCAGTTGGCGAGTGTATCAGCAGGTGTGGCCTGAGCCGCTCCTTGGGATTTCCCTAGAGCAACTAGAAAGGGAATTTGGTCAATTGCGCCCTGTGATTACGGTGGGGTGGGAGATGCCGCTGCTGTTGCGGGCAATTGTTGCAGGTACCCCTGCTCAACAGATTCTCCAAGATTGGCCAAAGGTGCGCGATCGCCTGCTGGCTACCTATCATCTCACTGCCGCTGATTTAGGAGCACGCGTGGACGGCCTGCGCGATCGCTGGATTGAAACGGACTGGCAAAGCTGGTTGGCGCTCCATGACTTTTATGACGGTGTCATAGCCGCTTTGCAACACTGGCAGGCCCAAGGGCAAGCCCTCGCCATTGTCACCACCAAAGAGCAGCGCTTTGTCACCTATTTACTGGAGCAGGCGGGCCTCTCTTTTCCCTCGGAGGCCATCTATGGCAAAGAGCAACAGCAGCCAAAACCTGTGATTCTTCAGGCGCTGCAGTCAACCTATGGTGCCCCCCTGTGGTTTGTTGAGGATCGCCTTGGGGCCCTCCTACAGGTTGCCGTGACACCAGAACTAGGGCAAACAGAACTTTTCTTGGCCGCCTGGGGCTATACCACGGCGGGCGATCGCGCCCAGGCTGAGGCCCATCCGCGCATCCATCTCCTCAGCCTAGAACAATTTTGCCAATTTCCCCACTGGCTGCCCCCCTAACCCCTTGTCTTTCAAGGCGGTTTTCTCTATACTGAAAAAGCTGTGAAACAGCGCGGGTCGCTAGCTCAGCGGTAGAGCACTCGGCTTTTAACCGATTGGTCTTGGGTTCGAATCCCAGGCGACCCACTTCACCTAACCCTCTAGGAGGCGGCGGAGCTCTGCGATATCGTCATCAACAGATTTACTTTGAGACGATGAACGGGTGCGGGGTGCGTCCTGCACTTCGGGAGCAGAGACATTGATATGGATATTCACCTGACCGCTGCCACTGGAGGTCTGGGGTAGCGTTCCCGCAGAGGGGGCATCCGGCAACAAGCCCATTTGTCGCTTCATTTCCAGCAGCTCAAATTCCACGTCTTGCCTGTTAGCGCTGCTTTGGAGGGCTTCGAATTGACTTTCGAGAGTATCGCCACTCAGTTCAGCAATGGCTTGGGAGCGGGCCTCCATTTGGAGCACTTTATCTTCCATGCGCTCAAATGCCGCCATCGCATTGGAGGTGCCCACCTTGCTGACCGCTTGGTGAATCTGCTCCGAGGCCTTGGCTGCACGAACCCGTGCCTTAAGCATTTCCTTCTTCGTTTTCGCCTCAGAAATTTTGCTTTCAAGAGCCGTCAAGTTGTCCTTGAGGGTTTTCACTTGAGCAGCCATTTGATCCACCTGGGCTTTAAGGGCAGCAGCGGTATCTGCGGCAGTTTTCTTGCGATTTAAGGCTTCGAGGGCCAGTGCTTCATCTCCTCTACTGAGGGCAAGCCGTGCCCGCTCTTCCCACTGTTGGGCATCCTTAAGGTTTTGGGCGTACTGTTGTTCGAGTCGTTTTTGAGCGGCAATGGCCTGAGCAACCGCTTGGCGTAACTTCACCAAGTCGGCATTCATATCAATAATCGTTTGCTCAAGAATTTTTTCTGGATCTTCAGCAGCGCTCACTAGGGCATTGAGGTTAGAGCGAATTACCATGCCCACACGATCAAGTAAACCCATGCTTGGCCTCGTCAATAACTCGTTGACTCTACTCTAGCGCATGCCCCTCACATGCCCATGATGCAGTAGCCCGAATCCACGTAAAGAATTTGGCCAGTGATGCCACTGGCTAGATCACTGGCAAGAAAAGCTGCTGTGTTGCCCACTTCTGTTTGCGTTACCGTACGCCGCAGCGGAGCCGTGGCTTCCACATGGTGAATCATGTCCAGAATGCCCCCTACGGCTGAGGAAGCTAAGGTGCGAATCGGACCAGCGGAGATACCATTGACGCGGATGTTCCGAGGCCCTAGTTCCGCTGCGAGGTAGCGCACATTCATTTCTAGGGCTGCCTTAGCAATGCCCATGACGTTGTAGTTTGGCACAACCCGTACACCCCCCAAATAGGTGAGGGTAATAATTGAACCCCCATGGGTCATCAGGGGTTTAGCGGCACGGCTGAGGGAGATAAGGGAGTAGGCACTAATGTCAAGGGCAAGATGAAAGCCTTCGAGGGAGACCGCTGAAAAGTCACCATTGAGATCTTCTTTTTGGGCAAAGGCCAAACAGTGAATCAAGATATCTAAGCCACCCCATGTGGATTGAATCGCCGCAAAGACATCGTCAATTTGTTGAGGTTGCTGCACATCTAGCGGCAGGAGCAACTTGGGAACAAGGGGGGCTGTCAGTTCCTCGACCTTTTGCTTGAGCTTTCCCCGCTCGTCGGGAAGGTACGTCACCGCCAGTTCAGCACCCGCGGCATGGATCTGTTGGGCAATCCCCCAAGCAATCGAACGATTATTGGCAATGCCTGTCACAAGGGCGCGTTTGCCCGATAGGTCTAGGAGCATAGGTCCAGCCAGTGCGAATGATCTAACCCTCTGATCCTACCAGAGGGGCTGCTGCCTTTAGCGCCAGCGCAGGACTTGGGTTTTCAGGGGGTTGACAAATTCCCGTTCCTCTTGGGTGGCCTTTTCGTACTCCCGTTTAAGCTGGTAGTACCACTTGGCTTGGTAATCCGCTTCTTTGATGAGGGTCAAGGGTGGTTTGTACTTCAGGCCTTCGCTTTGCTTGGCTACAATGCGCAAATCTTGGTTGAGAAATTCCCGCGCTAGGGGAGCCAGTAGGGGTTTCAGGGGAGCAAGCCAAGGAAATGTCCAGTAGTAGGTGGCGGTGAGTTCAGTTTCCTGATCATTAATGGGGGTGAGGGTAATCAGAAAACAAAACGTGTGGCGATCGCTATAGTTGGTTTCAATGCGAATCCCCGGCAGCCGATAGATAATTTCCACCTCCGGGTGGCCACCCAAAAGATGGTGTGCCCAAGACTTGCGCAACAGGGGATGACGGCGCATTGTAAAGCCATAGGGCGACGGATCAAAGGTTTTTGCCTTCTCAAAGAGCTTGCCTCGCTTGCGCCACCACCACGCCCCATGGACAAAGGGCGCATGGGAGGGATCCATAAAGTTAATAAACACCTGATCTAGATGTCCCGGAAAGATGAATTTTTGTACCGCTTGGGGTTGGGTCTCGGCACTAAATCCGGGAACAAGGGGCACCTCTAGGGTGGGCTCGCTGACATTGCGGCCATTGGCCGGGAAAAAAATCCAGAGATTGCCCTGCACCTCCCGCACCGGATAGCTCAACACCCCAAAGTTCTTGAGATCCACATCGCTATCACTCGTCAGGGAGGGAATCAGCGTACAGTGGCCGTGGGCATTAAAGCGCCAGCCGTGGTAGGGGCACTCCACCTCTTTGCCATCAAAGCGACCATAGTGCAGGGGCATGCCACGGTGAGGGCAGAGATTACGCAGGGCAAAGGGCTTGCCTGAAGTGGTACGACAAAATAGGATGGGCTCCCCTAAAAGCACCTTGGCTTGACACCGACCGGGTTTAAGGTCAGCGGCGGGCAGGCCATAGTACCAGATATTGCGCAAAAAGCTATTACCCCCATGGAGAGAGAATGAAGTGCTGCTGGATGTCATAACGAGACGCCACCAGAGGCTCGGCAGTTATTTTCTACGTTACGCTGGCGCAGCCGTCAAGTCAGTTACATAGCGCAGTAAGATTCCCTTCTGGCCGAGGATAAACCCTTGATCGGGACTAAAGAAGAGAATTTTATAGAAGTTGGAGGGGACTTTCTTGACATCCACGTCCTGCTGCCACGTTTGGCCACCATCTTGGCTACACAGCAGCGCGCCGGCACCCCCTGCTAGCCATACTTCGTTCGGTGTGCGATAGGCCAGATCAAGGAAGCCAACACTATTGCGACGCAGAGGACTCAGCAGTTCTCCCCAGTTCTCAGAATTATCTGGATCAGAGAAAGCGATTTTACCGCCATTGACAATCATCCAGAGCCGACCATCAGGGGTAAAGCCCATATTGTGAAGGCGCCGGGAGGTGGTGCGATTATGGGGTTCCCAAGCGGTTTGTCCGGGTTCCCAGGTAGAGTAAAAGCTCCCCCGCGAGGAGACAGCCACATACTCGCCAGAGGGGGAACGGTTGAGGTTGCGCATGACACCAATGGCTTCTTGGACTAAGGCTTGCCAGTTTTTGCCACTATCTTTGGTGCGGTAAATTGCCCCCACGTTGGTTATCATTTCCGCAGAGCCATTGCCGAGGGCTTTGATCAGGCGGGGCGAGCCGGGGAGTTTTGGATCGAGGGGAATTTGGCTCCAAGATTGGCCACCATCAGTTGTGTGCAGCATAATTGGCGGCTCACCGACAATCCAGCCCTCGTTCCCTTGGAAGCTGACGCTGTTGAAGCGATAGTCGGAATGATCTAAAACCAGCGTGCGCGGTTCCCAAGTTTGACCACCGTCGCGGGTTTCCATTAGCGTGGCATTGACACCTACCAACCAACCATGATGACGATCAATAAAGCTCATGTCAAGAATCGTTGCGGTGGTTGGCAGTTGGATCGCTTCCCAAGGGTTGTAGTCTAAAGCAGGAATAGCAAGGGCAGGGGTACTCAGGCTCACCCAGAGGAGAACGGTCCCTAGGAGCCAATGCAGGAACTTGATTCCTTTCATTTTTTGCCAATGGATGTCAATTTGTTTAGCGAACATTATAGAAACTCAGTAGAAAAAGAACAGCAAGGGCAAGACCACCAAAAATGAGGATATTTTTTTGGCCAGGGGTGAGGCGATTCACACCGAAGCCATAGTTGAGATTCTCCTTGAAGCCTGAGGGGGATCCCACAGGTCCAATGTTGCTAAATTGCTTTTTTGGAGCACTACACACTGGACACCGCCAGTTCAGGGGCAGATCAGCAAAGGCTGTCCCGGGCGGAATCGAGCGATTCTCGTCTCCCTTTGCCGGTTCATAGATGTAGCCGCAGGCACGGCACTCAAACCGATCTAAGGGCGCAACATCAGGGGTTTCGGCGGTCATACCTCAGAAATTTTTAAGATTTGCGACATACATCTTAATACTACGGGATTTGGGGGCGTTTCTTGTGGGCAGAACCGGGGAGTTTTCAGGGCAATACTGCGAAACTCTAAGACATGTAACGAAAGATCGGGTCTTTGCAACATAAATATAAAGAAAAGATTAGGAAAGGCCCCCCTGCCAAGAAGTGATGCCATGATAGGGGTATTCAATTGAGGTCAGCCGATATAGACCTTAACCTTAAATCTCCTTTAATATTCCGTAGAATGCTGGCTTCCATATCACCAAAGGGGGCTGGCATTTTACTTTTGGGGTAAAATGAGGGCTTGCGCTTTCTGCTGATCCCCTGTGACTCCCCCATTCTGTTGGTACTATCCACCGCTCCAAGAAGGAATTCTCTGTCGGCGCTATCAGCGATTTTTTGCTGAGATTGAGTTGACCTCGGGCGATC
The DNA here is from genome assembly GCF_000011345.1 of Thermosynechococcus vestitus BP-1. Taxonomy (NCBI): domain Bacteria; kingdom Bacillati; phylum Cyanobacteriota; class Cyanophyceae; order Acaryochloridales; family Thermosynechococcaceae; genus Thermosynechococcus; species Thermosynechococcus vestitus. The sequence continues at coordinate 1,779,404 of NC_004113.1, forward strand.
GCGTTACGGCCCACTGCCCAAATACAGGGCCAATGACAGGGATTTGCCAAGTAGGTGCTCCCGTTCAAGTCTCCTACCATGCGGATCCCAAGCGTAAGCTAGCCTATACGTGGGAAATGATTTTTGTTGACGGTACCTGGGTAGGGGTGAATACCAGTCTGCCCAATCGGGTCATTGCTTCGGCGTTGGCGGCAGGCATCCTACCGGAACTGGCTGGCTACGGCACTCAGCAGCGAGAGGTGGCCTACGGTCAAGAGCGCAGCCGCATTGACTTTTACTTAACGGATCATCCTCAAGAGCCCCCCGCCTATGTTGAGGTGAAAAATACCACTTGGGCGCAAGGGGGTTTAGCCCTGTTTCCTGATACGGTCACCAGCCGCGGTCAAAAACATCTGCGGGAACTGCAACGGCTGCGGCAAACCCAACCAGAAACTCGGGTGTGTATGCTCTACTTTATTAATCGCGGCGATTGCGATCGCTTTGCGCCCGGAGATAGTGCTGATCCCACCTATGGACAGCTCCTACGCGCTGCCTACAACCAAGGGGTGGAAATTTTGCCCTACCGCTTCGCCATTGAACCAAGGGGCATTCAGTTCTTGGGAACTGCCAAGCTGTTGCTCTAGGACAGTTGGCTAAGTTCAATCAAATTGCCATCGGGATCGGCGACAAAGATGGCGGCGCGTCCTGAGGCACTGCGCTGCCAGGGAATTTGGGCTGCCACTAGGCGTTGTTCGAGACTGGCTAAATCAGTCACACCAAGGGCAAAGTGGGGGTTACGTCCCCACCGCTGATCTTGACAGGTATCTACTACCTTCTCCGCTTGGATCAGATGAATTTCCACGGCACCGATTTGGTACCAGCGGCCGGGAAATTTCAGGGGGCGATCGACGGCGGTAAGACCCAGCACCCCTTCATAGAAGGCAGCAGCTCGCTCTAGATTCGTGACGTTAATGGCAACGTGGAGAAAAACCATCAGGAGTTGGCGGGTTGCGTCACCCCTAAGCGAATTTCCGAGCAGAAGGAGGCCATACTAAAACCACCAAAGCGCTTGAGAATACTGGTGCGCAGACGTAAATTGGGGCTGGCAAACCAGAGGCGCTCTTCGGAATAGATGGTTTCGTATTCGGTAATCAATGTCAGGGCACCATCACTGCCCATGCTGAAGCGACCGGCAACCGGTGCTTTTTCAGCGTAGCCCATTTCCCGCAGGAGCTTTCCTTCCATCCGCGATCCCTGATCCATGATGGGTACCAGTACTGTTGAGCCTTCGTGCTTCTCATTGTCCCATTCCATGGTGCCGTCCCAACTGACCCGCGCGCCGCACACTGCCCAAGCGGGATCCATATCATATTGCTGACACAGGGCAATGACTGCAGGATCATCCACCGACAGTAATTCAATGGTTAACTGAGACTTGCCGGACTCGGTTTGCTTAAAGGCCAAGTGATGACTCGTCCGTTGGGAAAACCAGCGGCCAGCACTTTGGGCAAAAAAATCGCGGATGTCCATACCTATGCACACTAGCTAATGGGGACAGAATCGGTATTTTTTAGTCTTTTTTTAGGGTACACCGTCTCTTCGATTCCTTCCAAACGATCGCGCCGCGGAAAGGGCACTGAAAAATCAAAAATGTAACAATATGTAAACGAGTTTAAGATTTAAGATAGAAGTAGATCGCCCTCATAATCCCTATGCTGCACTCAAATTTACCTGAACCTCAACTCCTTAAGGTCTTGTTGGAGCCGCTACTTGAAGATTTTCAGTACTGGTTCACGCGATCGCGATCGCTGTTGCAGACAGAGGTCATTCCTTTCCTGGAGGTGGCACAACAGCAGGCACTCCTTGAACGGGTGGAGACAGCCCTCAACGATGTGATTGCTACCCAAAGCCTCTTTCGGGCAACGGACGGCCAAGTGGGGGTTGATACACAGGTATTAATGCAGTGGCATACGCTCTTGATGGAGTGCTGGCAGGTTGCCCACCACTACCGCTTATCCAAATCTTGTGACGCTTAAACGATTCTCAGCGCTTGGCTCGGAGGTGCTTTCTTCATGTTGCAGTTGATTTACATTGTTGTCTTTACGGTCTTGGCACTACTGGCCATGGCGAATTTGATTCGCAGTTTGTTGACCCTCGGTATTGAATCACAACGGCAATTTTCACCGCAACGGGTAACCCATCCAGAACTTTTAGATAGCGATGGCCGTGTTATTGATGAACCCCTGTTGGTGATGCGCTCTTTGAGTGTGGAGGATGCCCGTGCCCAACTGGATGCAATCTATCGCGAATCCCCCAGCTACGGTGATGATGGCGGTGGCAACAACCCAGCTTAGGTTTTTAGGGGAGGCTGCCAGAAGTTGTCCCTAAGTGGCTGCTTCGTGCTGTCTGCTGTAACCGCCAGCAGCGGGTAAGGGGGCATCCTAAATCAAGCCGTCGTTTTGAGGAGTATTTGCTTTTAGGGAGCCATCGGGCTGCCAGCGCACCTCCCCGGCTTCTCCAACAACAAAATAGGGGATTTGTTTTTGCTTTAAGTAGCGGGCGATCGCCGGATCAAGGGTATTCCGACTAAGAATGACACTGCGCGGCTTGACAATCTCAAAGAGGCGTGGCGTTAATTTTCGCCCCCACCACCAGAGAACCTGCGGCGGTTCCACGGGCGTCACGGCCAGCCAAGCCGTTTGCGCGGCATCCCGACTCGGATCAGTGACAAAGAGCCACTGAGTGTTGCCCATCTCCAAGGTCAAGATGGCTGGATCCGCCCGCAGGACTGTAATTTTCACCTGACCCAGTTGAACAGGTTGCCGCAGGGGGAGCGGTTGATAGGGGACCTTGAGGGTAGTCAACATTTCCCAGTAGGCAGGATCACTTTTGGCCGTTGGCACATCCGTCAATTGGCGAATGGGGGTGATCTCATGAATGTCGCGCCAGCCCTGTTGTTGACGGTACTGGCGATCGCTGGCCACCGCCCAATCAATCCGGTTAATGCCCTCTTGAGCCAAAAAGGCCGCCAGCCCTTGGGCATCGCCGCCATTGATCACCACGGTACCTGCCGGTTGCTGAATCACGAGGGTGGGAACCCGCGTATTGGCCAAAACAGTAGCCTGGAACAGGGTGGTTTGGCGGAAAATAAACGGCACAAGGACAAGGGTGACGCCCAGCGTAAACAACAAGAACCAGCGCCGCCGCCAAGGGGGACTCAACCACACCAGTAGCATCAGACCATAGAGGACAATGACCTGTAGCCAACCCAAGCTGCCAAGGGCAATCACTGCTCCTGGCCAGCGGCCAATGGTTTCAATCAGCCACAGGAGCAAGGCCGTGGGGTAGGAGAGCAGCCAAGCTAGGGCAGAGCCGAGGGGAGGAAGAATGAAACCAACGGTTGCACTGATAAAACCGCCAACAGTCAACAGAATCAGGAAAGGATTGGCAATCACATTGGCCGGCAGACCATAAACAGGGATAGTGCCAAAGATAGCGAGGGACAAGGGAAGTACCCAGAGGGTGGCCGCTAAGGCCACAGCAAGGGGGCTGCGCAGGGGTGTCGGCAGCCAATGGAGGCGATCGCTGATGGGTTGGGCGCTGACAATTAAGCCCAAGGTGGCGAGGAAGCTCAATTGAAAGCCTATGTCTTCAATCCAAAGGGGGTTGTAGATCAGCATGGCGGTGGCGATCGCCAAGAGAATCACAAGGGGTTGCCCCTTTTGGCCATTCACTAAAGCCACCAACCCCGCTAAGCCCATCAGGGCAGCGCGCATTGCGGAGGGGGCAAATCCAGTCAAAAAGGCAAAGAACACCAAGACGCCAGCCCCCAGCCCAGAGCGCCACCGCTGCGGCAGAGGACGGGTTGCCGTTAGGACAACGGCCAAAAGAATCGCTGTGTGAAACCCTGAGGCTGCCAGGGCATGGGATAGCCCCGCTCGCCGAAAGCTGTCGCGCACCTCAAAGGGAATGGCCACCGCGCGGTTCCCCAGCACCATTCCCGAGACCACAGCACCATGGCGATCGCCCAATCCTTGGGCATGGACTTGGACAATTCGCTGCCGTAGTGCCCATAACCCCCAGGGTGATCCCTGATCCAAAATGGTGACCTTATTGGCCGCTAAGCCCGCAAAGGTGTACTGCAACTGAAGCTGCCGCCGAAAGTTAAAGGCACGAAAAAACTGACTACCCCCACTGCGGGGAAGATAGAGCCGTCCCACAAGCCGAATCCGCTGGCTGGGATGCAGCATTGCCCCTTGCTGTGCTGGAACGGTGACGTAGAGACGACCGCTTGCCCGCCCTTGGAGCACACCACTTTTAGCAGCTTCCCCACTCAGATTTTCATAGCGCTCCACCCCAAGAAAAAAGCGTAGTCGCCCAGCGCGATTGGGCAGTGGTGTGGTTTCAACACGACCCTCGACCAGCACCGTTGGCGGTAGATTGAGTGCCTCAAGACGCGGCACCAAAGTGCTGATGTCATTGACCCCCGGCTGGGGGGTGCGCAGCCATACATAGAGCATTGCCAAGAGGGCAACCCCGGTGGCGATCGCAAAACTTTGACTTGCAGGCAGTCGCAGCCAAACCCTACCACCCCAACGGCGGCCCCCGTAGAGCATCCCCCCTAGGGCCAAGATCCCCAGCCACCCCCACTGAAAGAGACTGAAAATACACCCCGTAATAAAGGCGATCGCCCAGAGAATTCCATCCGCCTTGGTAATGGTGAACATAGCCCTGTGGAGGTTGGCGTCCAGTGGAAGTACCTAGAAGGAACTCTAAGGCACCATCCTACTTTAAGAAACTCTAGGGACAAAGTTTTGGAGCCAATTCAGACTTTAGCCTATGTTATGCCGACACTAAGGGGCACCCGCGTCTTTTTTTCGGCGTCAATGGTCACCTCTTCAGGACGGCAGCGCACCACACTGACCTCCAGTCCCTCTGCTCCCTCAGCCTCCAAGTCCTCAATGTAGCCATCCTTCTCTTTTTCGGCCTCCGTGGGTGTCAGAAAAGGACCAAAGTAGTACGTGCAGGGGGGGGTCTTCGTCTCTATCTTGACCCACCATGCCAGACCCATTCCATTGAGGAGATCGGCGAGCCAGCTTGTAAAACTTGTATTATTATCTTTAAACATTGACGGTATTCCTCCAAGACTTGCCAAATTGCCCCAACCAATCCATACATCTCTTGGTTTGTTCTCTATTTGTGTATAACTGATCCCCCCCTAAATGTGTATGGCAAAACTTCCAAACCATCAATTGTCATATTTATTTACAGCAAGACTCCCCAGGAGGACAAGATCGCCAAGATCACTGATTCAACCCTGACGCTGCAGGTAAACGCAGTGCCGTTGGGCATGGCTCAAGGGAGTAGTAAATCCCTGAATGTCTAGTCGTCGACTGCGGTATCGTGGCAAGAGAGTCTCTAGATGCTGGGTATCCTCGTCGCTCCACTGACCTCGGTACAGGACTAAAATGCCCCCCGAGCGCAACAGGGGCAAGCCGTAGGCACAACAACGAGCAACATCACCGACGGCTCGAATCAAGGCCAAATCATAACGGCGGCCATGGGACTCTGCCCGTCCCCATTCTGGGTAAATGTTGGCCAAGCCAACCGCTGAACCCAGAGAGTGCAAAAATTTCACTTTCTTTTGGGTTGCTTCAAGGAGCGTCACTGACCAGTCCGGGCGGGCGATCGCCACCGGTACCCCCGGAAAACCACCGCCACTGCCAATATCAATGACCTGTTGAATCTTGGCTCCCCACAACGTTTCCCCAGTGGGCTGAAGCCACGGTAAAATTCCCCGCAACGAATCCCAGAGGTGTTTCTCCCAGAAATCAGGGACTGCCGTAATCCGCGTCAGGTTCATCCCTTGGTTGGCTGCAAGGAGAGCCCCATAGAACCGTTGGAACTGTTCCTGCTGTTGGGGTGTGGGTTGCCACTGGAGGGTTTCCTGCCAAGGGAATTGCTCAAGCAATAACGCGCTAGGATTCCTCATCACCACTGGGCAGCTCTCTCTTTGCCGTTAGCACCTCCCAGGCGGCCTTGAGGCGCTCTTCAAAATCCTTGACATGGCTAGAGACGGTATCAGCATTCGACTTCAGCTCTGCGATCGCCGTTTCAAGGGCTTTTTGTACATCCGCGGGTAGGGCTTTAAGTTGAGCAGCTGCAAAGCGTTGCAGAGCAGCAAGGAGAGCTTTTGCCGCTTCGGTCACTTCTTCGGGAGTGACGGCTTCTGTTTCAGGTTCGGGAGTCGGGGACTCTGGTGGCGAAACTTGTTCTTCAGACATAGGGTAATACTCCCAAGTGAGTACTCAACAAGCTTAGCAATTCTTTTGCCTACCCCAGAAAAGGGCTGTACCCCTACCTTAGCAGATGGCTTTTTTGATTTTCAGAGTGCCCTGACGTTCTAAAGAAAGATTTTCTAAAGATTAAAGTGAAACCCCGCCCCGTGGGGCAGGGAAGATATCGAAGTACTAGAAGCTAAAGGTTGTCCGCACCACACCGAGGACGATTGGGGCATTGTTACTGTTGCTGTTGGGGTTGACCAAAGCAATGACCCCTGGTGTGATTGAAATATTCCGTGAAATAGGAATGCGGTATACTCCCTCAATGTGGTAGGAGTTAAACGTTGCAGCAGGAGCACCCAGTACATTACGAACGCTAATGGTTTGTGGAGGTTGACCAACAATCAAACCAAGAAGATCGCCCTTGCGCCAGAGGTCCGGTACCCCAAAGGTGGCTGCCCAGTTCAAAACCTCTGCTTCTGCCCGTGGTCCTGCAAAGCCTTGCACTTGATAGACACTGGAATAGCCGACCCAGCCAGCGATATTCAACTTCGGAATCGGGCGATAGGTAAACTGAAAGCCAAAGTTATCGGCTGCGGCATTGGCGTTATTACCAATGGGGTTAGCAGCGGAACCCGGAAAACCACTGCTTCCTGCGGCGCCATCAACACCAACACCGAAGGAGCGCACATAGGTAAATCCTAGGGCTAAGTTCTTCACGGGTCGCCAATCCAATTGGGCCAGGGCGGCATAGGCTCCCCCAATCAAACCATTGGTATTCGGCGCATTGGGGATGGGATTGTTGGCAAAGGGCGCTTGATAACCAAGATTCAGGACAAGGTTTGTCCCCTGCTCTTTATTTTCAAGGAGTGTGTAGCGTAGGGTTAGACCAGCACTGTTGCCGCCGCCAAAGCGATAGAGGGGGTTAAAGCGACCGAAACGGCTAATGGCTCCCGTTTCATCGGACTGCAAGAGGGGGTTAAAGGTGAAGACATTTTTATCAAAGTTCCCCGCTGCGGCGTCAAAGGCAAGGAATAGGCGCTGGGTCAGAGGGGTGCGGTAGTAGAGGTCAGCAAGGGCAAATACGCCACCAGTGTTGGTGTCATAGCCGAGGCGGGCCATGTTTGTACCGGTAACGGCTCCGTAGTTGGGCATATTGGCAGCCTGAATGCGCACCCGCAGGACATCTTTGCCATAGAAGCTGGTGTCAAAGTTGAGTCGAGCCCGGTAGGTGGCAACAGGATTGTCTTGGATAGTTGGCCCGCGACCGGGAGCCGCAACGGCTTGGGTGCCCGTGAGGACATCGGACACATTAAACACTACTGAAGCCCGTAGTTTGGTAGTGGTGGCGAATTGCTGTGCTTCCAACTGAGCAGTGCGAGCCTCCAGCCTATCCACCCGACCGCGCAGGGTAGCCAGTTCAGCCCTGAACTCATCCATCAGGCGCTGCAAGGTAGCGAGGTCTTCCTTGGTGGCAAAGCGATCGCTAATCACATCCAAGCAAGCATTCAGTGCTGCAGCCATTTCATAGCGGGTGGCTGCCCGATTGCCACGGAAGGTACCATCGGGATAACCGGCAATGCAGCCATATTTCTCCACCAGGGACGCCAAGGCTTGATAGGCCCAATCGGTGGGGCTCACATCCGAAAGTTGACTCACCGAGGTCACTTGGGGTATTGTCCGCTGCATTCCCAAAGACTGGTCGGGGGCAGGAAGTCGGGGAGCCTGAGCTTCTAAGTCCGCTACCGCTGGCATTTGTGCCACTTGAAAGGGTGATTTGACTGCATGAGTGGCTTGTTGCGACGTATAGTCAAAAAACGCAGCGGCACTCCCATCACTCCTATGGGAGGCATCCTGCAAGTGATTTGCAGCTATTGCCGCTGACATTCCCCAGGCGGGAGCCAAAACCAACCCCAGCCAGACCGCGATTGATCTCGCCATTATTCACTCCTCATTAATGATCAAAGTACCTGCAAGCCTCTTTATAAAATTCCAAGGGCGATCGCCCCCAGGAATTCCGAAGGGGCAACAATCACCTGTCCCTAGGAAAAGTCAGGAGTGGATTCGCAACAAGTTCATTGAGGCTGAACAGAGGAAAACGGTTCCCTTACTGTGTTTATCTTGAACTACTTGCAAATAAAAGTCAACTACTTCTTGCGAATTTTCTAATTCAGCCCCAACGCTACCATAAGCTTGATATGCTTTTTAGCAATCCCGTCAGTCACTGCTGTGATGTCCTACTCGCTGCGTGTTGCTGATCTGCCCGCCGGCGATCGCCCCCGTGAAAAGCTCCTCAGCCAAGGTGCCCGCTACCTGAGTTCCGCTGAATTGTTGGCGATTTTACTGGGAACAGGTCAAGGGGCGGGCAAGCTCTCGGCCGTCGGCTTGGGGCAGTTTATTCTCAAACAGTTGGGGGAGCGCACTGGTGACAGTACCGATGCCGTCAGCGCCTTGCGTGACATTACCCCAGAGGAACTAATGGCAATTCCTGGGGTTGGCCCCGCCAAAGCCACCACGATCCTAGCCGCCGTCGAACTGGGGAAGCGGGTCTTTCAGTCGCGACCGGGGGAGCAAACAATCATTGACAGTCCTGCTCTGGCTGCTGCTGTCCTCGCTGCTGATCTCATGTGGCAAGCCACAGAACGGTTTGCCGTTCTCCTGCTGGATGTGCGCCATCGCCTGTTGGGATCCCATGTGATTACGGTGGGCACCGCCACCGAAACCCTTGCCCATCCCCGCGAAATTTTTCGGGAAGCCGTGCGCCGCAATGCTAGCCGCCTGATCATTGCCCACAACCATCCCTCAGGCAATCTCTCTCCCAGTCAAGCAGATCTGGACTTGACAAAACAAATTCTACAAGCGGGACAACTCATGGAAATTCCAGTGCTTGACCATTTGATTCTTGGGAATGGGGATTACCAAAGTTTGCGGGAGATAACCCCCCTCTGGCAACAGGTGCCCCAAGGGGACGGCAGTGCCTAATCCTCATCCGGTTCATTTTCCAGCAGCGCTTTTGCCTCTAGGAGTTGCTCCCTGTGGGCTTCACTGAGCATCGGGTAGTGGAGGTTGAGGCTCGCCAGTTTTTGATAAATGAAGTGAGCCACCATCAGCCGCGCAAACCACTTATGATTGGCGGGAATAATGTGCCACGGTGCCCATTTGGTGCTGGTGTGGCGAAAGACATCGGCATAGGCTTGTTGGTAGTCATCCCAGTGGGCGCGATCGCGCACATCCTCAATGGAAAATTTCCAGTTCTTTTCCGGGCGGCTAATCCGCTCTAAAAAGCGTTTCTTTTGCTCTGCTTTGGAGATATGCAAGAAAAACTTGAGGATGAGAATGCCATTGCGTGTTAAGTAACGTTCGTAGTGATTAATGTCCTCAAAGCGCTCTTTCCAGATGTGCTTGGTCTTGGTTTCGGGGGGAAGTTGCTGGCGATTGAGTAAATCCGGGTGCACGCGCACCACAAGGACTTCTTCGTAATAGGAGCGATTAAAAATACCAATACAGCCTCGCTCGGGCAAGGCACGATTCGCTCGCCACAAAAAGTCATGATCCAATTCTTCGGCACTGGGGGCCTTAAAGCTGTAGACGCGGCAGGCTTGGGGGTTCAGGCCACTCATGACATGTTTGATCGTGCTGTCTTTGCCTGCTGCATCCATTGCCTGAAAAATAATCAGCAGCCCATAGATATTCTGGGCATAGAGCACATCTTGGTAGGCCGCGAGCTTCTTAATCCCCGCAGCAAGGAGTTCCTGGGCTTCGACTTTACTTTTGAGGCCAGCGGTATCGCCAGGATCGTAGTCCTTCCAGTGAAAATTTCCCCCCGCGGGAACAATGTAGCGATCGGGGTTAATTTCGTCGAGAAAATCTTGAGGAATCATGATCAAGGAAAGATGCGGCAGAACTGTATCCTAGCCTAGATTCTCTCATTGTAGAAAAATCAAAAGATTTCACGTTGCTGGCTATCTTTAACAAATTGTATAAGGCAGGGGCAAAACGGAATTCTGTTTGTATGCTGTATCAGTAGGCGAGCGATCGCCCCCCATCGAATCATTTCCTGTCGTTTGCGTTTTGGACAGCCACCGTGGCTCCGATGAAACCTCACAAACTGGATCTGGACGCCAGTTATCCCTGCCCCTGTCGCCGTCAGGGGGAGTTGATGCCAATTGCCCTCACAGAAGCTTTTGGCTGTCGGCGCTGTCAGCAAATTTTTGTTGTGCGTCCCGATGGCTATTCCATTGAGCAGTTGGCAACCACCTATCCCTACAAACGAGCGTGGTATTGGACGGGCTTGCAGTGGAGTCAGTTGCAGCGGGGCTTCTCAGAAAGCTACTGGTATTTCGCCATCGGTTTGAGCTTCTTTTTATTGATGCCTATTCTCCTCTGGCTGCCCTTACTTCTACAATTGTCCTTAAAACCTGAAGGGCTGCTATGGGTGATTGCCTCTCTGCTGATTGCACTAACGCCAGCATTTCTAGTCTGGATTGCCCTCTCCCGTCGTTGAATGCTCTGTGGCTATGTTGCCTGAGCCACTGAAGAGGGCGCGGGTCGCCAGTACATACCTCAGTCAAGCGAGCTATGCCCTCCGTCAGGAAGCCCTGAGGCACCTCATTGAGGAGTTGGCAACGGCAGAACCTCTCCTGTTGGAGCAAAATACTCTCGATCTCGAATCCAGCCGTGATCTAGCAGTGTCTCAGATTGTGCTTGGCTGGCTGCGGCTGACCCATGAGCGCCTGCAGCGGATTCGCCAGTGGCTAGAGCACCTCTACCATGCAGCAGATCCATGGCAGCAACCATTGCCGACGCGACCCGAGCGGTTTCAGTATGCCGTTCCCCTCGGAGTGGTGGCCTTAGTCTATGAAGGGCTACCTACTTTAAGCTTGATGCTGGCGGGCATGGCACTCAAAACAGGAAATGCCCTTGTGCTCTGGAGTGGTGAAAGTAGTCACTATACCGCTGGGGCGATCGCTACTCTCATCGAGGCCGCGTTGAGCAAAACCAGTCTGCCGAAAACCACTATTCAAACCCTCTCCCTTAGTCCGGCAAGTTGGCTTGGGGATCCCACTGCTGTTGATTTAGCCCTTGTCTATGGCCGCTCCCGCTTTGTCGCGGAGCAACGGGCTGCTGCTCGCTGTCCCTTGGTCTCTCTTTCCCTTGGTAATACCTATCTCGTTTGGGATGGTTCGGTGTCACCAGAGAGTGTCCTCAACTGTATTCAGCGCAGCCACCAGGCCAATCCCGATCGCGCCCTTGCCATTGAAAAAGTGATTGTGCTCGCCAATGTCAATCCCTCCCATCTTGCCTTTGTGATCAATGAACTCAGCCAAGCAGGCTACAAACAGGGGGTCGATGAGCATTTACACCGCAACTATGCCGAAATTCCCCTTGTGGATGCCAGTGAGTGGCCGCTTCCCTACCTGGATCAACGCTTGGCGTGGCACTACGAAGAAGATCTCACCGCCGCAGTGAATTGGATTCACCAGTATGGCAGCGCCGCCAGTGGGATTATTGCCAGCAGCTACGAGGACTGCCGGGCCTTTTATCAGCAGGTGCAAACGCCCCTTGTATTTGTCAATCGCCCCCCCCAACTCGAGCGCTTGGATGCCTTGGCCCTTGGTGTGGCCGCAAAAGGACCGCAGCGAGGACTCTTTAGCCTTGCTCAGTTACTCAGCACCAAGCAGGTTTATCTCTAGGGGAGTCAAAGCTCAAATCTCTTCCGTCCTAGGTTGAACTCACGGGAAGAGGTGCTAGCCAACGCTCATTGCCTGTGGTTTCGACTTCTGTGAGCCAGCGTTGGTAATCGGCTACTAACTGCTGACTGAGGCGCTGTTTAATCGTTAAGAGAACGCTCTTGAGTAAGCCATTGCCAGTGGCTTCAAGAATCGGACGCGGTGTCAGATCCAAGGGAGGCGGAATATCTACGCCCACCTGCAAGTCCGCTAGACCGATTAAATCCGTACCGTTCACCGTGGCTTGGGGACACAGGTAGCCTTCGAGGGCTAGGTGAAAGCGGCGATTGATGTAGTCCACCCCGCGAATTTCACAGCCGAGGGAGCGCAATTGTAAAGAGCCGTCACTATTGGCATGAACCGCTAAATCTACGGTGGGTTGCAAGCTAACCATGAGAAAGTTCAAGGGGCGCATCTTCAGGCGAAAGCGATCGCTCCCCAAAAATTCCACTCGCGTGGGATCCGTTAGGGCATAGACAAGCCGCTGGGGTTGACGCAGGTAGTGCTGTAAGGGAGCCGTGGGTGTTTCAATACTGAGGCGGACAGATTGGCTGGCCTTAAATTCTAAATACATAGCACACCTAGCAAACGTTGCTTCTAATGTAACGAATTATTAAGGAAATCGGTAAAGGGTAAACCGAACCCCCTAGTCAGCCCAGCGGGTTTGCCGTCCCAGCCAAATCACCGGAATGAGACCCACGACCACCAGGGCCAAAGCACTTAGGGCCGCCTCAGGAAGTCGCTCATCAGAGGCAAGGCGGTAAACCTGTATTGCTAGGGTATCAAAGTTAAGGGGGCGAATCACCAATGTTGCTGGCAATTCCTTCATCACATCCACAAAGACCATCAGGGCGGCGGTAAAAAGGCCGGGCACCATCAGTGGGAGGTGAATCGTGCCCAGAATATTCCAAGGCGATCGCCCTAGGGTCCGCGCCACCTCATCGAGAGAGGGGCGAATTTTCACCAGGCTAGCCTCCACACTGCCTAAGGAAACCGCCAAAAAGCGCACCAAGTAGGCATAGATCAGTGCTGTGACCGTGCCACTGAGAATCAAGCCCACTTCCACCCCCCACAGGTGCTCAGTGACATCATTAATGACGTTGTCTAGCCACCCCAGGGGCATGAGAATCCCCACTGCAATCACTGTGCCTGGAATCGCATAGCCCATGGCAGCTATCTGGGTTCCCCAACGCACCCAAACCGTTGGCAGCAGACGTTGCCCATAGGCCAGCAGCAGGGCAATCCCCACCGCAAGGACGGCCGAGAGCGTCGCCAAAATGAGGCTGTGGCTGGCATGTTCTAAAAATTCGCGGCTCAGTTGCAATTGTTGGTAGCTGATGGCCAAGTAGAGCAGCAACCCGCCGGGGAGCAGGAGGCCAAAGAACACCGGTAGGGCACAGACTAGCCAAGCCAGAGCCGCCCGCCATCCCTTGAGCAGGTAGGGAATGGGGCGATCGCTGCCCCGACTGTAATAACGCGCCTTGCCCCGCGACCACTTTTCCACAAGCAGCAGGGCAAAAACAATGACCACCAACACTGAAGCCAACTGGGCCGCTGCCACGCGATCGCCCATGCCGAACCAGGTGCGGTAAATTCCTACGGTGAAGGTATCGACACCAAAGTACTGTACGGTACCAAAATCATTGAGGGTTTCCATGAGGGCGAGGCTCGTACCCGCAGCGATCGCCGGCCGCGCAAGGGGCAATGCCACTGTCCAAAAACTACGCCAAGGTCCACAGCCAAGGGAACGACTGGCCTCTAAGCTACAGGTGGCCTGCTCCAAAAATGCTACTCGTGCCAAGAGAAAAACATAGGGATAAAGAACGAGGGTGAGCAGGGCGATCGCCCCGCCAAGGGAGCGGATATTGGGAAACCAATAGTCACCATAACCCCAGCCCGTTAGTTCCCGTAGCCATGCCTGAATCGGACCTTCAAAGGCAAAAAATTCCGTATAGGTGTAGGCCAAGACATAGGCGGGTGCCGCCAAAGGGGTCAGCAGCAGCCATTGCCACCAGCGCACACCCCAAAATTGACAGTTGGTAACCAACCATGCCGTACTGACCCCAATGACCACAACGCCTATCCCCACGCCCAACATCAACCAGAGGGAGTTCAACAGGTAGTCGGGCAAAACCGTTGTTGCCAAATGCTGCCAAGTGTTATCCGTATTAACAAAAACTTGGCTGAGAATGACAAGAATGGGCACGGCAATCACAAGGGCAATCAGCCACGCCAGTAGCTCCCAAGGTTTTAGCCGAACCCACCGAGGTAGGCTTAGGGACTTCAACACGGTTCGACCTCCGAAAACAGGCACTCACTTTCTCAAAAAGGCTCAAAGAATCGTCAAACTAAAATCTAGCCAGGGCGATCGCGTGATCATGGCACTGGTAGAAATGTAGTCCACCCCCGTCAAGGCCACTGGTCGCAGGGTTTCTAGGGTGATATTGCCAGAGGCCTCAATTTTAATGTGGGGGGCTTCAGCGCGGATCATCGCCACTGCTTGGGTCATCTCTGGAATCGGCATATTGTCGAGCATGATCACATCTACCCCAAGGAAAAGGGCTTCGCGCACCTGCTCAAGGGTTTCGGTTTCCACCTCAATGGCCAAGGGAAAGGGACTGGCTTGGCGAACTTTTTCAACCGCGGCGGTGATGCCCCCTGCCGCCACAATGTGGTTATCCTTAATCAGGATCGCATCGTCAAGGCCAAAGCGATGGTTCACACCGCCCCCCACAGCCACCGCATATTTTTCTAGCAGACGCAGTCCGGGCGTTGTTTTGCGGGTATCTACGAGTTGGGTCGGCAAATCGGCAATTGCTTGGACGTAGGTATGGGTGAGGGTGGCAATGCCACTGAGGCGCATCAAGCAATTGAGGGCGAGCCGTTCACCCAGGAGTAATGTTTCTAGGGGAGCGGCAATCCGGGCAACAATGGTCGGCTCCTCACAAATGGCGCCCTCGGCCTGCTCGTAGGTGAACACTACCGCTGTGGTCAGGCGCTGGAAAACTCGCTCCACGATGGGCAGACCGGCAATGACCCCCTGACTTTTGAGACGGATATGGGCTTTTCCTTGGCGATCTTGGAGATGCAGGGCTTGAGTGGTGCGATCGCCCCGACCAATATCCTCCTGCAACCATTGATCCAGGAGGGGATCCAAAACAGACCACGGCGGTAAATAGGCAGAGACCCTAGGATTCATTGGAGAGCGTCACCAATGCCTGTAGCTTGTCCCAGGCCGCGCCACTGGCCAGAATCGCTTTTGCGCGATCGACCCCTTCCCACCAATTCTCCACTGCTGCGGCCACATAGAGGGCTAAGGCCGCATTGAGCGCTACCACATTCTGCTGGGCACTTGTGCCCTTTCCCTGAAGAACGTGGGTGAGAATTGCGGCATTGGTCTGGAGATCTCCCCCAGCGAGATCCCGCAGGGGTGCACTGGCAAGTCCCAAGGCTTGGGGATCCAGGACTTCTTGGCGCAGGGACTCCTCAGGGCCGCTAAACATCACTAGATCGGTCATATTGCCCAGGGTAGCTTCATCCACCCCTTCACGGCCATAGAGGACAATCCCCCGTTGGCGTCCAAGACGTTGTAGGGTACCGGCCACCGCTTCAAGATAGCGATCGCTAAAAATCCCAATTACCTGTCCTGTGGGATAGAGCGGATTCACCAAAGGGCCAAGCAGGTTAAAGACGGTGCGAGTTTTCAGGGTACGCCGCAGGGGAGCGACGGCCTTCATGGCTGGATGCCAACCGGGGGCAAAGAGGAACGTAATCCCCACTTCCTTGAGTAAAAAGGCAGGATCACTGTGGGCAAGGTTGACCCCAAGGGTCTCAAGGACATCGGCGGAACCCACCCGACTGGAGACCGAGCGATTGCCATGCTTGGCCACTTTGACCCCCGCTGCTGCCACGACAAAGGCCACTGCTGTGGAGATATTAAAGGTACCAGCGCGATCGCCCCCCGTGCCGCAGGTATCAATGAGGGGTTCGGCTAAATTTAGCGGTGCACCTGCGGATTGAGCCAACAATACATTGGCCATCCCCGTCAGTTCCTCAACCGTTAGCCCCTTGAGCTGTAATGCCGTAAGAATAGCACCGGAGAGGGCATCGGGAATTTCTTCTGCCAGCCATCCTTGCATTAACTGAGCCGCCTGCTCTTGGGTCAGGGCTTGGCGATCAAGGAGTTGTTGGAGCAGGTCAGACCACATTGAACCTTGTAGGCAGAGAATCGAGACGTGATTAGACTGAACTCGTCTGAATTAGACTGAATTGAACTTAATTGAGTTGTTGCTGGCGCTGACGTGCCTGCCAATAGTGCATCGGTAAGCAAAGCAGCGAAGAGACGGTCAGCAAAAAGGCCAAGAGTGCGGTGATTTTGCACATTTGACCCAAATCCGTACCTTCTAATGGTACAGCGATTTGCAGTCCCCGCGCACCACAATAGACGAGCCAATAGACAAAGATCATCCGCCAAAGGGTTTCACCATAGGCTTCTTGGGGAGAATACTCCCGCAGCGGAAATTGTTTTTCCTCTTGATAGGCCCGGTACAAGAGCCAGCTTAAGCCACTCAGGGCGGCGATCGCTGAGGCAATTAACATTCCCACAGACCAAGAAGCAGCACCGATCATTCTTGCTTGCAACTCCTGCTCATCAACAGATCGTTCTTCAGTCTAGGGGAGTGATTTAGCAACGATGACAATTGCTAACAATTTGAAATTTTTACGTCAACATAATTTACAAATGCCCCTGAGGTTCAGGTGAGCCATGACGGTTTTGGTCAATTCATCCAGTGCAACAGTCCGTTGCTCGCCATAGTGGGGAATTGCTGTCGGTAGAGGCGGCAGTTGGCGGCGCGATCGCAACCCATTGAGCCAATGGCGACGCCAAGGACCGTTTTCCAGTAGCCCATGGAGATACGTGCCCCAAAGTGTGCCCGCTCTGTTAACAAGCCCCAGTTCTGGGGCAGCAAAAAGGGGGTGCCAACCTTGGCGATCACCAGTGTATTCACTTTGGCCTTGGTGAATTTCATAGCCCAGGATTGGCTCAGGACAGTTGAAATACAGCGATTGGGTTTGCTGTTGCTGGGTACATTTGGTTGGCCCCAATTGGGTGTGCAGCGGCATGAGGCCCAATCCTTCATAGGTGCCGGGACATCCCTCTAAGCCTAGGGGATCGCTGATGGCGGTCCCCAACATCTGCCAACCGCCGCAAATGCCGAGAATCGTTCCCCCTTGGGCAGCGTAGGTTTTGAGTTGCTCGGCCATCCCCGTTTCCCGTAGCACCTGAAGATCGGCAATGGTCGTTTTCGTCCCCGGCAAGATCACGGCATCGGGTCGCCCGAGGGGACGATGGGGGGGCAAAAACTCAACAGCAACGCTGGGTTCTGCCAGGAGAGGATCAATGTCGGTAAAGTTGGCAATCCGCGGCAGTCGAATCACCGTAATTTTCAGGTCTGCCCCTTGGCGTTGCGGACGGGGATCCCAAAGGTCAAGGGAATCTTCGGCAGCGTAGTGGCGCTCGAGCCATGGAATCACCCCTAAAACGGGTACGCCCGTGGTCTCCTCTAGCCATTGCAAGCCACTGTCAAGGAGCGATCGCTGGCCGCGAAATTTATTAATCACGATCCCCTGAATCAACGCCCGCTCAGCGGGCTCCAGGAGCATCAATGTGCCGACAATGTGGGCAAACACACCACCGCGATCAATATCGGCCACAAGAATAGTCGGTGCCCCAAGATATGTGGCCACCCGCATGTTGGTGAGATCGCGGTGCTTAAGATTGATTTCTGCGGGTGACCCTGCCCCCTCACACACAATCCAGTCAAACCGTTGCTGGAGATCTGCCAGGGCCTCTGTAATTGCCTGCCAACCCCGCTCAAAATAGTCCCGATAGTAGTCGGCCGCTCGGGTAACACCCACCACCTGCCCCCTAAGGATCACTTGGGAGGTCATGTTGCCTTGGGGCTTGAGGAGAATTGGGTTCATTGCCACTTCGGGTTCTATCCCTGCCGCCCAGGCCTGCATTGCTTGGGCATAGCCAATTTCGCCACCTTCACGGGTGACGTAGGCATTCAAGGCCATATTTTGTCCCTTAAAGGGAGTGACGCGGTAGCCCTGCTGAGCCAGCCAACGACAAATCACTGCTGCGAGGAGAGATTTACCCGCATGGGAGGTGGTTCCCACCACCATCAGGGATTTAGCCTTCATCGTATTGCGTGCTGGAGACCTCTGCCTTCAAGCAGGGGAGAAAGGCCCCGCCTCCGTTGAGTTTTTGTGACAAACTCCTTATAGTAAAATGTAAAGCATAAAGTTGCGTTGACCGTGACCTTAACGCAGTCATTACAATTTTGGCGGCCGGGCAGGCCGTGACCGCAGGGGGAGATGGTGTCAGACCTGTTCAAGTTTCGCTTTGTTCGGGCGACTGTCTGTAAAGCGTGAACCATCCCGATGCCTCTGGGGTTAGAAATCCCCTGACTTCAGGAGAGGGAGGAGGTGAACCTTACTTCACTGCCTGCGCTACCTTTTCCAACAGTTCTGGATCGAGAGATTGGGTGAGGTTTAGGCCATAGGTGGGTGAACTCAACGCCATTGCGGCTGCCGGTGTCAGCCACTGCCGCGCCTGTTCATCCCCTAAAAGGTGCAAGCGTAAAAAGGCCAAGCTCAATCCGCGGAGATAGGCGCGCGATCGCGGGGGTGTGGCACCCACAAGTGCCTTTGGTACAGGCAGCACCGGTTCATTGGGACTGGCCTCACCAATCGTTGAAAAATGGGTTGCATTGTCCATCAACACTAAGTAGCGATCGCGCCCTGTCAGCCATGTGAAGGGATAAATTTGCTCTTCTACAGGGGGGGCGATCGCATCGCTACTGGCTGCAACAAACATCACAGCCGCCTTTAAGTGCCCCAAGGACTCAGGACTAAAAAGAGCACTGGTAATTGGGTTAACAGCAATGACCGCTTGCACCCGGGAATCCTCTAGGGAATAGACCTTTGCGGGTAATGCTTGCGCTTGGCATTGGAGCAGCAGTGACACATTGAAGGAGGTGAGGAGGGTGCTTGTACAGTGTCGCCGTAGTTGCTGAAAATCCAATCGTGCCCCTGCTAGGGCTAGAGCGGTGTAGCCGCCAAAGGATTGACCAATGATTGCCACCCGCTCCAAGTTGAGCCGTCCTGCCCAAGGGTAGAGCTGCTCAGGAAATGCCGCCAAACGATTGAGGACAAACGTAACATCGAGGGGACGATCCAGAAACTCTTGAGCCGCCATCCTTGAACTGACATAGCCCATGGGAAAAGACATGACCTGACGGGCTGAGCTACCAACATGCTCAAGGGCAATCACCGCAAACCCATGGGAGGCCAGATGCTGGCACAGATAGCGATAGCTATAGCGGCTTGCCCCCAGGCCATGGGAAACAATGACCACTGGAACCCGCTGTCCCGCAGGAACGATGGGTAGATAGAGATCCGCTTCAACGGGGCGGGCATGTCCCGTTAACTGCAACCGCTGAGGCGATTCATCTACCGCTGTCCAAGGCATCTCTAGCCACCGCCAAAGGCCCAGTTGCAGCAGTGGTTGCACACTTGCAGGGATAGCTTCTGTCTGATTTGCGATCGCCCGTTGACGGACAACATTTAGAATTGTCTCTGTTTTGTAGATTGTGTGCTGGAAATTTTTGAGAATCGCGAGTCCCTCCTTGAGGTCAAAGCGAATACTGGGGGAGGGGTAGTGGCGCATCACACTCAACACGGTGAGACCATTGGGGTCAGTGGCAGCGAGAATCAGCGCCGCCCGCAGCGCAAGGGCATTTTCTTGACGGCTTTGGGTTTGGAGAATCCGCCCCGCTTGCACCATAAATTCTTGACCCAGGGGGGAGTACAACAGTTGAGCAACGGCCACGGGGGACAATCGCAGTCGTTCTTGTAAGGCCAATCGCAATTGCTGCCGGTGCCCAGGGGGGAATAGCCGTAAATAGCTCGCAAGTTTTGGCGAGCTCTGGCCAGTGGTAGCAAACCATTCTAAATCAGCAATGGGGAGCGATCGCTCGAAGGGGCCATAGCGAAAAATAATTTGCTCTGCTGCCGTTGCCGACAGCCCCCCTGATCGCAGCCAAAGGAGGCCGAGACCCGCCACGACAGTGAGGGGCGGCCATAGAAACCACTTAAGGGAGAGGTTATTCACAGCGAGGAGTCCCGCAATGCCACTCAATCAAAAAACTTAGATCAATCGTGGGAACAGCGCTCAGGGGAAAAAATTTCTAGGCACTTTCCAGTATAGATACAGCCCTTTGCTAGGATGGCGGCTGCTCAAATCATCTCCACATCACCTTGGAACTGCGAGGGTGCGGTCCTCGTCCTAGGGACTGCTCAGGTTGTGAGCCAGTGCAATATCAGTAGGTGATGGACATCATCAGCCTCACGTTGGTGCTATCACCCCGCAGCCCCCACCAAACTCCTATGGTAGGAGTAGGGCAGGTAGGGAAATGACCCAAGAGGAACGAGCAGACCCCCTGACACCTGTCGCTACCGCTTTTCAGTAAGGATATTGACCTATGAAACCACCCATTGTTACGTCACTGCGATATTTCGTTCCTTGGAGCTTGGCCGTACTCATCCTGAATGCCGGTCTGAGTTGGGCGGGATTTACGCCCCCCAGCAACCTATCCCGTCCGGGGAATCGGGAGGGGGCGGCCACACGCGGCGCCTGCAAAGTGCAAACCGCAGCAAATGAACCTGATTTAACGACACTGGTGCCTGCCAGTAATATTGGCTTGACGGCAATGAGTCGCCCCACGTTCTACTGGTATTTACCCGCCAATAATTACCAAGCTCTCGAGTTTGCCCTCTTTCAGAGCCTTGCCGATGGCGGGGAGGTGCAAATTTACAAGCAACAGTTTCCAATGGCCCATCGTCCCCGCCTAGACAGTATCACCTTGACCGGTGAGGTGCCGCCCCTACAGGAGGGGGTAGACTACCGCTGGACGGTGAGTCTGATCTGTAACCCCAATGACCCCGATCCCTCCCAGATTCGCTTTGCGGAAGGCTGGGTACAACGGGTCCCTCTACCCGTGACATTGCAAAAACAACTCCTCAAAGCCAGCCCCCTGCAACAGTATGATCTATTGGCCAGCAATGGCCTTTGGTATGATGCCCTCGATGCGTTGGTGAAACTGCGGCAGAAGCGGCCCCATGACACCAAAGTGAAGACTCTTTGGAAAGAGTTAATGACCACCGAGGGCGTCGGTCTCCATCCGCTGAGCAACCTGGCGATCGCCCAACGTAGCCGAGGCAATTAGGACAACGCTTTGGGCGGTGGCAACTGTACCTTGGCGGCAAGACCGAGTCCTTGGAGTGTGCGAATCACCCACCAGGTGGGATCCACTTCCCACCAGTACCAGCCCGCCTTGGCAACGTGGGGATAGGCATGGTGGTTGTTGTGCCAACCTTCACCATAGGTGAGGAGGGCTGCCCACCAGAGATTGCGTGAGTTATCCTCAGTCTCAAAGCGACGATAGCCCCATTTGTGGGTGGCAGAGTTAATCAACCAAGTGCTGTGCCAAAGAAAAACGGCTCGCATAAACATCCCCCACAACAACCAGGACCAACCCCCTAAGCCATAGAGGAGCAGCGCAAGGGGAAGCTGCAGGAGTAAAAAGTAGCGATCTAGCCAGCGGTAAAAGGGATCTCGTGTGAGGTCAGGGGCAAAGCGGGCATACTCCTCGGCATTGAAAAACTGGGACTGCGGATAGACGAGCCACAGCATATGACTCCACCAAAAGCCCCGCCGTGCTGAGTAGGGATCTTTAATCTCATCCTCGGTGTGGGCATGGTGTAAGCGGTGCCCTGCCACCCAAAAAATCGGGCCTCCCTGCATGGCCAAGGCACCCACAACAGCAATGACGTACTCCAACCATTGGGGCACTTGGAAACTGCGGTGACTTAAAAGACGATGGTATCCCAAGCAAATACCGATACTGCCAAAGAGCCAGTGCAGAAAGATGGTGACGGCCAATGCCGACCAGGAGAAAAAGAAAAGCGCAACCGCGGCTAAAATATGCACCGCCCCTAAAAAGAGGACAAAGCCCCAATTGAGGCGGGAGGTCTGGGGTTGCAATTCTAAGGATGATGTCATAGGTACTCCTCAACACCGTTTGTGAGTTTAGATGCGGGTTTAGATCCAGGGATTCTGGATGACCCAGAAAATGGTAGAGGCAATGGGGGCTAAATGGCCTTAGAAAATGTCCTACCAGATTTTTGTTGCAGGTAGGCATCAAAGACGGCGGTAATGTTGCGGATAAGGAGTCGGCCTACGGGGGTGACCTCTAGGCGATCGCGCCCCAAATGAAGGAGGCCATCGGCAGCCAATTCCCGCAGCGCAGCTAACTCGGAGGCAAAGTAGGCATCAAAATCAAGATTAAACTGGCGGGCGATCGCCCCCTTGTCGAGGCTAAATTGGCACATCAGTTCCATGATGATCGTGCGGCGCAACAAATCTTCACAGTGCAGTTGAATGCCGCGTTCTGTGGCCAGCTGACCCGCAGCAACATCACTAAAGTAGGTGGCTAAGTGTTTCTGATTTTGGGCATAGGCCGCCTGCAACATGCTGATCGAGGTGAGGCCAAAGCCAATCAAATCTGCGGTTGGCAGTGTTGTATAGCCCTGAAAGTTGCGCTTGAGCGTCCCCGCTTCCTGGGCGATCGCCAGCTCATCAGTGGGCTTGGCAAAGTGATCCATGCCAATGTACCGATAGCCTTGGCTAGTTAGCCTTTCAATCACCCGCTGCAAAATCGTCAGTTTGGTTGCACTATCGGGTAGGGTGGTGGGGTCAATTCGCTTTTGGATGGGTTTCAAATTGGGTAGATAGGCAAAGTTAAAGACAGCAATGCGATCCGGATCAAGGCGCAGCGTTTTCGCAATCGTAGCTTCAAAGGATTGAACAGTTTGATAGGGCAGACCATAGATGAGGTCAATGTTGACACTCTCAAACTCAGCAGCGCGGATCCACTCCATCACTTGAAAGAGCCATGTCTCAGGCTGCACGCGATTCACTGCCAGTTGCACTTGGGGATCAAAGTCCTGCAGGCCAAAGCTGATGCGATTGAAGCCCAAGTTCCGCAGCCGCAAGAGGTAATCACGGTTGATGTAGCGGGGATTGACTTCAATGGAAATTTCCGCATCATTGGTCAATTCAAAGTGCTGAGTGAGCGTCCGCCACAGGGATTCCACTTGGTCAATCGTGAGGTAGTTGGGAGTACCGCCGCCCCAATGCATTTGAATCACGGGACGAGTGCGATCCAGCCGTGCCGCCACTTGAGCAATTTCCGCCGCCAAGGCATCCAAGTAGGTTTTGGCAATCGTTTGGCTTTGGGTGATGATGACGTTGCAACCGCAAAAATAGCAGGCGGTCTGGCAAAAGGGAATATGCACGTACAGAGATAGGGGTAGGTGCGCTTCGTTACTCCGCAGTAGCTGCCGCTGGAAACAATGGCGATCAAAATCAGTAGTAAATTCGGCAGCCGTGGGATAACTGGTATAGCGGGGCAAGGGGCGATCGTATTTTTGCAGCAGTGCCCCATCGAATTGGATTGGCTGAACCACACTCATGGATGTTTGCAAGCTCCTAACAAGATGAACCGTGGGTCTTAGATGGCAATGGCTTCAGGACGGGGGTGCTGCCGCCGACTGGGCTGGTTCTCGATAACCATGGACTGCCACACCTGATCGCCAATGGTGGTTTTTAACTCCGATTCAAGGGCGTGCATGAGGTTGCAGTTGAGGGCAAAGGCAAAGTTGGCTTCCTGAACAATGCGGGCGATCGCCTCCTCGTCGAGGCCAAGACTATCCAAAGTTGCCCGATACCGCTGCTTAAAGGCTTTCTTATCTTCCGGGGTCGGCAGTGCTGGAAACTCGTAAAAGGCGGTGCCCTTGCCTTCAGGGAGCATCAACTGTGAATGCACAATTTTACTCAGGGCTTGCCCCCCAGAGAGATCCCCCATATAGCGGGTGTAGGAATGGGCAATAAGCAACAGAGGTTCACTTTGAGCGACATCATGCAGGCGACTGAGGTAAACACGGGTGGCGGTAAGGGGAGTCACCTGATCCCGCCAATCCTCGCCGTAGTAGAAGGCCAAGTCCTGAGCCAGTTGGCCACTGCGGTTCAGTTCGGGGAAGTAAATAGCACGCACCGCATCGCTGTTGGCACTGGCTAAGGCCGCCTCGAGATCGGTGTAAACAAAGTAGAGGTTAGCCAAGAACTGGCGGAAGAGACGAGAGGTGATCAACCCGCGTACAAAGCATTTCATGAAGGCGGTGTGCTCAGCCAAGGTGTGAGCCTCAGCCGTTCCTTCCCGCAGCGCAAGGGAGAGCACTGTCATACCTGTAACTCCTGAAATTGGTTTTAACAGTCTTTTTTGAAGAAACTTATCCTGCCAACGGGGAATGGCCGTGGGCTGAACAGGGGCAGAATGGCAGGCTATTGGTGAGTATTACTTTTTGATCATATAGCTGTCAAGTGAAACTTCAAAAAACATAACAAAACTGCCTACTTTTCCAAAATTGTCAAGGGGACTATTGACCGTCCTCAGGGATATAGTATAGTAAAACGGCATAACTTGCATAGGTTTAGTTCTATAGGAGTGAAAGGCTTATGGTGGCGATCGCCCCCAATCCCCATTCAGGCCAGAGCGTGAAAACCATTCGCGAAAACCTTTTAACCCCTCGTTTTTATACAACAGATTTTGAACAGGCAGCAAAACTTGACCTCAGTCGTCAGCAAGAACAACTGGAAGCGATGTTGGCGGAAATGCGGGCAGACTACAACCGCCATCACTTTGTCCGCGATGACTCCTTCAAAGGCACTTGGGACCTCTTGGATGCACAGACCCGTAAAGCCTTTATTGACTACCTTGAGCGGTCCTGTGTCTCTGAGTTTTCAGGGTTTCTGCTCTTTAAGGAACTCTCGCGCAAGCTCAAGGATCGCAACCCCCTTTTGGCGGAAATCTTCCACCTGATGGCGCGGGATGAAGCGCGGCATGCAGGGTTTCTCAACAAAGCGATGATGGATTTTGGCCATGCCATGGACTTAGGGTACCTCTCCAAGACACGCACCTACACTTTTTTCCCGCTGCCCTGGGTACTCTACACCGTTTATCTATCAGAGAAAATTGGCTACTGGCGCTACATCATCATCTACCGTCATCTTGAAAAGCACCCCGAACATTCCTTCTACCCCCTCTTTAACTATTTTGAACGTTGGTGCCAAGACGAAAACCGCCACGGCGACATTTTCAAGGCCTTGATCCACTCCCAACCCCAATTGATTCAAGGCTGGGGCGCCAAACTGTGGATGCGCTTCTTCCTGCTGACGGTGTTTGCCACCCATACGCTGACGGTGCATGAGCGTGCCAAATTCTATGAAGCCCTTGGGCTTGATGCCACAGCCTTCGATCGCGAGGTGATTGCCAAAACCAATGAAACAGCGGCGCGGACCTTCTCTGTGGTACTGAATGTCGATCACCCTGAGTTTTATTCGCGTCTGCAACGCTGTGTTGAAATCAGCAACAAACTACAGGCAATTGAAGCCACTCATCAACCAAAGTGGCTGAAGGCATTGCGGAAACTTCCCCACCAGTTGGCGATCGCAGGTCATCTCCTGCGCATTTACCTGTTGCCCCCCGTCAATGCCCAACAGGAATGGGGCACCGTCCACTAAGACTCAAGCTCCTCTTGGCGAAAACGGTTGAGCAGTTCTACCAATAATTCTTGGTTGGCCTTGGGAATCAAGCGCTCCAGGGAAAGGAATTGCTGATCCCCGCCAAGGGGAACTGAGACCTCCTGCAAGACGCTAGTGACCTGTGCCAAACTCATCTCCCCCTGTTCTAAAAGGGGCAAAAAGGCTTCCGCAAGAGGGGTTGCCAGCTTTGCATCACCAAGGTATAGATGCCATTTAGCAACATCCATATAAATATCACGGCCAATTTCAGCCGCAAGGCGTTCAATTAAAGGAGTACGACTCAACACCTGTCACCTTCCTTCAGGACTCCCGTTGACCCTAGGTTAGCTCAAAAGAATACCCCCTATGGCTCAACCATGGGGGGCGATGATAAAGAACGTTCAGCAGCGACCTATGGATCGTAGGGCTTTTTGCCAGTGAACTTCAGTTGCGAGGGGTTGGGATTCTGGCCAATGGAGCGAGGCACAGAGTTGACCGCCTCCCGCCCTTTGTTGACTTTCTCAGGGAAAACGCCATCCTTGGGATGGATCAATACCGTTTCGCCATCGGGAAAAATCCGATAGATTTTGTAGTCGTTAATTTTGCGGGGACGCAGTTGCTGAGCAGCTAGGGCAAGGCACTGCTCCTTACGGGCAAAGTAAACGAGATTTTCACCTTCACGCATAACAGCAGCCCCAGCCGTCGGCATCTCAAAAACTTGCTCTTTGGGGCTTGTCCAAGTGATGGCGTATTTCTCTTCGGTATCCGCTGCGCTGAGGAGGCCGCCGGTGCTGCCACCATAGAGCGGGGGTTGCCCAGTGAGTGTTGTCATGCGTTCGATCCTCAATCTCTGACGTTGTTATCCTTAAGATTGGCTAGATACAACCCTTTTCTTGCCTATGGGATACATCCAGGGGATGCACTGCTCTCCCATGGGGGCCTTCGCAGTTTTGAGCGTTTGCCACCGTTGTGAAAAGGGCTCTAACCAGATTCAACGGCATCGTAGCATTGAAATCCCTGGATTGATGCGACTTGTGAGAAACTGTAACAGTTCGTTCATGATGACCCATTGTGATTGGGCTATTTGATCGAGATTCTGACTGATTACCAATGATCACCCTTGAAAAACCTATGGCTAAAGGGGAAATTTGTTAAGATTATTGACAAAGTACAACAAAAATATGTCCACTCCTCGCAAGGGATCGTTGAACAATGCAATATCTCTACCTCCATGGATTTGCCTCGTCGCCGCGCTCGAGTAAAGCCCAGTATTTTCGCGATCGCTTTGAGGAACTTGGTCAACCGCTACTCATTCCTGATCTCAATCAGGAGGACTTTTTTCACTTGACCCTCAGTCGCCAAATTGAACAGGTAGAAGCCCTGCTGACCCCAGAAGAACCCATCACATTAATTGGCTCTAGTTTTGGTGGCTTGACTGCTGCTTGGCTTGCGGAAAAACATCCCCAAGTGGTGCAGTTGTTTCTCTTGGCTCCTGCCTTTGAGTTTGCGATCCACTGGCTACCGCGTCTAGGGGATGAATATCGCCGCTGGCAAGCCACGGGGGTTTTAGAAGTCTATCACTACACTGAAGAACGCCCACTGCCCCTCAGCTATGGCTTTGCCAAGGATTTACTGGAGTATGACGATCGCCAGCTGCAGCGCCCTGTGCCCACCCTCATTTTCCATGGCCTTCAGGATGAAGTGATTCCCATTGACGCCAGTCGTCGCTACTGTGAAGGTCGCCCTTGGGTGAGTCGGGTGGAATTGGACAGTGATCACGCCCTCAAGGACGTACAGCCCGCGATTTGGGGCATGATGTATCCCATTATTTATCAGCAGTTCACTTGAGGGGCGGGCTCAAGGGAGACAGCGGGAATCTCCGCTCGCACAGCGCGAAACATACCAAAGCGGCAGAGTCCCATACCAAAGGCAATCCGCATCAGCAGGAATGTGGGAACTTCCCGCAAGGATTTCACGAGCCCCGGTAGGCCAAAGCGAATTAGCCCCTCTGGCCGCACAATTCCCTGCCAAATCGAATCTAGCCATGAGGGGAGCGTTTCCTGGGTCCAGTCAGCAGTCATGACCTCTCCAGCCACTAAACCCGTTGCTGCAAGGGCCTCGGCAAAGCCTTCAATGCT
Organism: Thermosynechococcus vestitus BP-1; assembly: GCF_000011345.1. Lineage (NCBI taxonomy): Bacteria > Bacillati > Cyanobacteriota > Cyanophyceae > Acaryochloridales > Thermosynechococcaceae > Thermosynechococcus > Thermosynechococcus vestitus. The sequence continues at coordinate 1,807,239 of NC_004113.1, forward strand.
GGCAAAGGCGGGGTGTGCCCATTGATCCAAGAGCTGCCGCATGATCAGCCGCTCCCAGAAGTTCAAGGGCTGCTGGCGATCGTCCCGCTGGTTCCAATCAGCAACCACCAGAATTCCCCCAGGCTTCAGGACACGGAGTAATTCTTTAGCGAACTGCTGTTTATCGGGCATGTGGGGGCCGGCTTCAATTGACCAAACTACGTCAAAGCTGGCATCTGGAAATGACAAGGCTAGCGCGTCATCGAGCTGAAAGCGAACATTCAGCTCCGCAGGAGTGAGTTCTCGCGCCCGGCGTACCTGCTCAGGGCTAATCGTAATCCCAGTCACATGAAAGCCATAGTCACGGGCCAGGATACGACTGCTCCCGCCAATACCACAGCCGACATCCAAGACGGTTGTCCCCGGCGGCAGGCGATCGAGACCGGCCCAACGCACCATTTCATGAACAAAATCTACCTTCGCTTGGCGAAAGTCCTTGGGACGAGGAGGCAAACCATAGTGGCCAAGGTGAATATGCTCACCCCAGTAAAATTCTAGAATGCCGTCCTTGGTCCAGTTGTCATAGGACTCGGCCACGGAACGGGCAGACTCGTACTTGCGGGGGAACAACAGGTAAAGCGCTAAGCCCAGCAGGACTAACGCAACAACAGTGATAACCAGTATGAGCCCTAGATGAGACATGGAGGGGATTGACTAGCGAAACCTTTCACTATGATGACGAGGTTTTCAACATTTTCACAAGGGCAAGAACCACAGATGGGTTTTCGTTGGAGATTGGACGCCCTTCAATACTATCTTGAAAAGTTGACTATCTTGAAAAGTTGGTGCAATCCTGCTGAGGGGTGCTGCGAGCCCCCAATCGTCGTGAAAAAGGCTGTAACTTAGTAATAGGAAGCCTGAAGAATTCTGGAAGTAACTGCCTTGGCGGATGTGCCTGTGTTTGACTCCATTGAATCAGCATTAGAAGCCCTGCGGCGCGGCGAAGTGATTGTGGTCGTCGATGATGAAAATCGCGAGAATGAGGGGGATCTGATTGGTGCTGCCGAGCGGGTGACCCCCGCCATGATTAACTTCATGGCTGTTCATGCACGGGGACTGATTTGCCTTGCCATGGAGGGCGATCGCCTCGATGAATTGGATTTGCCCTTAATGGTAACAACAAATACCGATAGCAACCAAACTGCCTTTACGGTTAGCGTTGATGCCGGTGCCCGTTGGGGCGTGACCACAGGTATTTCCGCCGAGGATCGCGCCCGCACGATTCAAGCGTTAATTGATCCGAGCACGCAACCTCAAGATCTCCGTCGCCCTGGCCATGTTTTCCCCCTGCGATCGCGCCCTGGGGGAGTTCTTAAGCGAGCTGGCCACACCGAGGCCGCAGTGGATCTGACACGGCTGGCGGGTCTTTACCCAGCGGGTGTGATCTGTGAAATTCAAAATCCCGACGGCACCATGTCGCGGCTGCCCCAACTCATGGAGTATGCCCGCACCCACCAACTCAAAATCATTAGCATTGCCGACCTCATTAGCTACCGTCTCCAGCATGAGCGCTTTGTGCGCCGCGAGGCCGTCGCCAAGCTACCGACGGAGTTCGGTGAATTTCAAATCTATGGCTACCGCAATTCCCTCGATCAATCGGAGCACGTCGCCATTGTCAAAGGGGATCCCGCTACATTTGGGGAGCAACCCGTGCTGGTGCGCGTCCATTCTGAATGCTTGACGGGCGATGCCCTTGGTTCCTTGCGCTGTGATTGTCGGATGCAACTGCAGGCAGCTCTGAAAATGATTAACGCCGCCGGTCGGGGTGTAGTGGTTTACCTACGGCAGGAGGGGCGGGGGATTGGGCTGGTCAACAAGCTGCGTGCTTATTCCCTGCAGGATTTAGGCATGGATACGGTGGAGGCCAATGAGCACCTGGGCTTTCCAGCGGATTTGCGCAATTATGGCGTCGGTGCCCAGATACTCAATGATTTGGGGGTGAAGCAGATTCGCCTGATTACCAATAACCCCCGCAAAATTGCTGGCCTCAAGGGCTATGGCCTTGAAGTGGTGGATCGGGTGCCCCTGTTGATTGAAGCAACCCCCTACAACACCCCCTACTTGACGACCAAGGCAGAAAAACTGGGGCATCTGCTGCTGCAAACGTACCTGATTACGGTGGCTTTTCGCTGGCAGGGGTCGCAATTGGCTGCGGGCGATCGCTATGAACGACTGGAAAAACTGCGTCATCTGGCCGCAGGCGTCCATTTGCTGGTGCGCGAAGAAGCTCGGCCCGTTGCTCAGGCCATCTTTGGGCATCCTGACCTCATTGTTCACTTTGGCTTTGACCAGCCCCATGTGGCCGATCGCCAGTGGTATAAGCAGCCAGAACATCCCTATGTGCTTGCGGTGCAAACCCTGCTGCGGCAATTTTGCCAATGGCCAACGCTAAAAGGATTTGAGTTTCTGGTGGCCACGGGCACCGATCCAATGCTCAACCTACCGATGGATTTGGATCGCCAAGCCTACACCCAACAGTCTCCCAGTGAATGGCGGCCTCATCTCATCTATTCCTGGTCTGCAGCAGCAGGTTAAAGCATCAAAAAGCACCAATGGATGTCTGGGAGTATTGACAGCAGGTCTGCGATTGTGGAGTTGGGACAACGCCAAGGTTCCCCACTCCCTTTTCGGGATGACGGGTGACCCTCTTGTTGAGGGGGGCAAGGCTTTTGACCCAAATGACGCTGATGACACTGTTATGACACTGTTTATCAGTGCGAACATCCATTCAAGCCATCGCTTCTGGCCGAAAAAAGAAACACTGGGGCGGCGTTGGCGTTAGTACAACAACACTGGCAATGGCGCGATCGCCCACAGGGAAACTGGCCACCCAATGCTCTAAAGACTGAGCCGCTGTCCGCTGCCATACCCCTATTCCCTGAGCCTTGAGCCACGCTTCATAGTAGGTCCAAGCCTGGAGAAAGGAGCGATCGCCCCCCTCTAATATTCTTTGTTGCAGAGCAGCCCCAAAAAACCGCCGACTAATCGCTGCACGTTGAGGACAGAGGCGCAAGATTTCAACATCTACCCCCACAGCAGCCCTGCCACTCACAGCCAACACCGCCAAGTTGCCACTATGGCTCCAGTTAAACTCCAACCCATTCAGATAGGGCTTACCCCCGGCAGCGCGCGGCAGAGGCCTCTCCCCCAGATTGGGTTGATAGCGTCGCAAATAAGCACGGAGAATAACCCCGCGGGGTACATCGGGGGGAAGCGTTAGCCACCAAAGATGCAGCGCAGAGGAATCTAGGGTGAGATTGGGGTGTGGCGCCCGCCATTGAGGGACAACAATCGGCGGTAGGGGACAATCCCACACATTACATTAAAGACTGAGACGTTTTTTTAGGGACAATAGGTGAGTACGGGGATTAATTGGGCTGCGGGGCAGGGGCAACTCAAAATTCGGCCAATTGGTTAGACTCGCACAGGGACAGTGTAAAGGGGGCAACCCATGACAAGGGAGGGGCACTGGCATCTGGCAGCGGGCGCAGGGGCTAATCTCCCAACAGTCGCTCAGTAGTTGGGCAATTGTCTCCGTCGTGTCTTCGAGAAAGCAGTCTCCTGCCTGACCAGAGATCACATAGGCCCAGCAGGCCTCAAAGGCTTGGCTGTAGCGATCGCCCTGAAGAACCGGTTGTGGCAGCACCCTATGCTCTCCGCCCCAAATACAAAGCCGCTTACCCAACTGAAACCAGTGGGCGAGATAGGACTTTACCTTTGCTTGGGCTGCCAAAAAGGCACAGCCTTCTATCTCCGTCATTGATACAACCCTCGCTGCTGTACTTACTACCCTAGCGCAAGGAAACGAGGGTCGCAGATCGGCTGAGCTCATCCGCCGCTAGGATTCAAATAAAAGTAGGATCAAGTCATTGGTTGCAGGTATGAAGGGCAATTCCCTGGCAGGCCGGGAGAGCCCAAGGCTGTTTCCTTCACTGCCACCCCACATCTGGTCCAGTAACCCACACCCTGAATTTTCAATCCCAGTCAGAAGTCCTCAAGCTCAGTTTCAATAGACTGATAGATTGATAGATTTTTCAATAAATGAACTAAAAATAAACTAACCTCAGTGGCACAGCTTAGCGCATGAGGGACGCCAAGGAGGTATCTAAGTGCCCCCAACTGTGGCCATCAAGGGCTAATTGCTCGATGAGACTGGCCAAGCGCAATGCCTTGAGGGCCTGTTCCCCACCCACCGACGGGGCTTGACCACCACGAACGCAGTTGACAAAGTGCTCCAGCTCCGCATGCAGAGGTTCAATGTTACTCGTATAGACCTTCTCAATTAGGCCGTCTTGGCGGTAAAGGACTTGGCCATGATCGGCACGGCAGGATGCGGTGGTTTTGCGGTGAATGAGAATCTCGTTTTTGAGGAAATCTGCCTCTGTAAGGGAATTTTTGCAATGGGCGGCAATGCGCCGTTGCTTGCGGTGGGTAACCTTACTGGCAGTGAGCGTGGCAATAATACCATTGGCAAAACCCAAGGTGGCGGTCACATAGTCTAGATACCCGGAGTTGGCAGAGCGACTGCCTGCTGCCGTCAGGCGCACTACAGGGGAATTGGTGAGTTCCAACAGCAGGTCAATGTCGTGGATCATTAAGTCGAGAACCACTGAGACATCATTGGCGCGCTCGGAGTAGGGACTCATGCGATCCGCCTCAAGGGCAAGGATTTCCTCCGTACGCAGGACTTTGCTGAGCTCTTGAAAGGCAGGGTTAAATCGCTCAATATGTCCGACTTGGAGGATGCATTGACACTCTGCTGCTGCGTTAACAAGGGACTCTGCTTCGCTAATACTGGCGGCAATGGGTTTTTCCACCAAGACGTGAACCCCGTGGCGCAGGCAGGTAATCCCCACCTCATGATGGAGACGGGTGGGCACAGCAATACAGACCGCCTCAACGTGGGGCAGCAAATCCACATAGTTTTCAAAGAATTTGACCCGATATTTGCTAGCCGTGTCAATGCCCCGCTCTAGATTGACATCGGAGATGCCCACAAGTTCGACATCTTTGAGTAAACTCAAAACACGGGTGTGGTGCTGACCCATGTTGCCAACACCAATGACGCCAATGCGCAGTGGTTCGGGCTGGGGACGGACGACAGAACTCATGTCTATTGATTTCACTCCTCTACGCAACCAGGGAAGGGCTTGGTGTTGGCGATCGCCCGCCGTAAGTCAACGCTCACAGAATAAGCATTTTCAGAAAGATGCTACCACAGCGTTACCAAATGTAAAGTTTCTGTATAGACAGGTATGGTGACGACACAAAAGGCCGTCGTGTTGCTCTCAGGGGGCTTAGACTCCAGCACGGTATTATTTCGTGCCAAGGCACTGGGGTATGCTTGCTATGCCCTCTCCTTTGACTATGGGCAGCGCCACCGGCGCGAATTAGAAGCAGCGATCGCCATTGCCACCAGCGCTGGGGTTGTTGAGCATCAAATCCTGCCCCTGAATCTGCGCCTATGGGGGGGGTCGGCTCTGACAGACTTGAGCATTGACCTGCCTCGCGATCGCGATCTGGCCACCATGAGCCAAGAGATTCCCGTCACCTATGTCCCCGCCCGCAATACAATTTTCCTGAGTGTCGCCCTCGCCTATGCCGAAGCCCTGGAGGCACGAAGCGTTCATATTGGCGTTAATGCCCTCGATTACTCTGGCTATCCCGACTGTCGCCCCGACTATATTGCCGCAATGCAGGAGGTCTATCGCCTTGGTACCAAACAGGGGCGTGAAGGCCAGCCCATTGAAATTGTCACCCCCCTGATTGACCTTCACAAAACAGATATCATTCGCCTGGGTCATGGGTATGGTGTTCCTTGGGAAAAAACATGGTCTTGTTACAGCGATGGCCAACAGGCCTGTGGTCGCTGTGATGCCTGTCGGTTGCGTTTAGCGGCCTTTGCCGAATTGGGTTTAGTGGATCCCTTGCCCTACGCGGTTCACCCCCCGCTGTAGGTTCGGTAAATCCCCCTTTTGCTCATGGCAGGGGCGATCGCACTATAGAAAGGTAGAGAGGGTTAAGCCCAATATGGGTGCTGTGCCCCGCATCGAAGTTAGCCTGCAAAGGGAGTTTTCGTCGCTATGGCAAAAGTTGTCGGAATTGATCTGGGGACCACCAACTCCTGTGTGGCCGTTATGGAAGGGGGCAAGCCCACGGTTATTGCCAATGCTGAAGGGTTTCGGACAACGCCCTCCGTTGTTGCCTATACCAAAAATGGCGATCGCCTCGTGGGTCAAATTGCCAAACGGCAAGCAGTCATGAACCCCGAAAATACCTTCTATTCTGTGAAGCGCTTTATTGGCCGTCGTTTCGATGAGGTGACCCACGAAGCCACCGAGGTCTCCTACAAAGTTTTGAACGTCAATGGCAACGTCAAGCTAGATTGCCCCGCCCTTGGCAAACAGTTTGCCCCTGAAGAAATTTCTGCGCAAGTCCTGCGCAAACTCAAAGAGGACGCCAGTAAATACCTTGGCGAGGAAGTCACCCAGGCGGTGATTACCGTGCCTGCCTACTTCAATGACTCACAGCGTCAAGCCACCAAAGACGCTGGCAAAATTGCAGGTCTTGAAGTTCTGCGGATCATTAACGAACCCACCGCTGCTTCCTTGGCCTATGGCCTAGATAAAAAAGCCAATGAAACCATTCTCGTCTTCGACCTTGGCGGTGGCACCTTTGACGTCTCCATCCTTGAAGTCGGTGATGGGGTTTTTGAAGTGCTCGCCACCTCTGGGGACACCCACCTTGGCGGTGACGACTTCGACAAAAAAATTGTGGACTATCTAGCCGAATCTTTCCGTGCCCAAGAAGGCATTGACCTGCGCAAAGACAGACAGGCCCTGCAACGGCTCACCGAGGCAGCAGAAAAAGCCAAAATTGAACTCTCCAGCGTCATGCAAACGGAAATCAACCTGCCCTTCATTACCGCGACACAGGATGGTCCTAAGCACCTCGACATGACGCTCACCCGCGCCAAATTTGAGGAACTCTGCTCTGATCTGATTGACCGTTGCCGCGTACCGGTCGAGCAAGCCCTCAAAGACGCCAAACTTAGCAAAGACCAGATTGATGAAGTCGTACTCGTGGGAGGTTCCACCCGCATTCCCGCCATCCAAGAGCTGGTCAAACGGCTATTGGGCAAAGACCCCAACCAGAGTGTCAACCCCGATGAAGTCGTCGCCGTGGGTGCTGCCATTCAAGCTGGGGTGCTCGCAGGGGAAGTGAAAGACATTCTCCTTCTCGATGTCACACCGCTGTCTTTGGGGGTGGAAACCCTGGGTGGTGTGATGACGAAAATTATTCCCCGCAACACCACGATCCCCACGAAAAAATCTGAGGTTTTCTCCACCGCCGTTGACGGTCAAACCAATGTGGAAATCCACGTTCTCCAAGGGGAGCGGGAAATGGCCGCCGACAACAAGAGCCTCGGTACCTTCCGTTTGGATGGCATTCCGCCAGCACCGCGCGGCGTGCCCCAAATCGAAGTTACGTTTGATATTGATGCCAACGGTATCCTCAACGTAACCGCTCGCGACAAAGGTACCGGCAAACAGCAGTCCATTAGCATCACAGGGGCGTCAACGCTGCCCAAGGAAGAAGTGGAACGCATGGTGCGCGAAGCAGAAATGAATGCCGCCGCCGATAAAGCCAAACGCGAGAAAATCGAGACTAAGAACCAAGCGGAGCAACTCTGCTATCAAGCGGAGAAACAGTTGAATGAGTTGGGGGATAAAGTCTCCACCAGTGATAAGGACCGTCTCACCTCCCTCATTGCCAACCTGCGCTCGGAAATCGGCACTGAAGCGGAGAAGAAACCCATTGATGCCATTGACTTTGGACGGGTGAAATCCCTGATGCAGGATCTGCAACAAGCCCTCTACAGTGTCGGCTCAAGTGTCTATCAAAGTGCTCAGTCCAGTGATGGCACTGGCTCCAGCAGCAGCGGTGGCAGTGGTAGCGGCGGTGATGACGAAGTGATTGACGCCGAGTTCTCAGAAACCAAATAGTTCCGCCCAGTGGCAACTTTCTGCCGAACCAGACTCCTCCTCCCCCTGGGTGAAGGCTTAGGGGGTTTCTCTTTTTTTTAGTGTGGTATGCTCGGTGGTTTTTTGCTGGGGGCTTCTTGTGCTAGGAGAAAAATCTCGATACAATGGAATCTCTGTTCTTAATTTTTGTTGAATGCTGAGATCACCCCTACCATTGAGGTAAGCATGGCCAAACGCCGCAATCCCAAAAAAGAAAAAGCTCTTCGTAACCAAGCCTATGCTCGTAAGTTTCGCAAGCGTTCTTCGGGTCGCTACAGCCGCCGTCTAAATACGGAGAATCGTCCAGAGACAAAGACCACCGAGACCGTTGAGGAAATGACGGACGCCTAGAGGGCAGTGGGTGATTAAGCGCGGGTTGCCATGGCGGGAGTTCGGGGTTGCGTTTTTAACCGTTTTTTTGGCTGAATTTGCCGATAAAACTCAAATTGCTGTATTTTTCATGGCTGCCCGCGCTGCCTCTCCTTGGTTGGTGTTTTTGGGGGCAGCTTTAGCCTTGGTGACCACTAGCTTGATTGGGGTATGGATTGGTCGCTGGCTATCCCAGTACCTCTCGGAGCAGCGATTACAGACGTTAACGGGCAGTAGTCTGCTGGCGATCGCCCTCTGGCTACTGTGGGATATGTTGCACCCAAACCTTTGATCCCTAAGAGAACAGATGGCGATTGCGGTGCGTTCCTTCACTTAACACTTACTCCCTGCTAAAGTGAGGGGGTGAGATTGGGCACACTGATTATCTTAGGCGCTGTCTAAGTTGGTGACCCCCTGAGGAGACTGTGGAGAATGCCATCTCAAGTCATTGAACTGTGGTCATTGTTCATTGGTATTGTCGATGCACCCTTGTTTCGCCTTGGGCGGGAAACCATTTCCCTGCGCTGGCTGTTGCAGGTGGTGCTGCTGCTCATTCTCGTTGCAATTTTAGCGCGGTTTTTCAAGGGGGTACTGAAAAATCAACTTTTACCGCGCCTTGGTTTGGATTTGGGCAACCGCGAGGCCATTTCCACGGTGATTAGTGGTGCCGGAGGGGCACTGGGCTACATCATTGTTTTGCAAGCGGTGGGGATTAATCTCGATTCCCTAGCGGTCATTATCGGCGGCTTGGGGGTGGGGATTGGCTTTGGTTTGCAGGATGTCACCCGCAATCTCATCAGTGGTCTGACCCTCCTGATTGAACGCAAAGTGCGTGTTGGTGACTTTGTGGAAATTGGAAACATCAGTGGCTACGTTCAGGAAGTCTCGATGCGCGCCACAGTGATTCAAACCTTTAACGGTTCAAATGTGGTGGTGCCCAATACTTACCTTGCCGATAGTCCGGTACTGAATTGGTACTATGAGACCCATCGGGGTCGCATTGATATTCCCATTGGGGTCGCCTATGGCACGGATCCAGTTTTGGTGACGGAAGTGTTGCTCAATATTGCTTACTCTGAGTCAGATGTCCTCAGGGAGCCAGCCCCCCGCGTTATTTTCCGCGAATTTGGTGATTCCGCCCTGAACTTTGAGCTGTGGGTATGGACAGATGCCATTGAGCGGCGAGTATTCATCAAGAGCAGTCTCAATTTCAAGATTGATTACTACTTTCGGCAGCACAATATCTCGATTCCTTTCCCACAGCGGGATATCTGGATTCGCAATGCACCAGCCCTTTCTCTTGTCTCTGAACCAGCCGAAACAGTAGGCATGCCCTTGGCACCGGCAACGCCCTCCTTAAGGTCTCTGCTGCGGCAGGTGAGCTACTTTCAGTGCATGAATGACCTACAACTGCGCTTTCTCATTGAATCGGGCTATCGCAAGCACTTGAGGGCAGGGGAAATTTTATTTCGTGCTCAGGAGCCCATTAATAGTTTCTATATTGTATTGCAGGGGCAGATGGCAGCAGTCTATGAGGAGGAGGGTGAATTCAAGCCAATCATGATGTTTAATCCGGGGGAGCACTTTGGCGAACTGCCCCTTATGCTGGGGGTGGCCTGCCCAACAACAATGATGGCAATGATGGATACGGTGTTGTTTGTTCTGCCACGGGAGGGATTTGAACAGTTGCTCAAGGAACACCCTGCCCTTGCCGATGACATTGCGGTGGCGATCGCCCGCCGCCAGGATGTGTTAGCACAACATCAACAGGAGCTTCAGCAACTGAGTCGCCAAGAGTCGGATCCCAGTCGTCCGATGAACTGGATTCGCGATCGCCTGCAAAAACTGCTGAACTGGTAAATGGCTTCACTTGATTGAGTCTAAGGTAAAGGCCTGGGCCAAATAGTGATGGAGGTGATAGGCACCCCTTTGGTGTCGCACCAAGGCCACATCAAAGCGACAGGGGTGCTCCTGCCACTGGGGCTGAGATTCTAGGAATGCTTGGGCTGCCAAAATGAGTTTGCGTTGCTTGCTGGGGGAAATAGCGTCGAGGCCATCCCTATCCCAGTTGTAAGAACCGCGGGTTTTCACTTCAACAAAGAGGACCACTCCCCCCGGATCACAGGCAATAATATCCAGTTCACCCCAAGGGCAAGACCAGTTTTGAGCCAAAATTTGACACTGCTGAGTTTGTAGCCACGCCGCAACCACTGCCTCCCCGCGATCGCCCACGTGGCGCATAGGCCCTAGGCTTCGATGGGTTCGAGATTAAACAAGTCTTGGAGGGTCTGCATAGCGCGTTGACGACTCTCTAAATCCCGCTGCGATTGCAGTTGTACGGTCGGATCATGGAGAATCTTGTTGATGATGGTGCGGGTCATTGCTTCAATAACCCCTTGGTGCTTGTCAGCAAACTCACTACCTAAGCGGGAGAGGGCTTTTTCCAGTTCCTGGGTGCGAATCGCTTCCATTTTTTGGCGCAGACTGCGGATGATTGGTACCGTTTCCAGGGCGTGCCACCAAGCCAAAAATGTCTCTAATTCCTCCTCAAGGATGCCCTCAGCCTCTTGGGCCAACTGGCGTCGAGCCTCTTGGTTTTGGGCAACCACGGCTTGGAGATCATCCACATTAAAGAGTTGTACGGTGCCCAACTCTGTCACGTTGGCATGGACATTGCGGGGCACGGAAATATCAATGATGGCAAGGGAGCGATCGCCCACCAGTACAGCCCCTAAATTGTCTCGATCCAGTAGGGGCTCGGTTGCCGCCGTACTTGTGAACACTAAATCCATGGCGGCCACAATTGGCAGTAAATCGGTCATTGTGAAGAGTTCAAACCGTACCTCTGGAAATTGCTGTGCTAGTTCCTGGGCCCGTTCTAAGGAGCGATTGATAATCCTGATTTCCTTGACCCCGCGGGCAATGAGGTGTTGCACCACCAAACGGGACATTTTACCTGCACCGACAACGGCAATTCGGCAGTTTTGTAGATTTTGCAGCCGCAGATCCGCCAGTTCTACTGCCGCTGAACTGATGGAGACTGCCCCAGTGCCAATACTGGTTTCTGTGCGTACCCGCTTACCGGCAGCGATCGCCCCCGTAAAGACACGATTGAGAATCGGCCCAATGGATTTGTACTGCTGCCCCAACTGATGACAGCGTTTAACTTGAGAGAGAATTTGCCCCTCGCCAATCACTAGGCTATCCAGACCCGAGGCTACTCGCATTAAGTGCATCACCGCATCCTGATGGAGCAGGATAAAGAGGTAGGGACGCAGTTGGGGTAGAGGAATGTGACTCCACTCACTGAGAAACTGATGCACTTCCCGCACGCCCACCTCAGTGTCACTGGTAACAATGTAAATTTCTAAGCGGTTACAGGTGCTGAGGATTGTCGCCTCCTGAATATGGGCATAGCCGCACAAATGTTGCAGTGCCCGCTCCCGCACATCCTCTGGCACACTCAATTTTTCACGCACATCCACAGGGGCGGTTTTGTGACTCAAGCCAATAACAGCAATATTCATAGGGATCGGTGACGTTTGGCTGCAACTCCATCAATTGTTGTATCAGGATTCTAGAGCGTCCTTCATGCTTCTTTGCAAGTCTTTACTCAAAGAAGGCAATTGCTAAGATGCTAAGTTTTGTCAAGGGATTCAACAGTTCTGGGCTGTAGTCTGCTATTATTGAGAATCAAAGTCAATAAGCAAATATTTTATTGAGAACAGAGTCAAGAAGCAGATGTTAAATGCAAAATTCTTCACCTTCATGGCCATCCTACACCTATATTGCTGATCCCTATCCCCAAAGACACCGTTGGAGAGGACCGATGTCCAAGCTGATTTCCCTGGCAGCGGCTGAGCCTGGCAAGCTCTACATGATTGCTCGGTTGGCATGTACTAACCCTCGAGAGCTTTTGGCAATGGGTCTAAGGCCAGGGGTCACGGTTACCATCCTGCAAAAGAATAATCACGGTGCTGTGATGATTGCTCTCAGGGACCAGCGATTTTGCATTAACCACGCCTTAGCGCAACACATTTTGCTGGCAGCTGTCACGGGAGAGGTTGATCTACGCACTGCTCCCATTGGGGCCCGTCTGCGCATTAGTGGGTATGCCCCCACTGCCCCTAGTTATAAACGTAAATTGTTGGCAATGGGTTTAACCCCCGGCACTGAACTTGAGATCATCCGCCATGCCCCCCTAGGCGATCCCACAGAGATTAAAGTGCGGGGTTTCCATTTGAGCCTACGTAAGGAGGAGGCCGATGCCCTGGAAGTTTCGCCACTGTAACTAAGGAGCGTGGAATGGCAGCCATTATTGCTTTGATTGGCAATCCTAACTGTGGTAAAACAACAATTTTTAATGGTCTTACAGGAGCAAATCAGCGCGTTGGCAACTGGCCGGGAGTTACGGTTGAGCGTAAGCAGGGTGGCTATCGCGATCAAGATCTAGTAGTAGAGGTGGTGGATTTGCCGGGCGTTTATGCCCTCGATGCCGAGGAGAGCACTGGAGTGGACGAGCAAATTGCCCGTAATTTTCTCCTAGAGGGAGAGTATGACTTAGTCATAAATATCCTTGATGCGGCCAACCTAGAGCGTAATTTTTACCTGACGACCCAGTTACTAGACCGAGGGGTGCCGCTGATATTAGTGCTAAACATGATTGACAGAGCACAGGCTAACGGAATGAGCATTGACACCCAAGGGCTCAGCCAGCGTTTAGGCATTCCGGTCCTTCCTTTTTGTGCCAAACAAAAGGCCTACTTTGATCAACTGCGGCAAGCAATTCGCCTAGCTCTTCAAGATCGGCCCATTTCCACTGTTAGAGCGCCTCAACCCCCCATCATTGAAGAGGCAATTACTGATTTGCTGACCAAAGGTGCCAAGGATCGAGGACAAGCTTTGGCTTGGCTGCAATATCTAGAATCTGTTCCCAAAGGGGAGGTACCCCAACTTCATCAGTGGCGACGGCGGATTCACCAAACCCTAGAAGAAGATATTGATCTTGTGATTGCCGACAGTCGCTATCGCTGGATTCAGCATCTCATGGCGGATGTTTTGGAAAGGGGCGATCGCCCGACAACAACGATTTCGGATCGCATAGACCGAATTGTTCTCAACCGCTGGTTGGGGATTCCCATCTTCTTGGCTGTCATGTACATGGTGTTTTTAATTTCCATCAACGTTGGCGGTGCCTTCATTGACTTCTTTGATATTGGGGTGGGAGCATTGGTGGTGGGCTGGCCAACCCAAGTTCTACAAACCCTCCATGCCCCTGGTTGGTTAATTGGTCTGCTGGCGGAGGGAGTGGGTGGTGGCATCCAAACCACAGCAACATTTATTCCCCAGATTGGCCTGCTTTTTATTTTTCTAACACTCCTTGAGGACAGTGGTTATTTGGCGCGGGCAGCCTTTGTCATGGATCGAATGATGCAGTGGCTGGGGTTACCCGGCAAGTCCTTTGTGCCAATGCTGGTGTCCTTTGGCTGCAACATCCCGGGCATTATGGCCACTCGCGTCCTTGAAAATCGGCGCGATCGCTTGATGACCATTCTCATGAATCCTTTTATGTCCTGCGGTGCCCGCTTACCGATCTATGCTCTGTTTGTCGCTGCTTTCTTCCCCCGCAATGGTCAAAATATCGTATTTTCCCTCTACTTGTTGGGGATTGTAGCAGCGATCTTTACAGGGTTTGTGATAAAGCGCACCCTCTTTCAAGGGGAGATTGCGCCTTTTGTGATGGAATTACCCCCCTACCATTTGCCCACATTGAGGGGTGTATTCCTTCGAGCTTGGGAACGGCTAAAAACGTTTCTCAGCCGAGCCGGCAAGATGATTGTGCTCCTTGTGCTCATTCTGGGGCTACTCAACTCTGTGGGGACCGATGGCAGTTTTGGCAAACAGGATAGTACACAGTCGATTTTAAGTGCCTTTAGTCGTCAAATTACGCCCATATTTTCACCCATGGGAATCCAGCCCGACAACTGGCCGGCCACTGTGGGACTTTTTACAGGCGTGTTTGCCAAGGAAGTCATGGTGGGGACCATGGATGCTCTCTATACAGAACTAGCCCGGCAGGAAAATCAGGAGGCTAGCGCCGGAGAGGAGGTAGAACCATTTTCAGTTTGGGAACAACTGAGGCAAGCGGTGCTGAGTATTCCCCAAAATCTCAGTGAGCTGGGGCAGCAGATGCTTGATCCGTTGGGATTTCAGGTATTGCAAGAGGCAGAAAATCCCGAAGCGGCGGCTGAGGTGCAGGAGGTGCACTACACGACCTTTGGTCAGATGGCAAAGCGGTTTCGTACACCAACAGCAGCGATCGCCTTCCTCATATTTGTCTTACTGTACTTTCCCTGTGTGTCAGCCACTGCCGCAGTCTATCGAGAAACCAATCTTAGCTGGACAATCTTTGTGACAACTTGGACAACGGGCTTGGCCTACTGGGTTGCCACGGCTTACTACCAGATCATGACCTTCGCTGCTCATCCTGTCTTTTCCGCACTGTGCTTAGTCGGTCTAGGGGCGGTGATGGCAATTGTGATCATGGCCTTGAAGTACTGTGGCGATCGCCGGCGCCTTTCCTCGCCACAGGAGGTGTAATCATGCTTTTGGAATTGCAGGACTACATTAAGAAGCGCAAAGTGGTTTCCATGGAGGACTTAGTGAACCATTTTCGATTGCCATCGAGTGTCATTGAGCCTATCATTGAGCAGCTCATGGACAAAGGGCGAGTTCAAAAAATTAACCCTCGCCGCTGTGGTAGCTGCCATCAGTGCGACTCACTGTCTCTTCAACTATACGGATGGAGGATGAACTAATGTTATCTTCAGCAATGATCAATCGCCTAAATGCACAAATTAATCTTGAGATGTTCTCAGCTCGTCTCTATTTGCAGATGAGCTCTTGGTGTGCTCACAAAGCCTTAGAAGGATGTGCTACTTTTCTTGGGCAACATGCCGATGAAGAAATGGCACACATGCGGCGCCTTCTGAGCTATATGCACGAGACCGGTGCCCTCGCAATTTTGGAGGGTCTAGAGGCTCCTCCCCACAACTTTGGTTCTCTGAAGGAGATGTTTAGCCAAGTCTATAGCCACGAACAGTTGGTCACTCGCAAAATAAACGAGCTAGTGCATTTAGCAAATAGCGAACCTGATTATTCAACACTGCAGTTTTTGCAGTGGTATGTTGCCGAACAACACCAAGAGGAATTTTTATTCAAGAGCATCCTTGATAAAATTGACCTCATTGGTACAGAGGGGCAAGGGCTATTTTTTATTGACCAAGAAATTGGTAAACTTGCCTCGACCAGCGGCAGCAAGACACTGTCTACCATAGGCTAACCTATAGCCATTGCCAAAAGGTTGAATGTTCCCCAAGGAGATTAGGGATAGGTCGGGATAGGTCATTGGCCTATCAGTGCTATAACAACACGATCAAAAGACAACTACGCCAACACATCAGAATAGGAGCAGTTAGGGGATTCTTGGTAAACCTGTGTAATGGTGGCGGCGAGGCGTTGCATGCCAAGGGCAATTTCCTCGTCACTGGCAGTGAGACTAATGCGTAAGCACTCCTGCTTGTGCCGCCACGGCGCGCTCAGACCGGGGAAAAAGGAACTGCCGGGAACGACAATGACCCCTGCTCGCTTCAAGTGTTGGTAGAGTTCCCAGTCGCTCATCGGCAAATCCCGCAGCCACAGCCAGGCAAAAATGCCCCCCTCGCCGCGATGTAAAAACCACGGTATATCATTGGCCATGGCGGCGCGTAAGGTTTCCTCTAGAACGGCGAACTTGCGTTGATAGAAGGGACGAATGACATTGACGGACACTTCGGCTAGGGCACCGTTGGCAATGGCTAAAGCGGCGATCGCCTGACCGTAGCGCGAGGCATGAATGCAGGCATTGGTTTGAAAGGCTTCAAGGACACTCAAAATCTCGCGATCGCCAATGGCAATCCCCACCCGTTCCCCCGGCAGTCCTGCCTTTGAAAGGCTGAGGCAGTGAACAATGTTACCGCCAAAAACGGGCGCTAGCTCGGTAAAGTTCAAACTGGGGTAGGGCGGCCCATAGGCAGCATCAATCAACACCGGCACGCCATAGGGCACCCCCAGATCAGCAATTTGCCGCACCTCTAGGTCTGTGAGTACATTTCCCGTTGGATTGCAGGGACGGGAGAAAATGACACAGCCCGTGGTGTCATCAATGTGCAGTTGTTGAAAGTCCGGACGATACTTAAACGTGTGATCGGCCTCAAAAATCTCAAGGCGTGGACGATAGGCAACGACGCTATTGGGCGCCAGACTGACCCCCCCATACCCCGTGTATTCGGGACTTAAGGGGAGCACCACTTTCTTTAATTCACCACTGGAACTCAGCCCACCAAAGGCATTGGCTGCAAAGAAGTAGATCGCCTGACTCCCGGGCGTTACAAGGACATTGCGCTCCGTCAAGTTCAGACCATAGCGGCGATTAAAGTCATCCACCACCGCAGCAATCAACGGTTCATACCCCTGGCTGGGACCATAGCGGCAGACCACTTGACCGAATTCTGGGCTGGCCAGCAGCTCGTGGGTACAGTCCCGCCACAGTTGCTCAACCTCAGGGACAATGAGGGGGTTGCCTGCACTCAGGTTAATCAGGTCTTGGCCACGATTCAGGCGCAGTGTCTCGATAATATCCTTCATGATTGCCCGAACTCCCGTCAGTTGGGACATTTGCTGGCCAATCTGGGAGAGTGCAGGATTCATAGGCAAAGGACATAGACAGTATTGGTTAGGATAGCATCTGCGCCTCTACTCAGGGACAGATAAAACCATATAGACACGGTCAATGCTGCTCGTCGGTTGGTCACTGTAACATAACGTTAGAATAGGCCAAGAACTGTAAGGGATCCATGGCAGCTTTTATCCCCTTCGTCGGCAAAGCTTCATCCCCTTGGCGATCGCTCGTGGTTGGGGTGATTGCTGCGGGCCTAGTGGGCGGTGTTGGACTATTTCTCTGGCGATCGCGCCAAACGCCCCTTGATTTAGATCGCTACACCGTCCCCGTGCAAGACAGTCGCGATTTCATTGCTCGCATTGCCGCTACGGGCAAAGTCGTACCTGGGCAAAGTGTCAATATCAGTCCAAAGCGAGCGGGCCTTTTGGCAGAACTGTACGTCGAACAGGGGGATCGGGTGAAAGCGGGTCAAATCATTGCCCGTATGGACAGTCGCGATGAACAAGCGCAACTGGCCCAAGCCCAAGCCAACCTAGCCGATGCCATTGCTCGTCGCGATCGCATCGTTGCCGGGAACCGGGCTGAGGAAATTGCCCAAGCTGAAGCCCAAGTGCGAGCCGCCACCAGCCGTGCGCAATTGGCAGAAGAACGCCTGAAACGCAATGAATGGTTAGCGGCGGAGGGGGTCATTCCCCGCGATACTTTGGCTGAGCTCAAGGCCAACCGCGATAGTGCGATCGCCAACCTCAACGAAGCCCAAAAGCGCCTGCAACTCTTACAGCGGGGCTCCCGCAGTGAAGACATCCGCCAAGCAGACGCAATGGTTGCCGCTGCCCAAGCCCAAGTCCAAGCCGCCCGTGCTGCCCTCGAAGATACGGTGATTCGTGCTCCTTTTACGGGGATTATTACCCAGAAGTACGCCAATCCGGGAGCCTTTGTCACACCCACCACGACCGCTTCGGCGACAACCTCAGCCACTTCCACCTCAATTGTGGCGATCGCTAAGGGCTTAGAAATTCTTGCCGAAGTACCAGAAGTGGATATTGGCCAAGTGCTTGTGGGACAACCCGTTGAAATCCGTGCCGATGCCTATCCCGGGGAAACCTTTCAGGGGCGGGTGCGACTTGTAGCTCCCGAGGCAGTGGTGGAGCAAAATGTCACCTTCTTTCAGGTGCGGGTTTCCTTGCAAACAGGGCGAGAAAAGCTGCGTTCTGGGATGAATGTGAACCTAGATTTTCTGGGGCAAAAAATTAACAACGCTCTATTGGTACCCACAGTGGCTATTGCCGTTGAACGTGGCCAAACGGGTGTTTATGTGGTGGGTGCAGACCAACGACCAAAATTCCGCCCCGTCACCATTGGCAGTAGCTGGCAAGATCAAACCCAAATTATCAGTGGTGTCAGGGTCGGTGAGCGCGTCTTTATTGACTTTCCTGAGCGGCTACGTCCGAAACAGGAGTAGTCTATGGCTTTCCACCATGTTTCAATTCGCACAGCGAATATCCAGCGGGCGATCGCCTTCTACGAATGCCTCGGCTTCACAATGGATGTCCGCTTTACCACGGGCTATACCCTCGCCTGTTGGCTCAAGGGCTGGCACACCCGCCTCGAACTTCTGCAAGTCCCGCAACCGAAGCCGGCTGCGGATTCCTTCCACGATGAACACTACGTCGGCTACTACCATCTTTCCTTTGATCTCAGTGACCATCCTGACCCCCTTGAAACATGGCTCAATCAGGTGGGAGAAACCCTAAAGGCCCAGAGTTTACCCTTTGAGCTATTGCTAAAGCCAACGCAGCAGGTGATTGGTTCATCCCTTTATCACATCGCCTTTATCCGAGACTGTGATGGTTTGCCCATTGAATTTTTGCAGTGTCTGGGTTCCTGCTGAGGCCTAAACGCCGATAAAATAAGGGGGCTGAGAGATTTTTGGGTCGTAGATAGGCATGCAACTGCAAACGGTTCCTACAGCAATTCCCGACTGGTCGGGGGATCTACTGGCGATCGCCGTCTTTCAAACGGAAGGCACCCTCACCCTCACCGACCCCTACACGACCCTCGATCAACGCCTCAATGGCCTATTGCAGGAACTCATCAACGAAGGGGAATTTCAAGGCAAGTCTGGTACCTCCCTCCTGATGCGCCTATTACCCAACTTTCCCCTTAAAAAACTCCTTCTTGTTGGCCTTGGCAATCGCGAAGACTTTAACTTAGAAGCCCTCCGTCGCACTGCCGCTACCATTGCCCGCACCGCCCGCCGTGAACGCGCAAAAACCTTAGGCATGGCACTGCCCCATGAAACTTTAGAGGCGGCTGATGCCGCCCAAGCCATTGCCGAAGGGGTTATCCTGGCCCTCCACAGTGATGTCCGCTTCAAGACTGACCCCGAAGCGCGCAAACTTTTGCCCTATCCAGAAGTCGTCACCCTTTTAGGGCTAGGGGAACAAACTGCCGCCTTGACCCGGGCGCAGCAGATTTGCGATGGCGTGATTCTGGCGCGGGAACTTGTCAACGCCCCCGCCAATGAAGTAACCCCCGTCACTCTTGCCGAAACCGCTCAGCAGTTGGCAGCCACCTATGGTCTGACGGCAAAAATTCTGGAACGAGAAGACTGTGGGGCCTTGGGGATGGGTGCTTTTTTAGGGGTGGCTCAGGCCTCTGACCTGCCGCCAAAATTCATCCACCTCACCTACACATCCCCCGGTACTGTTCATAGGAAAATTGCCCTTGTGGGCAAGGGGTTAACGTTTGATTCCGGCGGCCTCAACCTCAAGACCCAAGGGGGCATTGAAACCATGAAAATGGACATGGGGGGAGCCGCAGCCGTTTTGGGAACAGCCAAGGTCCTCGGTCAACTCAAACCCCCTGGCATTGAAGTCCACTTTATTATTGCCGCCACGGAAAATATGATCAGTGGTCGTGCGTTGCATCCAGGGGATATTCTCACCGCCTCCAACGGTAAGACCATTGAGGTCAACAACACCGATGCGGAAGGTCGCCTCACCCTTGCTGATGCCCTTGTCTATGCCGAAAAACTGGGCGTAGATGCGATTGTGGATTTAGCCACCCTGACGGGTGCCTGCATTGTTGCCCTGGGGGATAATATTGCCGGTCTTTGGAGCAATAACGCAGAGTTAGCCCAGGCGCTGCAAAAGGCCAGCGATCGCTGCGGGGAAAAATTCTGGCAAATGCCCCTTGAAAATAAATACTTTGAGGCTATGAAGTCCCAAGTGGCCGACATGAAAAACACAGGCCCGCGATCGGCAGGGTCAATTACTGCCGCCCTATTCCTTCAGCAATTTGTCGACCATACCCCTTGGGCGCACCTTGACATTGCTGGCCCAGTCTGGACCGAAAAAGAGGATGGCTACAACAATCCCTGTGGAACCGGCTACCCCGTGCGTACCCTGGTGGAGTGGCTATGCAGTCTCAGTTCCTAGGCACTCAATGCGATCGCCCCAACGGCTCATTGTTCAAGGTCGCCAAATTCTCGATCAGTGCGTTACCTTGACTGCTGAGCAGCAGCATTATCTATACCATGTGCTGCGTCTCAAAGTAGGAGATGAACTCTGGATTCTTGACGGTCAGGGTCAGCGGTGGCTGGGGCAAATCCAAGGGAAGACCGTCAAGCTGCTGCGCCCTGATTGCCGTGAGACGGAACTGTCCACTGAGATTATTCTCTGTCTAGCTCTACTCAAAGCAGCGAACTTTGAGCAGGTGTTGCAACAGGCAACGGAATTGGGGGTCAAGCGCATTGTGCCCATTCAAACGGCGCGATCGCTCCTGCAACCCAGTATCAATAAATACCAGCGCTGGCAACGCATTCTCCAAGAGGCCGCCGAGCAAAGTGAGCGTCTTTATGTGCCTGCCCTCAGTGACCCCCTCTCGGTTGCCGAAATGGTCAGCCTCACCCCCAAGGGCTACATTGCCAGTTTGGCTGCCCCGGAACTCCTGTGGGACTGCTTGCCCCAGATGAATCTGTCTGAGCCCATTTATCTAGCGATCGGGCCAGAGGGCGGATGGACAGCCTCAGAACTCGAGCAAGTCTTAGCTGCTGGGTGGCAAGCAGTTTCCTTGGGGCGGCGGACCCTGAGAGCCGTCACCGCCGCGATCGCCAGCCTGAGCGTGGTGAGTCATTATGCTGAGCGACATTGCGTCAGCCCACAACAGCATTGACAACACAACGGCTACCTCGATACACTAGAGTTTCGGTGAAATTAACGTAAGCAGCAATGCCCACCATCCAGCAACTGATCCGCCAAGAGCGGGAACTGTTGAAAAGAAAAACAAAGTCTCCTGCCCTCAAAGGCTGCCCTCAACGACGTGGGGTATGCACACGGGTCTACACAACAACACCCAAAAAGCCCAACTCTGCCCTGCGTAAAGTGGCACGGGTACGCTTGACCTCTGGCTTCGAAGTGACCGCTTACATTCCGGGAATTGGCCATAACTTACAAGAGCACTCCGTGGTCATGATTCGCGGCGGTCGTGTTAAAGATTTGCCGGGCGTGCGCTACCACATTATTCGTGGCACCCTGGATACCGCCGGTGTCAAAGATCGTAAGCAAGGTCGCTCCAAATATGGTGCCAAGCGTCCCAAACCCGGTGAGGCTGCTGCGACCGGTAAGAAAAAATAATTTCCACTCTCTTATCTTTTTGAGTTCATCCTGGAAACCTTAAGCTTCACTAGAACACAAAACACCTATGTCTCGTCGCACTCGCGCTCAAAAACGGCCTACTGCCCCTGATCCGGTCTATAACAACGTGCTGGTGAATATGTTGATCCAGCGGGTCATGCGCAATGGCAAAAAATCCCTTGCCAGTCGCATCGTCTATGAGGCAATGAAAACCGTCCAAGAGCGCACCGGTGAGGATGCCCTGCAAATTTTTGAGCGTGCAGTGAAAAATGCAACGCCCCTAGTGGAAGTCAAAGCCCGTCGTGTGGGGGGTGCCACCTACCAAGTCCCGATGGAAGTTCGTCCCGATCGCGGGATTTCCCTGGCCCTGCGCTGGTTAGTGCAATTTTCCCGCAAACGAGCCGGTCGGTCGATGTCAGCCAAACTGGCCAATGAATTGATGGATGCTGCCAACGAGACGGGAAGCACCATCCGTAAACGGGAAGAAACCCACAAAATGGCAGAAGCCAACAAGGCCTTTGCCCATTACCGCTACTAAACCGTCACACGGTCCAAGAGTTGGATACAATTATTTAAGAATTCTAACGTAATGCAACAAACAAGGAGGTAGCTGTGGCACGGACGACCCCGCTAGAGCGAGTGCGAAATATCGGGATTGCCGCTCACATTGATGCGGGTAAAACAACCACAACTGAACGTATTCTCTTCTATTCCGGTGTGGTGCACAAAATTGGTGAAGTGCACGAGGGGACCACGGTTACCGACTGGATGGAACAGGAGCGAGAGCGGGGCATCACCATTACAGCAGCCGCCATTAGCACCTCTTGGAGAGATCACCAAATCAACATTATTGACACTCCCGGCCACGTGGACTTCACGATTGAGGTGGAGCGCTCCATGCGGGTTCTCGATGGGGTGATTGCGGTATTCTGCTCCGTTGGTGGTGTGCAGCCCCAATCAGAAACCGTGTGGCGGCAAGCCGATCGCTACAGCGTTCCCCGCATCGTTTTTGTCAACAAGATGGATCGCACGGGGGCAAACTTCTACAAAGTCCATGACCAGATTCGCGATCGCCTACGGGCGAACGCCGTGCCGATTCAGTTGCCCATTGGTGCTGAAGATCAATTCAAAGGCATCGTTGATCTGGTGCGCATGCGCGCCAAAATCTACAAAGACGACCTTGGCAAGGAAATCGAAGACACTGAAATTCCTGCCGAGATGACTGAACTGGCACAGGAGTATCGCACCAAGCTCATCGAGGCTGTTGCCGAAACCGACGACGCCCTCATGGAAAAATACTTCGAGGGGGAAGAACTCACAGAAGAGGAAATCCGTGCGGCTCTACGCAAAGGGACGATCGCTGGCACCATTGTGCCCATGCTTTGCGGCTCTGCCTTCAAAAATAAAGGCGTGCAATTACTCCTGGATGCCGTGGTGGACTACCTACCGGCGCCCATTGACATTCCTGCCATTAAAGGTCGTCTGCCCGATGGCACAGAAGTGGAGCGGGCTGCCGATGACGATCAACCCCTGGCGGCACTCGCTTTTAAGATCATGTCGGATCCCTATGGCCGCCTTACCTTTGTGCGTGTTTATTCCGGTGTTCTGAAAAAAGGTAGCTATGTGCTCAATGCCACCAAAGGCAAGAAAGAGCGCATTTCTCGTCTAATCGTGCTGAAGGCCGATGAACGGATTGAGGTGGATGAATTGCGAGCTGGCGATCTAGGAGCTGCCTTAGGTCTCAAGGAAACCTTCACAGGGGATACCCTCTGCGATGAAAGCTCGCCCGTGATTCTTGAGTCGCTGTATATTCCAGAGCCAGTTATTTCCGTGGCCGTAGAACCCAAAACTAAACAGGACATGGAAAAGCTCTCCAAGGCTCTGCAAGCCCTCTCTGAGGAGGACCCCACCTTCCGCGTCAGCGTTGATCCTGAAACGAACCAAACCGTGATTGCGGGAATGGGGGAACTACACCTCGAGATTCTTGTGGATCGGATGCAGCGGGAGTACAAAGTGGAAGCCAACATCGGCCAACCCCAAGTGGCTTACCGCGAAACCATTCGCAAACCCGTCCGGGCTGAAGGCAAGTTTATCCGTCAAAGTGGTGGTAAAGGTCAGTATGGTCACGTTGTTATTGAAGTAGAACCTGCTGAACCCGGTACTGGGTTTGAATTTGTCTCCAAAATTGTCGGTGGTGTCGTACCCAAAGAGTACATTCCACCCGCTGAGCAGGGGATGAAGGAAGCCTGTGAATCGGGGATTTTGGCAGGGTACCCAGTGATTGACCTCAAAGTCACACTAGTGGATGGCTCCTACCACGAGGTGGACTCCTCAGAGATGGCTTTCAAAATTGCTGGCTCCATCGCCATTAAAGAGGCAGTCATGAAAGCCAATCCAGTACTGCTGGAGCCAATGATGAAGGTCGAGGTCGAGGTTCCAGAAGAATTCCTTGGGACAGTGATGGGAGATCTAATTGCCCGTCGCGGTCAAATTGAGGGACAAACCGTAGAAAATGGCATTGCCAAAGTGACGGCAAAAGTTCCTCTCGAACGGATGTTTGGTTATGCCACTGACATTCGCTCGAATACCCAAGGTCGGGGAATTTTCTCGATGGAATTTAGCCATTACGAGGAAGTCCCCCGTAATGTGGCTGAGGCGATCATTGCCAAAAATAAAGGGAACGCATAGTCTATACGAGGAACAACATGGCACGCGCTAAATTTGAACGAACCAAACCCCACGTTAACGTTGGTACCATTGGTCACGTCGACCACGGTAAAACGACACTGACTGCAGCCATCACCATGACACTGGCTGCCCAGGGGAAAGCTCAGGCTCGCAAATACGATGAGATTGATGCTGCCCCTGAAGAAAAAGCCCGTGGGATTACGATCAACACCGCTCACGTGGAGTATGAAACTGAGAAACGCCACTATGCCCACGTGGATTGCCCCGGCCACGCTGACTATGTGAAAAACATGATCACGGGTGCCGCTCAAATGGACGGTGCCATTCTGGTCGTGGCCGCAACGGATGGTGCAATGCCCCAAACCAAAGAGCACATTCTCTTGGCCCGTCAGGTGGGGGTGCCCAGCATCGTCGTCTTCCTGAACAAAGTGGATATGGTGGATGACGAAGAGCTGTTGGAGCTGGTGGAACTAGAACTGCGAGAACTGCTTAATGAATATGAATTCCCCGGCGACGAAGTGCCCATCATCCGTGGTTCGGGTCTGAAAGCCCTCGAAGCCATGACCGCCAACCCGAAAACTCTGCGCGGTGAAAACGAGTGGGTAGATAAAATCTACGAGCTCATGGATGCCGTGGATAACTACATTCCTACCCCTGAGCGGGATGTGGATAAGCCCTTCCTGATGGCTGTGGAAGATGTTTTCTCCATTACCGGTCGCGGTACTGTGGCGACGGGTCGGATTGAGCGCGGTCGCATTAAACTCAACGAAACCGTTGAACTCGTGGGCCTGCGGGAAACGCGGACAACGACGGTCACCGGTATTGAAATGTTTAAGAAGAGCCTCGAAGAAGGGATTGCCGGTGACAACGCCGGTTTGCTCCTGCGGGGTCTAAAAAAAGAGGATGTGGAGCGGGGGATGGTGATTGCTAAGCCCGGCTCCATTACGCCCCACACCAAGTTTGAGGGTGAAGTGTACGTGCTCACTGAAAAAGAGGGCGGTCGTAAAACTCCCTTCTTTGCGGGTTATCGTCCTCAGTTCTATGTGCGTACCACTGATGTGACTGGCACGATTACCTCCTTTACGTCTGACGATGGTAGTGCCGCTGAAATGGTGATGCCTGGTGACCGCATCAAAATGACCGTGGAACTGATCCAGCCCATTGCCATTGAGCAGGGGATGCGCTTTGCGATCCGTGAAGGTGGTCGTACCATTGGGGCGGGTGTCGTCTCCAAAATCATTGAGTAGTTGATGCTTGAGGCCGTTAGCCCCTTTGCAGGGTTAGCGGTCTTTTTTTGTCTTAATTTTTGTTTGGTTGTTTTTGAACCTTGACAAGTAAGGAAGATTCCTATGGCTGCTTTACAACAGAAAATTCGTATTCGCCTTAAGGCTTTTGATCACCGCTTGCTCGATACCTCCTGCGATCGCATTGTCGATACCGCGAAAAGAACCGGTGCTTCTCCGGTGGGTCCGATTCCCCTACCTACGCGCCGTCGAATTTACTGCGTCCTGCGATCGCCCCACGTGGACAAGGACTCGCGGGAGCATTTTGAAACCCGTACCCACTGCCGTATTCTCGATATTTACCAACCTTCGCCCAAAACCATTGATGCCCTGATAAAGTTGGACCTGCCGGCGGGCGTGGATATTGAAGTGAAATTGTAAGCCTTGCCAAAGTTCACTACACTGAGGGATATGACGCATACGATCATTCATCCCTCTTCCTCCAAATCTTCTTTTGAGTCCCCTGCTATGGCCTACCGCATTAACTGCCAGCAGGGGCAGACCCATCTTTTATGGGTGACGCTGCGGCTAACGGCACCGCAAACCGATGTCCTTGATCTGCATTTACCGGTGTGGACGCCCGGCTCCTACCTCGTGCGGGAATATGCACGGCATCTTCAGGACTTTACAGCAGCAACTGCCGATGGCACGCCCCTTGAGTGGTGGAAGTGTACTAAGAACCAGTGGCAGGTAGCCTGCACGCCGGGTCTAGAACTCAAAGTACGCTATGCCATCTATGCCCATGAACTCTCAGTACGCACGAGCCATTTTGATCGCAGCCATGCCTACTTCAACCCAGCAGCGGTTTGCCTCTATGTGCCGCAGTATCGCGATCAGCCCCTCACCATCACGATTGAAGCGCCACCGGACTGGCGGGTGACGACTCCCCTGGAGGGGTGGGGTGAAGATGGCCGCACCTTTTGGGCGCCTAACTACGATCTCCTTGTGGATAGCCCCTTTGAGGTGGGCACCCATGGAATTTACACCTTTGAGGTGGACGGCAAACCCCATGAATTGGCGGTCTGGGGCAAGGGAAATTTTGATCCAAAGCGGGCGATCGCTGACATACAGCGGATTATTGAGACGGAGGCCAGTTTTTTTGGCGGACTGCCCTACGATCGCTATGTCTTTATTTTGCACCTTACCCACAAAGGCTATGGCGGTCTCGAGCATTTGAATAGCTGCTCGTTAATTTTTCATCGTTTTGGCTTTCAGCAGCCAGAGCAGTATTGCCGTTTCCTTTGTTTAGTGGCCCATGAGTTTTTCCATCTCTGGAATATCAAACGCATCCGTCCCCAAGCTTTCGAGGTCTTTGACTACGACAGCGAGAATTACACCACCAGCCTCTGGTTTGTCGAGGGGGTGACCAGTTATTTTGATCAGCTCATTCCCCTGTGGGCGGGGCTATTTGATGCACCGACCTATCTGAAACTGCTGAGCGACAGCCTGAATCGCTATTTCCACACACCGGGCCGCTTTGTCCAATCCCTGAGTGCTGCTAGTTTTGATGCTTGGATTAAGCTCTACCGTCCGGACGAAAATAGTATTAATTCCCAGATGTCCTACTACCTCAAAGGGGAGTTGGTCGCACTGCTGCTGGATTTGCGGATTCGCTTGAACTTTAATCACCAGCGATCGCTCCTGGATGTCCTGCGGCGGCTATGGCAGCGGTATTGTGAAACCGGTGAAGGCTACACGCCGGATGAGTTGTGGCAAACCATTGAAACTGTTGCCGATGAAAACCTGAGCACCTGGCGCGAGCAATTCATTGAAGGAACAGTGGAACTTCCCCTTCAGGAGTGGCTGACTAAAGTTGGGCTAGAACTGGTTCCCCAAGACGCGCTGCCCTATACGGGACTTCAATTTCAGCAGGAACAGGGGTCTCTTCAAATCAAGGCCGTCCTGCGGGACTCCCCCGCTGAACAGGCAGGCTTAGGGGCTGGAGATGAAATCATTGCCCTCAATGGTTGGCGCGTCAAGGCACAAGACTGGTCAGAGCGATTGCGGGAATACACAGCGGGAGAGACGATTCACCTGACATGGTTCCATGATCAGCAATTGCAGTCAGGGGATTTGATTTTGGGAGAACCCCAACCCCACTATCGCTTGCAATGTCGAGCCGATGCCACGCCGAGCCAGCGGGCACATCTGGAAGCCTGGTTGGGAGCAACCGCCACTCAGCTCTAGGGAAGTAGCCCCATGCTTCAGCCCTTAATTCAAGATCGCGATCGCTTGGAACAGGTGCTGCGGCAGTTGCCTTTGGCACCGGGCGTCTATTTCCTTAAGGATAAGACAGATCAAATTCTCTACATTGGCAAGTCCAAACGCCTGCGATCGCGGGTGCGTTCCTATTTTCGTGAACCCGCTCAACTGGGACCCCGCCTTGAGCGAATGGTCTATCAGGTGGCGGAGATTGAGTTCATTGTCACAGATACGGAAGCTGAGGCGCTGGCTCTGGAAGCCAATTTAATCAAGCAGCATCAGCCCCACTTCAACGTTCTCCTCAAGGATGACAAGAAATACCCCTACGTTTGTATTACGTGGTCCGAACCCTATCCCCGTATTTTCATTACTCGCAAACGCCAGTTTGGCAATGGGGGGGATCCCCGCAGTGATTCTGCCAAGGATCGCTACTATGGTCCCTACGTGGATAGCTTTCGCCTGCGCCAAACCCTAGCCCTGGTGAAGCGGCTTTTTCCACTGCGGCAACGTCCCCGCCCCCTCTTTAGGGATCGCCCTTGCCTCAACTACGATATTGGGCGCTGTCCGGGGGTCTGCCAAGGCCTGATTTCTCCCCAAGAGTATCGGCAAACGCTACAAAGGGTGGCAATGATCTTCCAGGGACGCACGGGAGAACTGGTGGCACAGTTGCAGGCACAAATGGCCCAAGCGGCAGCAGATCTCAATTTTGAATTGGCAGCCCGACTGCGAGATCAAATCCGCGGCCTGGAACATTTAGGCGTGGATCAAAAAGTTTCCTTGCCCGATGACACCGTCTCCCGAGATGCCATTGCCCTTGCGGTGGGCGATCGCCATGCAGCCATTCAACTGTTTCAAATTCGCGCTGGTCGCTTGGTGGGGCGTTTAGCTTTCGTCGCCGATGCCCAAAGCGGCAGTGCCGGTACAATTTTGCAGCGGGTCCTTGAAGAGCACTATGCCCAAGTGGAGGATGTAGAAATTCCCAGTGAAATTTTGCTACAGCATCCTCTCCCCGAACCAGATTTCCTACGCACGTACCTCAGTGAAAAGAAAGGCCGCGCCGTTACCCTCACCGTTCCCCAACGGCAGGCAAAAGCAGAACTCATTGCCATGGTGCAACGAAACGCAGAATTAGAATTGGCACGGCTACAACAGGCTAGCGATCGCACCCAAACTGCCCTTGAAGATTTAGCCCAGCTCCTTGGCCTTGACACCCTCCCCCACCGCATTGAGGGCTACGACATTTCCCACATTCAGGGGTCTGACGCGGTGGCCTCACGGGTTGTCTTTATTGATGGCCTGCCCGCCCAGCAGCACTATCGCCACTACAACATCCGCAATCCCGAGGTAAAGCTTGGCCACTCCGACGACTTTGCCAGTCTTGCTGAGATTCTGCGTCGCCGCTTTGCCCCCTACCTTGAAGGGCAGGGGGAGACCCCCGATGACTGGCCAGATATCATTCTCATTGATGGCGGCAAGGGACAACTGTCCGCTGTGGTTCAGGTGTTGGAGCCGCTCCTAGAGGAACTCACCCTTGTTAGCTTGGCCAAACAACGGGAAGACATTTTTCTCCCCCATCAACGCCAACCTCTCCCTGCAGATCCAGAGCAACCAGGGGTGCAATTACTGCGCCGCGTGCGTGATGAGGCCCATCGCTTTGCCCTTAACTTCCACCGTCAGAAACGTGCCCAACGCCAACGGCGATCGCACCTCGACCAAATCCCCGGCTTAGGCTACCAACGTCAAAAGGAACTCCTCGCCACCTTCCGCTCCATTGACTATATCCGTATGGCCACCCCTGAACAGTTGGCACAGGTGAACGGGGTTGGCCCCCGCCTAGCGGCAAGAATTTACCGCTATTTTCATCCTGATGCTGATTAGAGAAAAGCTAGGCGTTTCCCAGTTTTCCAAGGAGGCAGTTGATTGCCATTTTCAAAGCGGGTAACGCGATTCGAACGCGCGACATCAACCTTGGCAAGGTTGCGCTCTACCACTGAGCTATACCCGCAACAGATTTTTAGCTTAAAAAATCAGGAGGCATCTTGTCAAGCCCCCCAAGGGGCTACCCAATGAATCATTAACACGAGGGGATAACACCGTCTTTCCCCTTTGAAGAGTCACACAAGAGAGGCTCCCCCAAGCCCTAAGAGGGCTGGGGTGAGGAACGAAAGTTGGGATTTGGTGACTTTCGTCATGACCGCAGTGCGTGGTATAGACTGGAAACTAGATTGGGCTAACAGCCGCATATGACCATTCAGTTGAGGATTCGTCGCCAAGGGCCCGACAAGAACGCCTACTGGCAAACCTTTGAACTAGAGATTGATCCTTCCCTCACGATCCTGGATGCCCTCATTCAAATCAAGGAATCCCAAGACGGTAGTCTTAGCTGTCGCAAAAATTGTCGCAACACCATCTGCGGCAGTTGCGCGATGACGATTAATGGTCGTTCTGCCCTTGCCTGTCAGCAAAGTATTCTTGCCGAGCTAGCCAACAGCCCTGTGCCCAACCAAATTGCGATCGCCCCCTTGGGGAATTTGCCAGTCCTCAAAGACCTTGTCGTTGACATGAGCGATTTTTGGCAAAAACTTTCAGCCGTCAATCCCTATGTGAGTACAGCAGCACGGCAAGTGCCTGAGCGAGAGTTTCTCCAATCCCCCAGCGATCGCGCCAAGCTCAATGCCTCGGGCAACTGTATCCTCTGTGGTGCCTGCTACGGTGCCTGCAATGCCGTGGAAGTGAATCCCGCCTTTGTCGGTCCCCATGCCCTTGCCAAAGCCGCTCGCCTTGTGGCTGATACCCGCGATAGCGACACTGACCAACGCCTAGACCAATACAACACCGCCACCAGTGGCGTGTGGGGCTGTACCCGCTGTTTTAATTGCAATACGGTTTGCCCTGTGGGTGTGCAACCCCTTGATCGCATCAGTGAGATCAAGCAGGCGATCCTCGCACGCTCAGGGGAAGCAACCCACAATCAAGACCGTCCTTTGCGTCATCGTCAAGTGCTCTTGGAACTGGTCAAAGAGGGTGGCTGGGTGGATGAGCGGCAATTTGGCCTACGGGTGGTGGGCAATGGCTTTCGAGATGTCGGCGGAGTTATGAGCCTGGTCCCCTTAGGTTGGCGGTTATTGCGGCGCGGCAAGTTTCCCCTGCGATTTGAAAAGTCCGCCGGTCAAGCACAAATTAAGGCGGTGGTCACCGCCCTACAGCAAAAACAGCCCTACTCTAAAATAGAAGCTAAAAAAAAAGGGATGAAATGCTAAAGTCCCTAGGGCAAGCTAAAGAAGTTGTTTTGCATTCGTAACACCATGAGTGAACCGACACCCGATGATTTGACCCCCCAATTTGGTTGGTCGCGCTATGCAGAGCGGATGAATGGTCGCTTTGCGATGATTGGCTTTATTGCCCTGCTCCTGCTGGAGTGGGTGAGTGGCGAAGATTTCTTTACGTGGGTGGGCCTGCGATAGGTTGTGACGGCAACACTGCGCCTCGAGGGAGTTACGCGACGATTTGCGCCGGGAGTAGGGATTGGTCCCCTATCTTTAACCGTACCCGCAGGGGAGTTTTGGGTAATTGTTGGGCCGTCTGGTTGTGGTAAATCCACCCTATTGCGGCTCATTGCCGGCTTGGAGCAGCCCACTAGCGGCGACATTTATATTGGCAAAACCTGTGTCAACGGCCTCAGTGGGCGCGATCGCGATGTGGCCATGGTCTTTCAGAACTATGCCCTCTATCCCCACATGACGGTGGCCGAAAACCTTGGTTTTGGTCTGAAAATGCGCGGTGTTGATCCGACAGCACGGCAGCAGCGGGTACTGCAAGTGGCTAAGCTACTGGGGATTGAGTCCCTGTTGCAGCGCAAACCACGTCAACTGTCTGGTGGTCAGCAGCAGCGGGTGGCCCTGGGACGAGCCTTGGCGCGATCGCCCCAAGTGTTTTTGCTCGATGAACCCCTCTCCAACCTCGATGCACAACTGCGGGAGCAAACCCGTGCTGAACTGAAACAATTACATCGCCAACTCGGCATTACCACCCTCTACGTCACCCACGATCAGGTGGAAGCCATGACGCTTGGCGATCGCATTGTGGTGCTGGATCGCGGCCAAATTCAGCAAATTGGCACCCCTGCGGATCTCTATGAGAGACCGGCTAATACAATGGTGGCGCGATTTTTGGGCACCCCACCGATGAATTTACTGCCCGCTCGCTGGCATAGCAGTCGCCTTTGGATAGGACAGCAGCCCTTGCCCTGTCCTGATACCCCCTCCTGGCCGCTCAACAGTGAACAGACCCTCACCGTCGGCATTCGCCCAGAACATTTGCACCTCGGCGAGCAGGGTTTAGGAGCGATCGCCACCCTCGTTGAACCCCTAGGCCGCGAAGCCATTGTCCGCTGTCGACTCCTGGAGAGTCCCCAAGACCTGCTGTGGCTGGCCCCTAGTCACCAAATCCCTCAAATTGGTGACCCTCTCCAGCTGCAGGTCAGCCATCTTTATCTGTTTGATGCCACAACCGGGGCGGCCCTCAATTCTAAGCCTTCCTGAAAATTCATCGGAACCCTTACCCAAGATTGGAGGGTTCGCTTAGAATACAACTAGGATTCTGTAAAATTTCGTAACTTATGCGGCCAGCCCGTCCATGACTTCGGTAACCTCTCTTTTTTCACCTGTCGAAGCGGATCTCTGCGTACTCACGGAGAACCTGAAGGCACTCATTGGAGCTCAACACGCCGTACTCTCTGCTGCCGCCGAACATCTTTTTGCCGCCAGTGGCAAACGCATCCGACCCGCCATTGTCTTTTTGGTGTCGCGAGCCACGCTCCCGGATCAGGGGATTACCCCCCGGCACTGCCGCTTGGCAGAAATTACGGAAATGATTCATACTGCCAGTCTCTTTCACGATGATGTAGTGGATCAAGCGCAACTGCGGCGCGGTGTGCCCACAGTCAACAGCGTCTTTGGCAATCGGGTGGCCATTCAAGCGGGAGACTTTCTCTTCGCCCAAGCCTCTTGGTACTTAGCGGATTTGGATAACCTGCAAGTGGTGAAGCTCCTCTCCCAAGTCATCAAGGACTTCGCTGAAGGGGAAATTCGCCAAGGCTTTAACCGCTTTGACACCAGCATTACCCTAGATGACTATCTGCTGAAAACCTACTACAAGACGGCCTCCCTCATTGCCAACAGTGCCAAGGCCGCTGCGGTTCTCAGTGAAGCGCCGCCAGAAACCATCGAAGCCATGTACACCTACGGCAAAAATTTGGGCTTGGCCTTTCAAATTGTGGATGACATCCTCGACTTCACCCGCTCAACGGCAGAACTAGGGAAACCTGCGGGCTCGGATCTGCGGGATGGCAACCTAACGGCGCCTGTCCTTTTTGCCCTACCCAAAGCCCCCTACCTACACACCCTCATCGAGCGCGAGTTTAGTGAAGAAGGTGATCTGGAAACCGCCCTCAACCTAGTGCGCCAAAGTGGGGCCATTGAAGACGCTCGTAATTTAGCCAAGGAATATGCCCAAGCGGCTCTACCGGCGCTTGAAGTACTGCCGCCATCAGAACCCCGTCAGGCCCTTAGCCAGTTGACGGATTATGTCCTTGAACGGCTCTACTAAGCTGACAGCGGCACAATCGGCAATGACCCATCCCCAATGCATAGATATCAGGGACTGATCGAAAAGTAAAAACAAGCCTTCCTTGGGGCAGTCCAATAGGTATCAGTGCGGGGTTAGTCATCAGTCCCCTACACTTACACTAGAGACAGGGGTTGCGTCTACCCGACCATCCCACGATTTGTGTTTGTTTTGGGAGTGAATTTGTGGCACGAGGCGTTAAACAACGGAAACCGGTGAGTTCTACTGCAGGTGGTCGGGGAAGTCAAAGAGCGTATCAAAAAAGCAGGGGCCAGCGATCGCGCCCTTCGCCGTGGCGTACCCTAGGTTGGATTGCTGCCTTTAGTGGCGTGTCCCTAGTGTCCGCCTTTGCAGGCATGACGGTTGTTTTGATGTCACCCTTTCAGGGGACCAGCCCTCGTCGGGATCTCTCTTGGCTGGAAATGATGACACGGGGGTTCCAGTATGGCATGAGTCGGCCAGTGAACCTCTTGGTGCTGGGGGTGGATAACGTCTTGGATGCCCCCAAAGGCTCCTCGGCACGGTTCCGTGGTCGCACTGACACGATGCTGCTGACGCGGTTTAACCCTGAAAATGGCACGATTACGGTCTTGAGTATTCCCCGTGATACCCGTGTGGAAATACCCGGCTATGGTACCAGCAAAATTAATGCCGCCAATGTCTATGGGGATGTGGAACTAACGGTGCAAGTGGTGAGTCAAACCCTCAACTATACTCCCATTGATCGCTACATTCGCATCAATACAGATGCATTTCGAGAACTGGTAGATCTGGTGGGTGGTGTCGAGGTCAATGTGCCCAAGCGGATGGTTTATACCGATCACACCCAAAAACTCTACATTGATCTTCAACCGGGTCTGCAAACCCTGAACGGGGAGCAAGCGGAGGGCTTTGTTCGCTTTCGTTACGATGAACTGGGGGACATTGGTCGTGCCCAGCGGCAGCAACTGCTGATCAAGGCACTACAAGAGAAACTGGCGAATCCCGTCATGCTGACCCAGTTGCCAAAACTCTACAGCGTTCTCCAAAAATATGTGGATACGGATTTAACCTTTGCCGAACTGATGGCGATCGCTCAATTTAGTCTGCGCATTCAACCAGACAATCTCCATTTGATCCTATTACCGGGGCACTTTAGTGGTGATGGCTATGGGACGAGCTACTGGCTTCCTGACTATGACCGCATTGATCGGGTGGTTGCTGAGCACTTTAGCGATCGCCCCTCGAAACTGGTTGACCAGAGGGGGAGTGAGACGGGTACGCTGCGCATTGCTCTGCAAAATGCCTCTGGTAGCAGTGGTGCCGCCCAAGACATGGCGGATTTTCTTGCCCGCCACGGCTATACCAATGTCCTCATCAGTGAGGATTGGTATCAGCAAACCAGCGAAACAGAGATCGTGGCCCAACAGGGGGATCTGGGAGCGGCGCAAGTGATTCGCTCTGTCCTTGGCATGGGGCGAGTGTCCGCTAACTCTACAGGTGTGCTGTCTTCCGATATTACCATTCGCATTGGTCGCGACTGGGCAGCCGTCTTGCACTAGGTGAGAGTTGCGGGTAGTTTCTTGGTCACCGCTTCGGGTTCAAGAATGCGGTCAATAATGCCGTATTCCTTGGCCATTTGAGGGGTCATATAGAGCAGCCGATCCATATCGCGGGTGATGCGCTCCGGGGGTTGACCGGTATTTTGTGCCAAGATCTCCACCATCATCGCCTTATTGGCCAGCACTTCCTTGGCCCGAATTTGGATATCGGTGGCCTGCCCTTGGGCATAGCTTTTGGTTTGGTGCAGGACAATTGTGGCGTGGGGTAAGCTGGCGCGACATCCCTTGGTGCCGGCTGAGAGCAGCATGGCTGCCATGCCCATGGCCTGGCCAATACAGATGGTATGCACAGGGGGCTTAATGTAGCGCATGGTGTCGCAGATGGCAAAGGCTTCCGTTTCAAAGCCAACGGGTTCACCATCGTAGCGGGATGTACCCGTCGAGTTAATGTAGATGCGGATGGGTTTTTCAGGATCGTCGTATTGCAGATAGAGCAGTTCCGCAATGATCAATTCCGTAACCGCTGGCACCAAAGGCATGCCAAGGTAGACGATCCGCTCCTTCAACAGCAGGGAAGGGAGATCGGGAGGGGGCGTGCGATAGTAGGCATCACCATAGTAAGCCGCTTGGGCAGCAGTAATGGGCAACGGCATAGGACGCTCAGCAAATGACAGACTATCTGTACTCTAGCAAGGAATTGCCTTCAGGATCGGCGGGAAGCACCCCCTATAATCAAAGCAGAAATCCAATTCTTTGGGTATGAATCAACGCCTCAGTTCACGGCTCACCTCCGCAGTGGCGGCGATCGCCATTGTCTTGCTGGTTCTGCTTTTGAATGCAGTGGTGATTATCAATCCTGGCCAAGCAGGGGTGCTGAGTATCTTGGGAAAGGCTCAAGATACTCCCCTCCTTGAGGGGATTCACTGGAAACCTCCCTTTATTGCCAGCGTGGATGTCTATGACGTAACCGTACAGAAGTTTGAGGTGCCAGCGGAAAGCGCTACCAAGGATTTGCAGGACATTACCGCCAGTTTTGCCATTAACTTTCGCCTAGACCCTATGGCCATCGTGGATGTGCGCCGCACCCAAGGCACACTGGAAAATATTGTTGCCAAAATCATTGCCCCCCAAACCCAAGAGGCCTTCAAAATTGCTGCGGCGCGCCGCACGGCTGAGGAGGCCATTACCAAGCGAGACGAATTGAAGCAGGATTTTGATCACGCCCTAGAGGAACGCTTGTCTAAGTACCACATTCTCGTGCTCGATACCAGTGTTGTGAACCTTGACTTTTCGGAAGAATTTTCCAAGGCGGTGGAGGATAAGCAAATTGCGGAACAGCGGGCACAACGGGCGGTCTACATTGCCCAAGAGGCAGCTCAACAGGCGCAGGCGGAAATTAACCGTGCCCAAGGGAAAGCAGAAGCCCAACGCCTCCTTGCCGAAACCCTCAAAGCGCCGGGTGGTCAGTTAGTGCTGCAAAAGGAAGCGATCGAGGCATGGCGCGAAGGTGGTGCCCAAGTGCCCCAAGTGATTGTCATCAATGGCCAGGAAGGACTGCCCCCCTTTTTGCTGAACTGGAGCAGCGAGCAATCGGTAAGGGAGCGATCGCCCAAATCCCCCTAGAATTGAGAATAGCAATTTGTCCTTTTATTCTTTAATTGCTCGCGATATTGACCCATGATCTCCACCTCTCTTGCTGCCAATCAACAAATTTTACCTTTGACTGCGCAAACCAATGCCCGCGGCCATCTCACCATTGGCGGGTGTGATGTGGTGGAGTTAGTGGCCCAGTTTGGCTCTCCCCTCTACATTCTTGATGAATTCACCTTTCGCACCGCCTGCCGTCAGTATCAAGAAACGCTCCAGCGGGCCTATGGCGGTGAATCTTTGGTGCTGTATGCCTCAAAGGCTTGGAACTGCTTGGCCACCTGCGCCCTTGCCCACAGTGAAGGTTTAGGAATTGACGTCGCCTCAGGGGGCGAGCTCTATACTGCCTTGAGTGCCGGCGTCCCTGCCAGCCATATTTACTTCCACGGCAATAACAAGTCCCCCCAAGAACTCCTCTATGCCCTTGAGGTCAATTGCACCATTGTTGCCGATAACTGGCTAGAGCTAGAACGCCTTGCTGCCTACGTTGAGGAGCATGATCTGTCGACCCCACCCCGGGTCATGTTGCGGTTGACACCGGGAATTGAATGCCACACCCACGAATATATCCGCACCGGGCATCTAGACAGTAAATTTGGCTTTGATCCGCAACAGTTTCCAGAGTTGCTCCAGTTTGCCAAGGCGCATCCAGAACTAGACTGGGTCGGACTGCACGCCCACATTGGCTCTCAAATTTTTGAGGAGCAACCCCACTTAGACCTCTGTGATGTACTGGTGGATTGGCTGGCTCAAGCCCGTGCGGCGATGCTACCCATGCGCGAACTGAATGTAGGGGGTGGACTGGGCATTCGTTATGTAGAATCCGATAATCCGCCGGCGATCGCCCACTGGATAAAGGCAATTAGCCATCAACTGAGCCAAGCCTGTCAGCAACGCCATCTTCCCTTACCAAAACTCATCTGTGAGCCAGGTCGCTCCATCGTGGGGCCGGCGGCAGTGACTGCCTACACTGTGGGTAGCCGTAAGGTGATTCCTGAGCTACGCACCTACATCGCTGTGGACGGCGGCATGTCCGATAATCCACGACCGATGACCTATCAGGCACAATATACAGCCCTGTGTGCTAATCGCATGACCACTGCGGCGACGGAAACCGTCCGCGTAGCCGGCAAGCACTGCGAATCGGGCGATATTCTGCTAGCCCATGCTACCCTACCGCCCCTACAAGCCAACGATATTTTAGTGGTGGCCAGTACGGGTGCCTACAACTACAGCATGGCCTCCAACTATAATCGCGTGCCGCGGCCAGCGGCTGTCATTGTCTGTGATGGCGAAGCTAACCTGATTCTGCAACGGGAAACCTACGCCGATTTGGTGGCTCACGATGTCCTACCCCTGCGCTTGAGCACCCCTACCCCTTAGGAGGTGACGACAAAGATGGGATGATGGCTCTCCTAGGTAACTTGCCGTGGTTACTCCTCTCCTCGGAGACCCTGGCCAAGGTGCGCACCGTCGTAGATGTGGTTTTGGTCTTGGCTTTAACCTACGGTATTTTGCGGGTCGTGGCTGAGCGGCGAACCCTGTGGATGGTACGGGGCTTTATCGTCCTCCTCTTTGCTGCTTCCTTCAGTCGTGCCATTGAGCTTTATTTTTTAGGCTTTGTTCTCCACAACCTGGTCATTGGTTCAGCGGTTGCCTTAGCGGTAATTTTGCAAGGGGAAATTCGCATTTTTCTTGAACAACTGGGACGGGGTCAACTTCTTAGCTTGATGCAACCGGTGGTGGAGTCGAGTCTGACCAATGATGCTGTTGATCTAATTGTGACGGCTGTAAAGGGGTTATCTCAGGATCGTACGGGAGCACTCATTCTGCTGGAAACCCATACAAAGCTCAGTCCCCAAGATTTTACCCATGCAGGGATCGCCCTCAATGCCCGCCTTTCGCCAGAACTCATTACCTGTATTTTTCAGGTGAGTTCACCCCTGCACGATGGGGCAATTTGGGTGCGGGGCAGTGAAGTGGTTGCGGCAAAGCTGATCTTGCCCCTGTCGGATCGCACGGGACCGTGGCAGTTGGGCACTCGCCACCGCGCGGCCCTAGGCATTACCGAACGCATTAGCCACTGTGTCTGTGTGGTGGTCTCTGAGGAAACGGGGTCAATTTCCCTTGCCTTTAAGGGAGAGCTTCAGCGTCCCCTCACAAGCAGTAAACTAGGGGAGCTATTGCGGCAATATGTGCAAAATCAGGCAACAGAAACTTCACAACCGACTCAACGTCGTCACAGCTTAAAATTTTGGAAAATGGTATGGCCACTGCGCTAATTTCCCTCAGTAGGATGTGTCCATGACGCTACAGCCCCATTCACTGATTGAGTTACCCGCCGATTTAGATCGCGATCGCCTACCACGGCATGTGGCGGTGATTATGGATGGCAATGGCCGCTGGGCAAAGCAACGCAATTTACCGCGCATTATGGGACATCAACGGGGGGTGGACACTCTCAAGGATTTGCTGCGCTGCTGCAAAGACTGGGGCATTGAAGCGCTGACCGCCTATGCCTTCTCCACAGAAAATTGGGGACGACCCCTGCCAGAGGTAGAGTTTCTCATGACCCTCTTTGAGCAGGTATTGCGGCGAGAGCTCGGGGAAATGGTGGCCGAGGGTGTGCAAATTCACTTTGTGGGTGACTTGACGTGTTTGCCAAAATCCCTGCAAGCAGAAATTGAGCGAGCCGTGGCAGCTACGGCCAATAACCAAAAAATTAAATTTGTGGTGGCAACGAATTATGGTGGGCGACGGGAAATCATCCACGCTTGCCGTTCGATTGCCGCCCAAGTAAAAGCTGGACTCCTGGATCCTGCGGATATTGATGAGGTGCTCTTTGAACGCCACTTATACACAGGTGGCCTGCCGGATCCCGATTTACTCATTCGCACCAGTGGCGAGCTGCGCATCAGTAACTTTTTCCTGTGGCAGGTGGCCTATGCGGAAATTTATGTCACCAAGACCCTGTGGCCAGATTTTGACCGGTCTGCTTTCCATGAGGCCCTGCGGGATTACCAACAACGACAGCGGCGCTTTGGCCGTGTCTAATTTGGCCGTGTCTAAGTACATCTAAATAAAAGCGATCCGTTTCGATGGACAATAGGAAAGCCCATCGGGTATGTGTTGGAGCGATACTGTGACCCCCCAATTGCGCGTTTACGTCCCCCCCCACCCGCTGATTCAGCATTGGCTAACCGTGGCTCGCGATCGCAACACGCCCACCCCTTTATTTCGGGTGGCCATGACCGAACTGGGGCGCTGGCTGGCCTATGAAGCGGTGCGGGAATGGTTGCCAACAGTGGAAACAGTGGTTGAAACCCCCTTAGCCCCCTGTGGGGCCATGGTCGTGAATCCCCAAGTACCCCTGGTCGTGGTACCAATTCTGCGGGCGGGTTTAGCCTTGCTGGACGGTGCCCAAGGGGTCTTACCAACGGCAACAACCTACCACCTCGGGATTGTGCGGGATGAGACTACCCTTGAACCCAGTTGCTATCTCAATAAGTTGCCCCCTCGGCTCGACCCCCAAACCCGTGTCCTCATTAGCGAGCCGATGTTGGCGACGGGAGGTTCAATCATGACAGCCATGCAGGAATTGGTGCAGCGGGGCATTGATCCCGCCTTGGTGCGCATTATTTCGGTGGTCACTGCCCCCCCGGCGCTGCAGAAACTCGGTGCCCATTTTCCCGCAGTGCAAGTCTATGCAGCCACAATTGATGAGACATTGAATGAGCAGGGCTTTATTGTGCCGGGCTTAGGGGATGCGGGCGATCGCGCCTTTGGTACTGGGGAGGAAGCATAGGGGATGATAACAGTGGTCACTGTGCCGGCGACAACGGCTAATTTGGGTCCGGGGTTTGACTGTTTAGGGGCCGCTTTGACCCTCACCAATAGGTTCACCTTTTCCTTGAGCGATCGCCCCCATGTCAGCGTGCGGGGGCCTGAGGCAGCCGCTGTCAGCAGTGGCCCCAACAACCTGGCCTATCGTGCCTACAGCCGTTTCTATGAATATCTAGGGCGGGAAGCTCCCCCCGTATATTTAGAGATTGATCTAAGGGTTCCCCTCGCACGGGGTCTTGGCAGCTCAGCAACAGCAATTATCGGTGGCTTAGTGGGGGCAAATCGGCTGGCGGGTTTTCCCCTCAGTCATACCGAGGTTCTGGAATTGGCCATTGAAATGGAAGGCCACCCCGATAACGTGGTGCCAGCTCTACTAGGGGGCTGTCGTCTGGCTGTGCAGGAGGATGCTGGCGGATGGCATTGGCTAGAGATTCCTTGGGATCAGGATGTGGTGCCTATTTTGGCAATCCCCGACTTTGAGCTGGCCACGGAAACCGCACGGGAGGTACTGCCCCCCCACTGTGCCTACGGTGATGCCATCTTTAATATCAGTCACCTTGGTGCCTTGTTGCGGGGGTTGGAAACGGGGCAACGAGAATGGCTGCAACTGGCGTTGGCCGATCGCCTGCATCAACCCTACCGCCAAAGTCTGATCAAAGGCTATCCCGATCTCCACAGGGCGGCTCTTGAGGCGGGTGCCCATGGCCTCGTTATTAGTGGAGCAGGCCCAACTCTCTTAGCTCTTGGGGATCCCGTAACTGCTTCAGCCATTGCCACTGCCCTCAAGGAGACTTGGGCAAAGTTTGATGTGCAGGCACAGGTGGAGATACTGGCAATTCAACACCAAGGCACGACGGTGTGCGATCGCTAGAAATCATAGAAGTCAATGTATCGTCTCAATGTATCGTCAGTGATCCGTCAAATGAAAAATG
Source organism: Thermosynechococcus vestitus BP-1 (assembly GCF_000011345.1). Taxonomy (NCBI): domain Bacteria; kingdom Bacillati; phylum Cyanobacteriota; class Cyanophyceae; order Acaryochloridales; family Thermosynechococcaceae; genus Thermosynechococcus; species Thermosynechococcus vestitus. The sequence goes on from NC_004113.1 coordinate 1,848,788, forward strand.
AAGTGCTTCCCGGCCGCTAGGAGGTGATTTGATGAGTCAAGACCAAGATGCCCTGACAACGGAAGTGCTGCAACGCCTGCGCCGCAAAGAGGGAACTTGGCAGGATTGGGGGGCAGGATGCCGCCAACTGCAAAAACAGGGGCTATCTCCCCAAGCAATTTTTGAGGCCACGGGCATTGAACCCATCCACCAAAATCAACTCATTACTGCCCTGCAAGTGAGTCAGAGCCTAGGGGAAGCACCCGAATCGGTGCGTGCCTATTTTCAAACGCGGGGCAGTGATCTGCTCTATGAACTGCGGGTGTTGTCAGCGGGCGATCGCCTGGCAGCAGCGACGCTGATTGTCGAGAAACAACTGGATGTCACTGCGGTTCATGAGGTGTGTCGTGCCCTAAAAGCGGTGAGCTATCGCAAGGATAACAGTGAAGGCTTTGGTGAAAGTGTTGGCGATCGCATTGGTCGCTACTATTGGCAACTGGCACGGCAGCAGCGAGATTTAGCCCAGCGATCGCGCCTCATTGCCCAAGGGCTGCGCTTTGTTGAATCTGCTAGCGGTCGGCAAGCCCTAGAAAAATTACTCACGGACTTCACCGTTGTCCCCGCGGTCAATCAACCCCGCCTCCCCCTTTACCGCTTGGATACGGCTGAGGAAGTTCCCTACTTGGTTCCTGTGGCCGGTACCGCCCCCCTGACAGCGACTGTCTTGCAGCAGGTTCCCCGCCTGAGCTGCACTGAAGTATTTCGCGTGGTTGCGGTTCCCCAAGGAATGAGTCTTGTCGCTCTCCCTGCTTGGCAAGTGCTCCTCAATGCCGTTGATCCAGTGGCGATCCTTTGGCCAGCGGCAGACCTCCCGGCAGAATTACCACCAAGCCCGGAGGGACTGCCCATTGCCCAGGTGCTCCTGGTTGTGGATCGGGGTCTGGCCGAGTGGGACCGCGATCGCTACCTGTTGATTGCCCCTAGCCCCTCTGAGGCAGTTCAACTGGCTTGGTTGCCTGAACCGCCTACAGCTACGGTTGTTGGCCAACTCCTGCTAGTTCTGCGCCCTCCCCAAGTGTTGGATGAGAGCCTCAATAGGGAACTCTGGTTTTTTGAGGAATAACTTCGCTTCAGGCGAGATTAACCACAATCCCCAGAGGGCTGACACTCCCTAAGCTGTAATCTGCCAAGGCTAAAGCCACAGGCTGCCGAGGGGCCCCCAAATTCACCACCACAAGGGTCTGCTCCACCAGTCCCGACCAGAGTTTGCCATCAGCAAAGTGGGCCAAAGGCGGTGTATCCACAATCACCAGATGAAAGTAATTTTTAAGGTGAGCCATGAATGGTTTCAGCGTGTCTTGACTGAGGAGCCGCATCGGCTGTTGCTGCAACTCGCCGGCGGTTAAAATGGCGAGGCCGCGCTGAGTCTGGGCAATGTTATGCCAGTGTCGCCGATGAATTAACCAATCTGCCAAGCCCTGTTCATTGGTCAGTCCAAGATAGCGGTGAATCTTAGGTTGGCGCAAATCCCCATCAATGAGCAGAACCCGCTGACCCGTGCCTGCGGCAGCCAGGGCAAGATGGAGAGCAACGGTGGTACGCCCATCCCCAGGTAGGGCTGAAATGATGGCCAATGACTGCCCCAGACCCACCGCTTGCAGGTTAGCCAACAGATGGTGAAAGGACTCTTGGAACTTCATTCCTTCCCCCACAGTGGGTAGGACTTGGGTCACTTGCCACAACCCCAAGTTGCCCTTGACGACGCGCTCTAGGCGGAGATTGATTTGGGGGGTTGCCTTGGGAATGTTGCCAAGGAGGGGCAAGCCTAGGCTTTCTTGCACCTGGGCTGGACTGACAAACGTAGGGGCGGCAGCATCTGCCAGATAAATGGCCAAAACGCCCAACAGGAGACTGGCGATCGCCCCTAGCGCCAACAGCAGTAAGCGCGGGAATGTGGGTTGGATAGCAGGATTCTCTAAATCCGTCAACACTTGCCAGGCGAAGTTATTCTGCGCCAGTTGCAGTTGCACTGCCTGTCGGGCTTGATGAAGCATCTCTAGGGAGAGCTTCGCCCTCTGAATCTGATGTTGAAGGCGCTCAATGGCGGGGAGTTGGCTACTCAGTTGTTGTAATTGTTGGGCAATCGCCGCTTGGGGAGCTGCCAGCTCAGCATCATAGCGCCGCTGGTTTTCGTATTCAATCCACGCCGTAATGTAGTTGGTAATTAGCGTTTGCGAGACCGTTCCCTGAAAAGCTAGGGCAGTGGGGTTATCCACTGGATATTGCTGACCAATCACTTGGCGGGCGATCGCCTGCAATTGCTCTAGTAAAACTCGGCGTTGTTCCTCTAGAGCTTGGAGGATGGGTGTCCCTTCTCGAAAAATAGCTAAATTCTTGGCAATTTCTTGATCCAGTTCTTGAATGCGTGCCAGTTGCTGCTGATAAGCGGGAGAAGTACTCAAATTTGCTGCCGCTAGGGCTTCGGCGGGTGTCATCTTGAGTTGTTCTTGGAACCCTTGAAAACGACCGTAGGCTTCCACGGCCTTAAGGCGAGCAGCTTGGCGCAGGCTATGGATTTGGCGATACTGTTCCGTCAAAAAGCGCAGTTGCTCTGAAGGTTGCAGGCTGGTACCTTGGGTCTGGCCGGCTTGGAATTGCCGCTGGAGCTCCTCTAATTCTGTAAGGTGCTGATTGATGTGGCTGTCAAGTTGCTTTAGGGTGCGATTGAGTTGTTCTTGGCGATCGCGCTGACTGTAGTCAACAAATGCTTCGGCGACGGCCTTTAACACTGCGGTCACCATTTCTGGCTGGCGATCGCGGTAGGTCACTTCTAGCACTTTTGTTTGTGTCGGCAGTTGGTCTGTTGCTGAACTAACCACTGGTCGAATTTCTAGATGCTCAGCTAAAACCCGTGTGCTCAGATGGGGGTACTGCTGTTGCAGTTTTTGGGCAATGGGTGCCAGTACTTTGTCACTTTCCAAAACGACAATCTGTGATCCCACATCCGTTTGCGGGAAGGCGGTTGGGGAGGGTGTGGGCAAATGGTCTGCAGGGAACGTCCCCATAATGCCCTCCCGTAGTGGTGGCGTTGGCGGAGTTTGGGGCTCACTCACCGGTTCCATCAAGAGACGAAAATGGGCCTCGTAGATTTCGGGGTACCAGAGAACATACCCGCCCATGACCAAGAATGAGAATAAAACCGTGCCTGAGAACAGTCGCCATCGTCGCCGCCAGCGATCGCCAAACCTCTGCACTCCACCCTTGGTTTGGCTCTTGGTGGTGCTGAGGAACCGCGATGGAGGGTGCTGGCGATCAACGATCCGTAAATTGGGTACCTTTTGGGGGAGTGACATCAGTCGTACGCCTAATTAAATATGTTCTCCACTAAGTTGAGAAACACGCCTAAGGTTCCTAATACACCAATAGGACGCAAGGCATTCCCAATCGTATCCCCCACCTGCGTTAGCCCTGACCGTTCCACCACAATCACATCCCCCTGTTGCAATACAGGATTGGTGTTGGCATTCGGTTGGGCTGCCAAGCTAAAGGGAATCCGTCGCCGACTAACCGTGCCATCGCGATTAAGGCGGACCAGCGTCACCGTAGACCGATTGGCACGTTGCACATTGAATCCGCCAGCCGCGCCAATTCCCTGAGTGAGGGTGGCATTTGCTGGCACTTCGACCAATCCCGGTCGCAATACTTCACCCACAACCTGCACCCGAATCACCTGCGGCGAAAAGGTGGCAGAGGCGACCCGAATCGCTTCAGCCGCATTCACTTCCTTCGCCTTGGGCACCACAATCACATCATCACTGCGCAGGGTAATATCTTGACTGGCATCCCCCGACTGAATCATCTCCCAAAGATTAATTTTCGTGACTGCGGTTTGGCCATTCCCCAGTTGGCGGCGGATCTCAATGTTGCGAATATCGGCCTCTTGGGTAATTCCACCGCTTTGAGCAAGGACTTCGCTCAGGCGAGGCCATGCTAAGCCACCGGAAAGGTCGATACCAGGGCCAGAAGCTAATACAGACGTAAAGGGAACAACATAGGATCCTGGACGGGTCACCTCACCCGCCACCAAAATCTTCATGGGGCGCGGGGTCTGCAATGTAACCGTTACTGCTGGAAAGCGCATGACCTTACTGTAAGCGTTGAGAATCACCTGCTGCGCCTGGGGTAGGGTTAAGCCACCCACTATCACTCGCCCCGCCAAGGGTAGAGTGACTGAACCATCGAGATTAACAGTAAATTGTCGTTGACTAGTCACACTGGGTGGAAGGTTAACCACTTCAATAAAAAGCACGTCCCCTGCACCCAAGAGGTAGTCCTGAAGGGGGTTAGCGCTGGTGAAACTGGGGGAACTTGGGCTGAGGGGCATCGGTTGAGCCATAGCCAAGGGGGGTGTCAGAAGGATTGCCCCAAGGGTAAATCCACTAGCAATGGCCAACAGGATGGCAGTATTTTTTTGCCTTGGCCAGGATGGATACCCCATAGTTGATTCTCCCCACTGACTTCCCAATGTTCTAAGTAACCTATACCATTGTTTCCTGTTCTACCATAGGTGATGGGTGGCAGGATGACCGCCCTAGCCTGAGAAAAGGCCTTAAAATGGGGGGGATACCACGTCCCCAGTAGGTCATGCCCAATCAACCGCTCATTTGTCTAGAGAACATTTCCAAGGTTTACGGCCAAGGGGAAACCGAAGTGCAGGCCCTCAGGGCTGTGAATTTGCAAATTCAGCAGGGAGAGTACTGTGCCATTATGGGGGCGTCGGGGTCAGGGAAGTCCACAATGATGAATATTATTGGCTGTTTGGATCGCCCCACCTCTGGCCGCTACTTTCTCGATGGCCAAGATGTGGCCTATCTGAGTGATGATGAACTGGCCCATATCCGCAATGTCAAGATTGGCTTTGTCTTTCAACAGTTTTACTTACTAGGGCAGCTAACGGCACTGGAAAATGTGATGCTGCCTATGGTCTATGCCCAAGTGCCGCCTAAGGAACGGCGCGATCGCGCGATTGCCGCCTTGGAACAGGTAGGCCTAGGGCACCGCCTTGAAAATCGTCCCAATCAACTCTCGGGGGGACAACAACAACGGGTGGCGATCGCCCGCGCCATTGTCAATCGGCCGTTGGTGCTGCTCGCCGATGAACCCACCGGTGCCCTCGATAGTCACACCACTGCCGAAATCCTGGCTATTTTTGGTGAACTCAATGCCGCCGGCATGACCGTCATTATGGTGACCCATGAACCGGATGTGGCAGCGGTCACCCACCGCATTATCCAGTTTCGTGATGGTCAAATTCGTTGCGATCGCCCCAATCTCCCTAGCCCACTGGCGGCATCAGTTTTATCTTAGGAAGGGAAGCTGCTGAGAAAAAAGTAAAAGGAATGGCAAAAGCAGTTTGGAAAGGCGTGACCTTAGCCGAGAGCGATCGCTACGAAGTGGTCGAGGGCAATGTTTACTTTCCGCCAGAAACCCTCAATCTGACCTATTTTCAGCCCAGCGATACTCACACCGTTTGTGGTTGGAAAGGCACAGCCAGCTACTACCACATTGTTGTTAATGGCGAGGTGAATCGCGATGCGGCGTGGTACTACCCCGATCCCAAGCCTGCGGCAGCCCATATCAAGGGCTATGTGGCCTTTTGGCGAGGGGTGCAGGTGACGCGCTCAGGGGAGGAATCCCCGCACGGTTGAGAATTTCGGGAATCAAATCCTCACGGCGCACCGCCATTAAGTGCACCCCCTGACAGAGTTCCCGTGCTTGTTGGACCTGTTCGGCTGCAATGGTTATGCCTTCATCGAGGGGATCAGGTGCTGCGGCCAGCCGATCAATAATGTGCTGGGGAATCGAAGCCCCCGGCACTGCCCGATTGATAAACAGGGCATTTTTAGCAGACTTAAGAAGAAAAATTCCTGCAAGAATGGGCCGACCACAATCCGCGGCAATCTGATCCATAAACTTAGCTAGCCGCTCAAAGTCGGTAATCAACTGCGTTTGGAAAAACTGAGCGCCCGCTGCCAGTTTACGCTCAAACCGTTGTTGCAGACCCGACCAACTGGCAGACTGGGGATCAACGGCGGCGCCGGCAAAGAAATGTGTTGCTCCATCGGCTAGGGGGCGCTCTTCGCTATCCACCCCTCGATTGAGTTGGCCAATGACGCGCAAGAGACGGACAGATTCCAAATCAAAGACGGGCTTGGCTTGGGGATGATCCCCAGCTTTGACGGGGTCGCCCGTAAGTGCCAAAATATTGCGTAAACCAAGGGCGGCAATGCCCATGAGATCCGCTTGCAGCGCAATGCGGTTGCGATCGCGACAAGCTATTTGACAAATCGGCTCAAACCCCTGCTGTTGCAACAAGTAGGCGGCTGCCCAAGAACTCATTCGCAGCACAGCGCGACTGCCATCGGTGACATTGACAGCATGAACTCTCCCCTTCAGATGGGCTGCTTGGCGCAACATTGTACTGGCATCCCTACCCTTAGGGGGACACACCTCGGCGGTAATGAGAAACTCACCCTGCTCACAGGCAGCTTGAAAACGCGAGACTGACAAGGAAGTGGCTAGAGCGCGACTAGGCAACTATCATACACACTCGTGGTGCCCCTTCCTAGGCGGCCAAGTGGGCACTCACCGTCTGCACTAGTGTCTCTGTCCAATAATCAGCAATATTCTGCTGTTCTGCTTCCACCATGACGCGGATAACCGGCTCTGTACCGGAAGCACGCACCAGGACTCGCCCGCGATCGCCCATATCCAGTTGAGCTTTGGCAATCATCCGTTGGAGAGGTTCACACTCTTGCCAGCGAAGCCGCCGCTGGCGATCCTCAACCCGGACATTGCGGAGAATTTGCGGGTAGGGAGTAAAACTTTGGTCCCGCAGTTGCGCTAGGGATAGACCAGAATCCTGAACTAGGGTCGCCAAGTGAACTGCCGTGAGCAGGCCATCCCCCCCCACACCATAGTGGCGGCAGAGGATGTGTCCCGACTGTTCTCCCCCCAGCATGGCACCGTGGCGCAACATTTCTGCATGGACGTATTGATCGCCCACCGCCGCCCGTACCAGTTGTCCACCCCGTGCTTGCCAGGCCCGCTCAAAGCCCAGATTTGACATCACAGTGGCCACAATTAAATCCTTGGGCAGTTGTGCCTGCGACTGGAGTTGTTGTCCCCAGAAATAGAGAATGTGATCGCCATCAACCACCCGTCCTTGACTATCCACCGCCAGGACGCGATCGGCATCGCCATCAAAAGCAAATCCCATCGCAGCACGGGCTTCACGGACAGCTTGCTGCAACGGTTCCAGATAGGTAGAGCCACAGTTGACATTAATCCGATTGCCATCGGCGCGATCGTGGAGAGCAATCACCTCAGCCCCTAGGGCATGGAAGACCGTCGGTGTCACCGCCACCGCCGATCCCCAGGCCAAATCCAACACCACCCGTAGTCCTCGCAGGGGTTGACGATCCTGAAGGGGAGCTTGGACCGCATGGCGATAGCGCTGGACCAATTCGGGGCGATGATGCAAATGTCCCCAATCCTCCCTATAGGGGAGCGATCGGCCGGCATTTAAGTGGGCTTCAATTTCTTTTTGCAGATCAGGGCAAAGTTTGCTGCCATCACTGCCAAAAATTTTAATACCGTTATCGGCGGGGGGATTATGACTGGCAGAAATCATCGCACCACCAATGGCTTCTGTGGTGGCTGTTAGGTAGGCAATACAGGGGGTCGGACACAGGCCCACATGCCACACCTCAAAACCAGCGGCAGTTAAGCCTGCAGCCAAGGCTGTAGCCAACATATCACTGGAGTTGCGGGAGTCTTGACCAATGATAAAGGGGCGCTGGGGTGCATCTGTCGTTTGTCGCAGAACTTCTCCCACCCAGTATCCCAAGCTCAAGGCTAAGTTGGGGGTTAGCAACTCTCCCGCCCGTCCGCGAATGCCATCGGTTCCAAACCGAATCGGCTGCTGCCCAGTCATCGTTGATTCCTCACGCCACACCAACACTCACAATTTTCTAGTCGATTCCCTTAGCTATGCAGAAGAGGATTTGTAACATTTATTCACTATCTCTGGACTATACCATCTCTATACACTTTTGCTATCGCCGTAACGTCCCCCCACAGGAGTATTCTGGATCAGCGAGAATTGAGGCGAAGCCAAATGTTACCACCTGACCTGCGCCAGCAATTGCAATCCTGCCAAGGGCGACTCCTACACCTTTTGCAGTCCTTTTCTTCAGCACGGGTACTCGTGGTGGGGGACCTCACCCTCGATGAATTCCTGACAGGGCAGGTGGAGCGCCTCTCCCGGGAAGCTCCTGTGCTGATTTTGCGCCATGAGTTTACCCGCCAAGTCCCCGGGGGCGGTGCCAACGCTATCTACAATTTGGCCAAGTTGGGCGCTCAGGTGCAGGCGGTTGGTCTTGTCGGTACCGATCCCCAGGGGGAGGCACTCTGTAGCATTTTTCAGGAGGCAGGGATTGATACACGGGGCATCTTGAAGGATAGCGATCGCCCCACAGTGACCAAAACCCGCATTTCGGGCCATGCTCGCCAGTCGGTGACCCAGCAAATTGTCCGCGTCGATCGCAAATCCGATGATCTCCCTTCCCCGGCCCTTCAGGAAGCGCTAGCTACCTTCATTCGCGAGCAGCTGGGGACTGCCGATGCGGTAGTTTGCTCCGACTATGGGGATGGTGTCTTTACGCCCCCTGTGATTGCCGCTGCTTTGGAGCATCAGCGCACGATTGTTGATAGCCAACGGGATTTAGCCCGCTATCGCGGTGCTTTCCTATTTACGCCAAACCTGCCAGAAGCGGAGGCAGCAGTGGGCTACCCAATTCGGACGGAGGCGGAGGTCCTGCAAGCGGGGGAAGACCTGCTGAATTTGACCGGGGCTAAATATGTGCTGATTACGCGGGGGGATGCTGGTATGAGTCTCTTTAGCCGGGAGGCAGCGCCCTATCATTTGCCCGCCTTTAACCGCACAGATGTCTTTGATGTAACTGGTGCAGGCGATACGGTTGTGGCTGCTTTAACCCTTGCCCTTGTGGCGGGGGCTAGTCTTTGGGAGGCGGCCGTTTTAGGCAATTTAGCCGCCAGTATTGTCGTACGCCAGTTTGGTACAGCCACCACCTCCACCGCAGAGATGGCGGCAGCCCTTCGCTCTTTGCTGGAAGATTAGGGCCGCGTGGCCTGCTGCAACCATTTAAGAAGGCCTTGGGCAAGGGTGCGAGCAAGCTCACCTTGGGCTTGGGGGTTAACAATCCACTCAAACTCTTCGGGGTGAATCATGAAGCCCAGTTCTAGCAGCACCGCAGGGGCAATTGTCGGACGAGTTAGGGCAAGGTTATTCCAAAACACACCGTACTGCGGCCGCCGCAGTTGCTGACTCAAATAATTCCCTAGGAAAACCGCAAGGTCATGGCTTTGAGGGTGATACCAAAAGGCGCCAATTCCTTGGGTATTGCGGGCATCGCCAGCATCGGGAAGAGCATTGTAGTGCAGGCTGAGGGCAAGGGTGGGTTGAGCGGATTCAATGGCGAGACTGCGATCGAGTAAGTCCAGATCAATATCCTCTGTGCGCGTTAAAATGACCGTTGCCCCAAGGCGTTCTAGCTCGGGTGCCAGTTTTTTTGCCAGTGTGAATGTGACAACCTTCTCTGGGGTACCATCTGGGCCCCGTGCCCCCAGATCCTCAGGCCCGCCATGGCCAGGATCGATGAGGATTTTAATTCCCCGCAGGGGTTGTGTGCCCTGTTGGAGTTGTGGTGGATGGCGCAGTTGCAGCAGCAGCCGATTCCCTTCATAGGCGACGCGATAGCCCCACTGTTGGCGATGATGCAGCGTAAACCGATACTCCACCCGTTGTTGATCAAGGGGGGACCAATCAAGGCGCTGAATGACGGGATCAGTATCGACGCGAATGATGTCGGTTTGGGGAATCGTGTTGTGGAGCGTCAGCGTGAACTGGCGATCGCCCTGCTGAATGGAAATTGGCACCGGCACATCCAAAGGAAAGCTGATTTCTGTCCAACCCGACCGCTGACGACTGGTAATACTGCGAATGGTGGCTGTTGTCGGCAGCGCACTGGAAAGGAAGCGCACCTCATCGGCGCGGATCCAACCCCCATAGTCCAGATGCAACCAATCCCCCGTTTGTCCTCGCACCCGTGCTCGCGTTCCCACTGGCAGGGGCGTCAGCCGCGAATAATCGGTGCTGGGCCCAGTGCGTGCTACGCCCCCAAAAGGGCGGTTGACTTCAACAACAGGTAAGTGCGTCGGCTCAGCCACACGAATGCGGGCACCCAGTTGCCGCTGGCTTGCAAATCGCCATTGAATTGGGCCATAGTCCCCCACCTGGGTCAATTGCAGGCAGTTGCGGTACAAAGAAGGGCGAGCAGTGACCCCATCGGCTTGATCAATCAGGGCGGCAAGATTAGAGGGCAGTTGCACTTGGGGGGGTAGGGGTTCTAGGGGCAGAAGGTGCTGACCCACTTGCACTTCAACGGCGCGATCGCCAGGGGCAGCAGCGGTAAAGCAAACAATATCATTGGGCAGCCGCACTAAATCGGCTGTTGGCTCTAGGGGTTGTGGGCTGGTCGGTATTTCGGGCACGGTGCGGGTGATGGCAAACTCGAGGCGTTGATCTCCCGCTTGGAGAGTGATGCGATTCAATCCGGGTTGCAGAGGAATACTGGGGGCAAAGTGTCCCGCTGGCGAGCGATCGCCAATCACTTGACCATTGAGCGTCACTGCGACCTGGGGCGGGGCTGTACCAATAAAGAAAATCTGGGGGGCACTGGTGGTGTGCTGCCGCGGCGGATAAACCACTTGTAGGGAACCCTGTGCTGTTGCTGGCTGGAGTGAACCCACGATGACTGCACTCAGGAAACTCAAACTCACCCCATTCACCCCCAACCCTCATACCTTTCTTAACCTTTTCTTCAGATTACAGCGCTTTTCTAAAATGCGGGATACCGATGATGCCGTTTTGCCTATTTTGCCTATTGTGATCCTGCTTCATCCTTGTGGAAAGAACTGTTATAAAAGTCAATTACTTCTCAGAAAAGAGAAGAAATTCTCTCTTAGGCCACTTATAGAATTCTTTGATCCCTGGCAAATTAGCATATTTTTTAACATTGGGATCATTGCCATCTCTGGGAAATCCATCCATAATAGGAAGTATCCTCTCTCATAAATTTTCTTAATGTTGCGCAACACTATTTCTTTAGTTTTGTTGTTTTGCAACGTGAGTTTGCGCAGCACTTTTATCACAAGTCGGTGTCCATCAAAAAGAATTTAAGGATTATTTAACTATGGTTACGATGCAAACGATTCACTGTCCTCACTGTGGTAAATTAGCGCTGCGCCAGCGCTATGGTTCCGTGAGTCACACCCAATGTCCCCACTGTGATTACGTCCTAACAATGTGCGATCGCACGGGACGGGTGCTAGAGGCCTATACGCCGGAAATTACCCATGTGGGTCAGTATGGCCCCAATCTCACCTGCACCATAGAGCGGACAAGGGCACTCTGCTAGCAAGGATTTATTAGAAGAATCTAAAGATTGATGAGGGAAATCCTGAGAGTTGTTAAGATAGTTTACATATGGCTATCTTACTTCTACTGGTACTGGCATTGGTGCTGTGGTCGGTGCGACTCCTTCACGGCGCCTATCGCCTTCGGGATTTTTCCTTACTGCTGGCGAGCGGCCTTGTGGCCATCTCAGCGGGAGGTGTCATTTTTGTCTATAGCCTGATGAATGGCTGCGTTGGCTATCTCAGTCAAGCTCAGCCTATTCCTGAATCCGATGCTGCTGTCATCATGTCTGATGTGGCCTACTTTGAGAGTGCCTCTGGAACCACAAACACAACCTTTAGCCCCTAGATTCGACTAACAATCCAAGCATAGGCGATCGCCAGGGTGAACACCGTGAGTGGAGCACCAAAGCGAAAGTGCTGCCAAAAGGAAAACCGCTGCCCGGAGCTAGCAGCTGCCTCCACTGTAATTAAATTAGCCACAGCGCCAAAAAGGGTGAGATTCCCCGCGAGGGTACTCGTGGCTGCCAGGAGGTACCAGAGTTGATCGGCACTTTTGGGGATAAACTGCCCCAAGAGCAGCACCGTCGGCACGTTAGAGATCAAATTCGACAGCAATGCTGTAATCACCACGAGGGGCAAGGGCTGATTCAGCCAAGGGCGCAAAATGCCTAGTAAATCAAGGTTTTGCATACAGCGGGTCAGAATAAACAGACCCGCAAACAGAACCAATAGTGACCAATCCACCTGAGCAAGTACCCGCTCTGGCTGAAGACGGCGGGTAACCAGCAAAGCTGCGGCTGCCAATAGAGAGGATTCTGCTAGGGGAAAGCCCAGCAGAAAGGCCAAAAACATCAGCCCAGAGACAATCAGTGTCTTGTGGAGTAACCCTTTTTGCACCGGCGCTGCTGGGAGTGTAGCTAATGTAAAGGGTTGGCGCGATCGCACCTCCGGATAGAGCCACCCCAACCAGGCCACTTGCAGACCCAACCCCACCCCTGCAACGGGTACCATCACTTGGGCAAACGGAAGATACCCTAACTCGGAAAACGATCCCACGAGAATATTTTGGGGATTGCCGCTAAGGGTAGCTACAGAACCGATATTGGTTGCCCCTGCGATCGCCAGCAGGTAGGGCACTGGATTCAAACCCAAAACATGGGTAATGCGCAGGGTTAAAGGCGTCGTTACAAGGGCAAGGGTATCATTCAGAAAGACCGCCGATAGTATTCCCGTCGCCACGGTGAGAAACACCAGCAACCCCCAGGGACTGCCACTAAAGCGCACCACGGTCACCACCGCTATTTGAAAAAAGCCGCTTAAGCCGAGATAGGCATTCACAATCATCATGCTCAGCAAGAACACGATGGCTTGGGGATCAATGGCTTGCCACGCAGTGGGTAGATCAATCGCCCCTAGGGCAATCAAAAGAGCCGCACTCACAAGGGCGATCGTTGCGCGATTCATGTGTAGCCCCGGCACCCCCCCAAGGGCCAAGGCACCGTAGCTGAGGGCGAGAATCAGGAGTTGCAGCAGAAACCGCAGCACCTACTGTTGGGTTTGAATTTTCTCGGCCTCTAGGGCATCAAGCAATTTCCCAAGGGCCGCAAGATCGTCACCATCATATTCCCGCTTCCACAGCAGTTGGGAAATTTGGTTTTCAATGGCTGAGGTTAAGACTTGGGTTTCGAGCACCCGTTGCACTAAGCGTTGGATCATCATAGGGATTTGGCAGCTTAGACAGTTGTTCTCTAGGGTAGCCCATTGGCTGTGGATCAAATCGAAGGAACCACTTTCTCAAGTGGCACAATTTGCGATAGTGGGGGCACTGGGATCAGCAAAGCATTGATCCTGAGCCGGGGATCGTTGTCCCATCAATAAGTCGTGTTTCGATAAATTAAGGAAAGTTGAAATTCTAGGATACACCAGATATACTAAAGGGCGACTTTTGTAAACTCAATAACAGTACTTTAAAGGCAAAGGAGGTAAGGCAACTTGGCCAGAAGACGGAAGCGGAAGAGCCGGCGGCGTCTCGAAGGGCGCAAAATCCTTGAGTGCGTACCTCAATATAGCATCGAAAGTGGCGAAGATAAACCCGTGACAGCGGCGCGAAAATTTATTCAGGCCAAGGGGATCACCCCACCCGCTTTAGTGCTTGTTAAGCGGAATGAGCACACCACCGATCGCTACTTCTGGGCAGAAAAGGGCCTGTTTGGTGCGCAGTACGTTGAAGAAAACCACTTTTTATTCCCTAGCCTAAGGGAACTTGCAGAAGAGAAAATGGCAGCCACCACCCGTTAGGCTGTTTTTTTTACAAGCATCCTTTTGAGGGGGAGTCAGGACTTGCTCTTGGCTCTTTTTGCTTTGGTGGCGAGGGGCTCAAGATTTGATCTTTTTGCGCCATTTACTTATGGCAATTTGGCAACCGTCCTCATAAAATAGAAATAGCGGAGACACACGTTTCCGTTCACTCCTCACACCACACCCCGCCTGGACAGTTATTGGTTCGGGCGGCTTCCTTTTTGTAAAGGTTTGTAAAGACTTACAACTCCCAAACGTGGCTAGAATCCTTGAGATAACCCTTCACCTTTGCCAAATCCGCTAGCTGGGTAAAGGGGCTGGTTTGAGCGTATTTGACTAGGGTCTCTAAAAGCATAGCCAGTTGAGTATTATCGCCACGCTCGATCGCCCCATCAATGCGCTCAAAGAGTTGCCGGAAGTTCCGTGCCCGCTCATCGAAGGCATGGTTAAGATAGCCTATGACAAACTCCTGAGTCTGCCTAATCTTGGCAATGGTTGCTTCCTTCTCTGCTTCAATTTGTTGACGCTTGGTAATTTCCTGCTCTTTCAGCTTTGCGTACTCTAAATACCTGTCGTAAAGAGAAAAAAGTGAAGTAATTGTGTTGACAAGAGCAACTACAGTAGTTCCGCTGACAGGAGCATCTACAGGCTGTCCGTACACGATTTTTCCCCCATAAATTCCGTCCGCTAGGCATTGGCTTTGAGCATTTTTTTACTTGCCACTTAATCTGTTGCCAGTACAAGGATCAGTGTCAATAATTTCATACAGTGCTTTGACCAAAAGAAATACTCGCTGAAACGTCTCTGCATCCCGCTCGACCTCAAACCCGTTGTGAATTGCCCTCTCCAAGTCGTTTAAGGCGATGTGGCAACGAGGAGAAAGCTCTTCTAGACATCCTTGTAACTCTGCGATCCGTGGTTGAACACCTGTTTCCAGATACTTAATGTAAGCATCTATCTTAGCGATTTCTTTATCTACTTCCGCTGCAAACTCAGTCGCCTCGGTGAGATCTTTTTCTCCCTTTCCTGCCAGCATTATTCCCCCTATCATTAGCGCGGGGCCAGCCATAGCAGCATTAAGCACAAGGCTGCCCAGAGCCATACCTCCTCCACCGGCTGCCAGTGAGCCACCACCCAACCATGCTAGGGTTGCATTGGTTGCTGCTGCGCCACTCAATGCTCCAATGGCTGTTCCTGTACTTGCGGTTCCCACTAAACTGGCCAGCTCAAAAACAGCCATTTGGACGACTGCTGCTGTTCCTCCCATTGCGACGATAGTTGCACCAGTAAAGCCTAAATTCTCGAATAGCTTGTCTTGAGCAGCACCACCATCGAGATGACTCTTAACTTCAGATAGGGTCAAACGTTGTAGAAATTCAAGTTCACTTACTGATAGTTTTTGCTTTAATTGCTTACAAAGGTGCCTGAAGCGCAAGACGATAAGGTTAAAGACCGTATGTCTTTGCTCATCATATGCCCTCAGTCGGCTTTCGGTAGAATCCTTTACAGAATTGTACCTGTTTGCCTTGGCAGCGTAGCGCTGCTTTGCTTCTTCAATTTTCTTCTGGGCTTCTTCAATTTTACTCCAGCCTTCGGCACCAGTGGCGATACCGATGACACCAGTGACGCCGGCAGCTGCTCCCAAGAGGATAGGAATGATGAAAACCATAGGGATGATTAAATGAGATGAGTGAGAGGATATCTAACTGGTACCACAAAAAGTGATACAGTCAAACCATAGAACTACAGATTTTATGTTTCTTAACTAAGAAAATTAAAATGCAATACCGCATTTGTCATCAAACCACCTACACCTACAGTGCTCCCGTTGCCCTTGCCCCCCACGATTTGCGCTTGATTCCCCGCAGTGATGGCCACCAACGCCTGCGATCGCTCTCCCTGGAAATTTTACCGACTCCCCAAGGTCATAGTTCTGTCCTCGATGTCTATGGTAATCACATTCAGCGCTACTGGTGGTTACCGCAGCCCACTACTTCCCTCATGATTCAGGTCACTTCTGAAGTAGAAACCTATTGCGACAACCCCTTTAACTATTTGCTCGAACCATGGGCAGTCACACTCCCTTTTAACTATCCCCAGCGGCTGGCAACTAGCCTGCATCCCTATCTATCACTGCCAGTGGATCCGGTTGCCTATGAGCTGGCTTGGCAAATTTTAGCCAGTGGCGATCGCCAGGTCCTCACATTTCTCAGTGACCTCAATAACAAAATTTACCGTACTTGTCAGCACCAAATTCGTGAAACCGGTGCCCCTTGGCCCCCCTGTGTCACTTGGGCAAAACAAACGGGTTCCTGTCGCGATACGGCAGTTTTGTTTATCCATGCCTGTCGGGCTGTGGGCCTGGCGGCGCGGTTTGTCAGTGGCTATCAGGAAGGGGACTTGGAGAATCCTGAACGGCACCTCCATGCTTGGGTGGAAGTGTATTTGCCGGGGGCAGGCTGGCGGGGCTATGATCCCACCCACGGCCTAGCGGTGAGCGATCGCCACATTGCCCTTGTGGCTGCCGCTGATCCGGCAGATGCTGCCCCCATTGAAGGCGTCCTACGGGGACAGGGGGTCACCTCCACCATGAGCTATCAACTACAGATTCAGCGCCTCTCCTAGGTATGGAAGAAAAAGGCAGTACCGAGAATCCCATAGGTCGCCAAAAGTAGCGCTCCCTCTAGCCAGTTGGAGCGGCCATCTAGGCTAATCACATTGGCAATGACAACCGCAATAATCACCGTCACCACCTCAAAAAGACTAAAGTTCAAATCCATTGGCTGACCGATGAACTGGCCAATAAGCACAAGAATAGGTGCCACCAAAAGCGCCACCAACAGGGATGACCCCAAGGCAATGGAAACAGACAGATCCATATTGTTTTTCAGGGCAACCCCCACAGCAGTCACATATTCCGCTGCACCGCCCACCAACGGCAAGAGAATGACCCCAGTAAATAGGGGCGTCAAACCCAGTCCTGCCGTTGCCTCCTCGACAGCACCAACAAAGATTTCTGACTCAAAGGCCACCCCAATGGTGGCAATGATGAGAACGGTAAGCCAAAGGGGGAGGTTAGGCTTTTCGTGGTGTCCTGCCTCGCCTCCTAGTTCCACCTCACTGACATCGTAAAGATAGCTGTGGGTTTTCAGGGAAAAGATTAACGTCAGCCCATAAACGAGAATCAGAATGATGGCTGCCACAACTGACATTTGGGAAATTGCCCCTGGCGGCACCCTATCGGAGGTATAAATCACCATTGCTGGCAAAAGCATGGCGGCGATCGCCACCGTCATCGAGGAAGCATTGACCCGTGCCACCACTGGGGCAAAGGATTGTTCCTTGTAGCGAATGCCCCCCAGCAGCATGGATAGCCCCATCACCAGCAAAAGGTTCGCCATTAGGGTTCCCGTAATACTGGCTTTGACAATATCCACTAAACCCGCTCGCAGCGCCACAATGGCAATAATGAGTTCCGTGGCATTGCCAAAGAGGGCATTTAAGAGGCCACCGATCGTCGGACCCGTGGCAAGGGCCACCTCCTCCGTTGCTGTACTCAACCAAATCGCCAAGGGGACGATCGCCAGGGCTGCCAAAATAAAGACAGTGAGAGCGCCCCATTCCAGTTGTTCCGCAGCAATGGAGAGGGGAATAAACAGCAAAAAAACAATCGACACCAGTCGCTTCATGGGGCATCCCTTACACCGTGAAAGGACAAAAATTTCCTCTATCCTAGCCTGTGGTTTTTATGGTGCCCTTCCCAGGAGCAAGCAAGAGGGGCATCCCTAGCCACTGCGGAGGATCACCCGCTGATTTTGGCGGGCGACAAGGGAGAGGGTGAGCGGGCCAGCGGTATAAACCGAGGTGGGAGTGACGGCGCTAATGTCAATCGTCCCTTGGTGATCTTTGAGCTCAAGAACAAATTTCACCAGTTCAATTTGGCGAAAGGAGCCAACAGTGCCAGTGACCGGATCTGGGAGAACGCCGGAGGCGATCGCCCGTTGATTACTGACTGTAAATAACTGATCCAAACGTTGCAAAATCTGTTCATCGGTCATCTGGCTGGGATCCAAAGAGATGGTGGCCAGATTTTCACCCTCGCGGAAAACCTGCTGATTGCGCGCCACTTGGGGCACCACAAGAATATTGCTTTCCCCCTGTAGATAATTGGCCGCTGCTAAAATGCGCACCACATAGGATTGGCCATCACTAATTTGGCTGCGCAGGCGGTGCACATCTGCGGTGGTGATTTGAATCACCTGATCCGTCGGCTGGAGGTTCTGGGGACTATTGAGGACAATGGCATTCCGCCGCGCTTCCCGCAGGAGTTCCTCAATGACTTGGGTGGCTTTATCTGGATCCTTGACATTTTGAATCACAGCAGAGGCCAAAACTTGCCCCGTGCGAATGGCGATCGTCCCCCGCCGTAGTCCCAACAACAGGATGTTCACGTTTTCTTCAAGGCGTTGGCGACTGGCCTCAAGGGCAGCAATTTCCTGCTGAAGACTACGCTGTTGATTCCGTAACACCTGCTGCTGCTGATTGGCCGCCGCCAGTTGATCCTGAATGCGATCAATCTCTGCTCGGAGGCGATCCTTTTGGGCTTCCACTTCGGCAAGGCGTTGTTGAGCCGTGCGAATGGCGGTTTCTAGGGCTGCTTTTTGTCCAGCCACCTCCTCGAGACGGCCTTGGATGGCTTGTCGCTCCCGTTGCAGGCGCTGAATTTCTCGCCGCAGGCGTGCCCCTTGGGCTTCAAAGTTCTCGAGGTTTTTTTGGGCTTGAGTGTAGCGGTGTTGGAGTTGCTTGAGTTCTGCTTCTGTAAGGGTCTGACGATTGACAGCTTGCTCTAGCACTCGGTTCGTTTGACTGAGGCGTTGGCGAATATTGGCCAGTTCAATTTGGGATTGTGCCAGTTCTGCTTCAATTTCGTCCTTTTGGGCACGGGTTTGCGCCAGTTCTTGTTCGGCAGCCGCTTGTTGACGGCGAATTGTATCAATGCGCAGGACGCCATCGCGCAATTCACGGCTGAGGGCAAAGAGAATGGCCAAAGTGGAGGCAGAAATTAAGCTCCCTGTGAGAATGGTAATCAGAACAGCGGTCTGCCGTGGCCGCAAATTAAACCAACTCAATCGAGCTTTGCCCACTTTTGAGCCAAGGCGATCGCCCACTGTCGCGATCGCGCCCCCAAGAATAATCACAGCCAAAACCAGAACATACCCAGCCATATTTCGGGTACTGCTGCCACTCCCCAACTATACTTTCTACAGTACGTGCCGATGCTGCCCCCGATAAGGGCTCGGGCAAATCACTTGGACTGCAATCAACCAATGCCAAAAATTGCCACCTGGAACGTTAACTCAATTCGCACCCGCCTTGACCATGTCTGCCAGTGGTTGGATAGCACTGGGGTGGACTACCTCTGTCTGCAGGAGACCAAAGTCACAGATGCTGAGTTCCCACGTCAGCCCTTTCTGGATCGGGGATATCACGTTTATTGTAGTGGTCAAAAGGCCTATAACGGGGTGGCCATTCTCAGTCGTCAGCCCCTGGCGGGGGTAGAAGCAGGCTTTGCCCCCCAATTGCCCAGCCACAGTGAGTTGGATACCCAAAAACGGCTCATTCGCGCCCAATTCGCCCCTGATGTGATCTTGGTGAATGTCTATATTCCCAACGGCGGCGAGTACGACAGTGAGAAATACCACTACAAGCTGCACTGGCTGAAAACGCTCTATGTCTATCTCGAGCAACTCACCACCCAAGGGGAAGTGATTCTCTGTGGCGATTTTAATATTGCCCCTGAAGATAAAGACCTCTTTGATGCGAGCGATCGCGCCACAAAAGTGGGGGCCACCGATGCTGAACGCAACCTTCTGGCAGCCATTCGCGATCTTGGCTTCCATGATGCCTTTCGCCAGTTTACTGAAGCGCCGGGGCACTACTCTTGGTGGGATTATCGCTCAGGTGCCTTTCGCCGCAATCATGGCTGGCGCATTGATCACCTCTATGTTACCCCCGGTGTCAAAGCCCGGGCCTGCAACTGTCACATTGATATTGCCCCGCGGCGCTTACCCAAGCCCAGTGACCATGCACCCGTCATCCTAGAGATTGAATAGGGGCTGTACGGTGCGCAGCCACTCCGTTAAATCCTGTACCCCTTGGCCGTAGGTGAGATCAAAAGTCAGCGGCGTAATACTAATCAAGTTTTGGGCAATGGCTTCCACATCCGTGGGCGCTTGATTGGGGTCTTGGGGATATTCTTCGACCACTTCCCCCGCCAGCCAGTAGTAGGTTTTGCCGCGGGGGTCAACGCGCTTTTGGAAAAGGTCATGGTAGCGCCGAATTCCCTGCCGGGTAATCACAACGCCAGCAATTTCACTGGCGGGCAGAGCAGGCACATTGACATTGAGGAGCACTTTGGGCGGAAGGGGGGCATTTTCCAGTGCTTTGAGGAGACGATTGGTAAAGTCAGCGGCCGGCTGAAAGTCATGAACCGTGAAACTGGCGAGGCTGATGGCAATACTGGGAATGCCCTCAATTACCCCCTCCATAGCAGCAGACACCGTGCCGGAGTAAAGAATATCTGTGCCGAGGTTGGAGCCTTGGTTAATCCCAGAAACGACAAAATCCGGGGGTTGCTCTAGGAGCGCACCCAGGGCTAACTTCACACAGTCGGAGGGGGTACCAGAGCAGGCCCAGGCCTTAATCCTGGGGTGAAAGCGATCGCTGACGACTTCGGCGCGAATCGGATCAAACACAGTGAGGCTATGCCCTGTAGCGGAGCGTTCGCGATCCGGACACACGACGACGACTTCATGGCCAGCGATCGCCAGTGTATCTGCCAACGTCCGAATACCGGGGGCAAAGACCCCATCGTCATTGGCAATGAGTAACCGCATTTGTTGCCCCCTGAATCCTGAAGTATTGGCCAAACATTACAGTTGATTGCAAATCCCAACACCCTCCCTGAGAAATGTTAACCTCTAGAAGGGTCAAGTGGCGCACTCCATGGCCCACCTTGGCGAACAGTTTGAACGCACCATTCCTGACATGACCGCTTTTGGGGATTGACAGGATTTATGGAACGCCTACTGAACCATGAGTTGAAGGAGAACACTGTGTCTGTGCATCAAAGTCATTCGTTATTCCGTGAAGACCTCAGCGAATACGTTGCCCATTTGCAACTGCACATGGCACTTCAGGCGCGCAATTTAGTGCCCGCCCTCAAACACACTGGCGATAGCCGTGAGCAACTTCTCCATCAAACCCAAGCCAACTTCGAGAAGTACGTCTCCCGTCAAAGCTATATTGACTAAAGCAATTTTCCTTTGTGCTCAAAAATCAACAGCTCTGCTCCCTTAGCAGCAGCAATCCTGCTGCTTTTTGCGTTGGTTGGGGGAGTCACTGCTTCCACCCCTTTGAGGAACACTTGCCACAGAGTACACTAGGGGCGATATTGCTATTTGTAACACTCTTGTCAGCGTTCTCAGGAGGTTTTATGGCGCGGACAGAATCCACGATGCTTGCCCTTGGTACTGTTGCTCCCGATTTTCAACTGCCCGATGTGGTGAGTGGCCAAACGATTTCCCTCAGCACCTTTGCCGATAAGAAAGCCCTACTGGTGATGTTTATTTGTCGCCACTGTCCCTATGTGAAGCATGTTCAACAGGAACTGGCGAAGCTGGGGCGCGACTACAAAGACACAGGCTTAGGAATTGTTGCCATTAGTGCCAATGACGCCGCTAACTATCCCGAGGATGCCCCAGAGTCCCTGAAGGCGATGGCCACTGAACTCGGGTTTACCTTTCCCCTTTGCTACGATGAGAGCCAGGAAACGGCCAAGGCCTACACCGCTGCCTGTACACCGGATTTCTTCCTCTTTGATAGCGATCGCAAGCTCGTGTATCGCGGACAACTCGATGACAGCCGCCCCCAGAATGGCCTACCGGTGACGGGCAAAGACTTGCGTGCCGCCATTGATGCTGTGTTAGCCGGTCAAACCCCCAGTGAGGATCAAAAGCCAAGTCTCGGCTGCAATATCAAGTGGAAACCGGGCAATGAACCGGCCTATTACCGCTAATCCTGGAAAGCGGAAGAGAAGGGCACTTTTATTGCCGCTTTTGAGTCCTTAGCCTACTGTGATATCAGTGCCAATGGGTTTGGCTGTGTTGATGGGATTTCTTTTTTAGGTGTGAGCAGTGAATAACGAACTTTTTTCGCCAGTGGGGATGCCGTCAATGGGATCTGCCCTGAAAACCGTAGGAGTCGCAATAGCAACGGTGGCGATCGCCCTCGGTTCTTTGAGTCCCAGCCGTGGTCAAGAAGCCCCCACACTTTCTCAAAACCAACCAGCCGCAACCCCAGCACCCCCGACACCACCATCCCCAGAGCCTGTGCCTGAAAGCCCGCCAGCGGCACCCTCTACCCCTGCGCCTGTGGGTCAGCCCCCCGCTGATGAACCCAAAGTATTGATTGCTGAAGTGGTGGTTGAAGGAGCCACCCCTGAACTGGAGCAATTGGTCTATCAGGTCATTAGCACTCGACCGGGCAGTACCACTACCCGCACGCAACTCCAACAAGATACCAACGCCATCTTTGCTACGGGGTTTTTTGCCGATGTCAATGCCGTCCCTAGGGATACCCCCCTCGGTGTGCGGATTACCTTTGTCGTGCGCCCCTATCCGGTACTGCGAGCTGTTCAAGTGGCGGGCAATCAAGTCCTCACCCAAGAGAAAGTGAACGAAATTTTTGCCCCCCAAATTGGCCGCACCCTCAATCTTAGAGAGCTCCAAGCTGGGATTGAAAAAATTAACACGTTCTATAGGGATAATGGCTACATTTTGGGTCAAGTTGTTGGTACCCCCCAAGTCGATCCCGATGGTGTTGTCACGTTGCAGGTGGCTGAGGGGGTCGTTGAACAGGTTACCTATCGCTTTCTGAATAAAGAAGGGGAGCCGACGAAACAACGTACCCGCGACTTTGTCATTAGCCGGGAAATGGACACCCAACCCGGGGTCGTCCTTAATCAAAAGACAGTGCAGGCAGATTTGCGACGCCTCTTTGAACTGGGACTTTTTGAGGATGTGCAAGTTGCCCTTGAACCCGGCCAGGATCCCCGCAAGGTGAACTTAATCCTCAATATCAAAGAGCGCAATACGGGCAGTGTCTCTGCGGGGGCAGGTTATAGCTCGGCCGCAGGTCTATTTGGAACCGTAGCATTCCAGCAAAACAACCTCTTTGGCCGCAACTGGAAATTGAGTGCGGAAGCCCAAGGGGGGACTGAAGGGGAATTTCTCTTTGACCTTAGCTTCACCGATCCATGGATTAAAGGGGATCCCTACCGCACCTCCTACACCGTCAGTGCCTTCAACCGCCTGACGGTTCCCTATACCTTCAGTAATGGCCCCATTGATGTTCGTTTGGCCAATGGCGATTTTCCGCGGATTAACCGCTTGGGCACTGCCCTCTTCTTTACCCGTCCCTTTACCAAGGATCGCGATCAGGTGCGTACCGCTTGGACCGGTTCCCTTGGCTTGCAATATCAACGCGTCACATCCCTAGACGGCGGTTTTACCCGCTTCAACACCGATGCTTTAGGCAACTGTTTAACCTTTCCAGACAACGGCGTCTGTCGCGGCTTCAATGACCTGTTTACGGTGCAAGCGGCGATTCTGCGGGACTTGCGCAATGATCCCTTGCGTCCCACCAGTGGCCAAGTGATCCGCCTAGGCGTGGATCAGTCACTTCCCATTGGTGCGGGTAGCATCTTGATGAATCGGGTGCGGGGTAGCTATAGCTTCTATATCCCAGTGAAGTTTCTGCGTATTGAGGGGCCGCAAACCTTTGCCTTCAATATTCAAGCGGGCAACATTTTTGGCGATTTGCCCCCCTATGAATCCTTTACGATTGGGGGTGCTAACTCGGTGCGCGGTTGGGAAGAGGGGGCGATCGGTTCTGGGCGTGCCTTTGTACAGGGGACGGTGGAGTATCGGTTCCCAATTTTTAACATTATTGGTGGTGCACTCTTCGTAGATGGGGCCAGTTTGCTCGGTACCCAAAGCAGCGTACCCGGTCAGCCGGGAATTGTGCGCGGTAAACCCGGAGAGGGGCTAGGCTATGGAGCTGGCCTGCGGGTGAATACCCCCTTAGGCAATATCCGCATTGACTTTGGCTGGAACAATCAAGGGGGCAGTGCCTTTAGTTTTGGTATTGGTGAACGCTTCTAGGAGAAAGCTCCATGATCGCGGCCTCTGGACCGACACCATTGGTGGCAACGACTCAACGGACCCTTGCTGGAACTGCCCAATGGTCAGGGGTGGGCTTACACTCAGGCCAGTGGGTTGCGCTCACCCTTCAGCCGGCAGCCGCCAATACCGGACGCCAGTTTGTGCGCCTTGATCTGGAGGGGCAGCCTGTCATTCCTGCTCGGATTGAGGCTGTGAAATCCACTCAGTTGGCAACGGAGTTGGTGGCCAATGGCGCCAGTGTGCGCACGGTTGAGCATCTCTTGGCAGCGCTGGCGATCGCCGGCATTGATAATGTCACGATTCAGATCACAGGTCCTGAGGTGCCCGTGCTCGATGGCTCGGCACAACCTTGGCTCGAAGGCATTCAGAGGGTAGGTGTTGTCCCCCAGGAGGCCCCTCGACCAGCAGTCATCTTGAAGGAACCGGTCACCATTTACGAAGGAGAGGCCTTTGTTAGTGCCATTCCTGCCCCTGAGCTACGCCTCACCTATGGCATTGACTTTCCCTATCGGGCAATAGGTCGCCAGTGGTGTAGTTTTACGCCCTCAGAACTAGCGACGGAGGTCGCCCCGGCTCGCACTTTTGGTTTTGCTGAACAAGTGGACTATCTGCGCAGCCAAGGTCTGATTCAGGGGGGCAGCTTAGAGAATGCCCTTGTGTGCAGTGCCAGTGGTTGGGTCAACCCGCCGTTACGCTTTGCCGATGAACCCGTTCGCCACAAGTTACTCGATCTCTGGGGCGATTTAGCCCTCCTCGGAACACCCCCCATTGCCCATTATGTGGCCTATCGCGCTAGTCATCATCTGCATACCCAATTGGCCCGGGCGATCGCCCAACAGAGGGTTTAGGGGCAACCATTCTCCCCTATGATTTGGTTATATCTTTAACTTGCAGCCGACACCGACCCCTATGCCAACGTTGACTGATTCCCCACCAACCACTGTACTGACGGTCACTGAGCTACAGCAGTTGCTCCCCCACCGCTACCCTTTTTTGCTGGTGGATCGGATCATTGACTATGTCCCCGAAAAGTATGCTGTGGGGCTAAAAAACGTCACCATCAACGAACCCTTTTTTCAAGGGCACTTTCCGGGTCGCCCGATCATGCCGGGGGTGCTCATTGTGGAAGCCCTTGCCCAAGTGGGCGGGGTTGTGCTGATGCAGATGAACTGGGCAAAGGATAAACTTTCTGTGTTCGCGGGCATTGATAAGGTGCGCTTTCGCCGTCCAGTCGTCCCCGGAGATCAGTTGATCCTGCGGGCGGAGCTTCTTGTTGTCAAACAACAGCGCATTGGAAAAATGCAAGGACGGGCTGAGGTGAATGGTCAATTGGTCTGTGAGGGCGAGATGATGTTCTCGCTGGTGGACTAGTCACAATCAATGATGCAAACACTAATCCATCCTACTGCTGTCATTCATCCCAGTGCTGAACTACATCCCACAGTTCGCGTCGGCCCCTATGCTGTGATTGGTGAACAGGTGCGCGTCGGCGCCCATACGGAAATTGGTGCCCATGTGATTATTGAAGGGCCAACGGAGGTGGGGGTCGGCAATCGTATCTTTCCGGGAGCGATCATCGGCACTGCCTCTCAGGATCAAAAATATACAGGGGCCAATAGTGCCCTGCGCATTGGTGATTACAATACGATTCGCGAGTTCGTGACGATTAACCGCGCCAATGGTGAAGGGGATGCCACAATTATTGGTAACCACAATCTGCTACTGGCCTATGTTCATGTAGCCCATGATTGCGTGATTGAGGATCAGGTGGTCATTACGAATGCCGCCTCGATCGCTGGCCATGTTTGCATTGAATCAAAGGCCCGCATTGGCGGTATGGTGGGTATTCACCAGTTTGTCCATATTGGTCGCTTGGCAATGGTGGGGGCAATGGCACGGGTAGATCGGGATGTACCGCCCTATATGCTGGTGGAAGGTCATCCAGCACGGGTTCGTGCCCTCAATCAGGTGGGACTGCGGCGGGCAGGTGTCACAGAGGCAGAAATGCGCGACCTCAAGGAAGCCTTTCGCATTCTTTATCGCCGTGAGTTGCCCCTTGCCCAGGCGATCGCCCAATTGGCAACCTTACCCCCTTCTGAGCATTTAGAGCATCTCCAGCGCTTTTTAACCTATGCCCGTGAAGAGGGACGGCGCGGCTTAACCCCCGGTGGTCGGGCAACCATGGACTAAAGGATCAAGTCTCTAGTTGCCACTTGCTCAATGCCATGCCTGCTGTGGTGCTTGTCCATCCCCAAATCCCCCCCAATACGGGTAATATTGCCCGCACCTGTGCGGCCACCCAGACACCGCTGCACCTGATTGAACCCTTGGGGTTTGAACTCAGCGATCGCTACCTCAAGCGCGCCGGTCTAGACTATTGGCCCTACGTCACCTTGTATTGCCACCCCGACTGGCCAACCTTTCTGAAAACGGCCCACCGCCACGGACGCTTAATTGCCTTTGAACCTGCCGCCCAGCAGATTTACTGGGACTTCACCTTTGCTGAGAGTGATTGGCTGGTCTTTGGTAGTGAACCCGCGGGTATTCCTGCGGATGTTTTAGCCACCTGCGATGTCTTCCTCAAAATTCCCATGTGGCAGCCTGCTGTCCGCAGTCTGAACCTCTCGGTATCGGTGGCGATCGCCCTCATGGAAGTTTACCGCCAACTCTATTGCTCAACTGCTTGATACGTGCCATATCAAAAAGCGACTTTTGTTCCTGATCCTCGCCATTCCCTTTGGGGTATCGTTTACAGTTGTCCTGTGGCAGACATTCAACGACTAGACGTCTAGGAAGGTATTGAATAGGGAGATTACTGCCATAAATTTTTTAGAGTCATAACGTCCACAGGTCAGGCGATAACGGCTCTGACCTAGGTTGCAGGGGAGAATTTTATTGATGACCCCCTGAGGCCTGTAGCCAAGGATTTAGAGACAATTCTCAAGGGGGCAAAGGAGCACGGGCTTCCTGTTGATGACATTGCTGAGTTGTGAAAGTGGAGAGAGCGAATATGACTAACTCATCTTCCAGTGCAGCTGCCACCAAACCCCCAGGCAGTAACGAACGACGCCGCATTTTTCGTATCGTTCGCATCGGTCTTGGCATCACCCTTATTGGCCTAGCTGTGTATCTCCTCTGGTGGCGACAGCGGTATGTGGTCAGCCGCGTGGGCTACCTCAATGGCACAGTGATGACACTCTATGCCAGAATTGCCGGTACATTAACCCTGGAACCGCTGCGCCCCGGCGAGCTCCTGAAAGCAGGAACGACTATTGGCTTCATCCGCAACGATCGCAATCCTCAACTGGAAACCGATCGCCAGAATTTGGAAACCCGACTCGGTGTTGCCCTTGCCCAACAGCGCGGTCTGCAAGAGAAACGCAACAGCCGCATGGCTTTGATTGCTCAACTGGAGCGCTATCAGCAAAGTCAACACATCCTTGAAACCCGCTTTGCCCAAGAAGCAGTACAGCGCACCCTCGGAGAACTCCGCCAAGCTCAAGAAGCGTTGGCCATTGCCCGCATTGAAGCCGAGCGCTATACCGCTTTGGTGGAAGCAGGCGCTGTGGCTCGCCAAGTCGCCGATGAAGCCGTTTCCCGTGCCAAGCAAGCGGCGAAATTTGTTGAGAGTCAACAGGCCGAACTGCGCCGCCAACAAACAGCTCTCCAAGCGGCTCGCCAAGGACTGCAACTGGATGCTTCGCGTACCTTTAGCTTTCCCCAAATCCGCCTCATTGATTTGCAAATTGAAGTTGTTGATATTGACGCTGAACTTTTGGCACTAGCCACAACCATTGCCGAGCTCCGCCGTGAAATTGCCAATATCAAACAGCAACTTTCCCTGCAACGCCTGGCGACCGTGAACGTACCGACCACCGTGGTCGTTTGGTCAGTGATCCACAAAACAGGGGAGTTCGGTATTCCCCTGGCAGCGGGCGATCCGATCGTTAAAGTTCTAGATTGCAGTGATGTCTGGGCAACGGCATTGGTAGCCGAGCGAGAAAATCCTCGTCTGCGGGTGGGTCAAGAGGCTACTGTGCGCTTGCTGGATGGGAGCGATCGCCGGCTTAGGGGCATTGTGCGGGCGATTCGTGGTGGCCCTGGCAAAGTTGAAGTGGGGGAAAACGTGGCCGTGCCCCCTCCGGATCTGGTGCGCAACGAACTGGCGGTTGACGTTCAACTCCAGAACCTACCAGAAGACTTCAGTGCCGAACGTTTCTGCGGTGTTGGTCAAAGTGTTGAAGTGGTGTTTGGAGGCTAAACCATGCGCCTCAAATCGTTGCCAACCGATGGCTGGCTTTTGCTCCTAGGCATTCTAGCCCTCCTAGGAATATTGCTTTGGCAACTGGACTGGCGGAATTTACTACCGAATCTTGTCGGTTTTTGGCATGAGGGACAGGCCATCATGCGCCCCCAAGGAACTACACTTGAAGCATTGCTGTTGCCCGCCTTTGTTTGGCTTGCCATCACATTTTTACTCAAGGAACTCTCCCCCAAACCCACTTTTTGGTCACGGCTTATTGTTAGTGTAGGCATTGCCTTACTGGGAATCCGTTACGAATTGTGGCGCTTCTTTGGCAGCCTCAACCTGGATGATCGCCTCAATGGCACGATCTCCCTTGCCCTCTTTTTGGCGGAACTGCTGACGGTTCTCAATAGTGTGGCCTTTTTCTTTCACTGTATTTTCTCTATTGACCGCACTCCTGAAGCTGATCGCCTGAGCCAAGCAGTGATTCGCGGTGAGTATCTGCCTTGGGTAGATGTGATCTTACCAACCTACAACGAAGGTGTCGAGATTTTGCGCCGCTCCGTGATTGCCTGCCAAGCCATGGACTACCCCCACAAGCGCATTTACCTCCTCGATGATACCCGTCGCCCCGCCGTGCGCGCCCTTGCCAAAGAACTGGGCTGTGAATATCGCGATCGCCCCGACAACCGCCATGCCAAAGCCGGGAACATTAACCATGCTCTGCCCACGCTCACGGGGGAACTGATTGCCGTTTTTGATGCCGACTTCATGCCGACGCGGAACTTCCTCACCCGCACTGTGGGCTTTTTCCAGGATGCCAAAACAGCCATGGTGCAGACGCCGCAGCATTTTTTCAATGAGGATCCGGTCACTGTCAATCTTGGCCTAGAGGGAATTGTCAATAATGAGCAGACGCTCTTCTTTCGCTTTATTCAACCCAGCCGTGACTTCTTCAACGCCGTGGTATGCTGTGGCACTTGTTTTGTGATTCGCCGCAGTGCCCTTGATGAAATTGGTGGCATTCCGACGGACAGTATCACCGAAGACTACATGACAACCATTAAGCTGCAAACCCGCGGCTATCGGGTGAAATACCTCAATGAAGCCCTGGCCGCTGGCATGTCACCGGAGACAATTAGTGCCTACATTAATCAACGATTGCGCTGGGGGCAAGGCACCTTGCAAATGCTTTTTCTGGGGGGGAATTTTCTCACAGCCCCCAATCTGCGACTAACGCAGCGTCTCTCCCATGCCCTCAGTATCATCTACTGGTTTCTTTCCATTCCCCGGGTGATCTTTCTTTTGGCACCCCTGGCCTTTTTGCTCTTTGGTATTGCCCCTTTGCGAGCCACAGTGAACGAGATTCTCTACTTTTATTTTCCCTACTACTTGGGGAATATCATGGCCTTTTCATGGCTGACGGAGGGTCGCCGCTCTGCCTTTTGGTCCGATGTCTATGAAACAATAATTGCCTTTCCTATGGCGATAACCGTGATTCGTACCCTCATTAGTCCGAGGGGCAAAACCTTCAAAGTGACCCCCAAAGGGGTGGTGGATCCCCATCGCATCAATATCAACTGGCCCTTGATTCGTCCTCTGATGATCATTGCCATTTTGACAATTGGGGGTCTGATTTGGCGCAGTTCTCCCCTTCAAGAGACTATTGTCAATCCCGATAGCTTGGCGGTGAATGTCGTCTGGTCAATTTATAACCTGTCACTGCTGTTGGTGTGTATGCTGGTGGCCATTGATGTGCCCCAGCGGCGCCATCCGCGCTTCTTGCGCTCTGAACCCTGTGAATTGATTGTTGGGGGCGATCGCTACCGCGGGCAAACCGTTGATATTTCCGAAGAAGGGGTACGGATACGCCTCAACCGTTTTCCGCCAGAATCGCTCGGTCAGTCAGTGGGTGAACTGCACTTCCTTGAGCCCAGTCCCTTCATCAACCTACGCTTACCGGTCCAAGTGCGTTGGTCAAGAACTGCAAACCTAGGCAGCAAGAGCCTAGTGCTAGAAATTGGTGTTCAATTTCTCTCCTTGTCTATTGCACAACAACGGCACCTGATTAACTATCTCTACTGTCAACCAGGTCAATGGGATGAGGTGCGTGTTCCTGAAGTTAAAACCACTTGGGCACTGCTGCAGAGTATCTTTCGCTTGTATCCCCTTGCAGAGAGCCGCTAACCATTCAGAAGGGCAAGGAGATTTTGAATTGCCATACTGGTTGCGCGAATTGCTGCATGAATATTGGCATTTTTGGGCTCAACTTGCAGCAGATAGGCCAAGCTAGATTGGAGATACGTCAGGGCCATCTGAGTGTTGGAATCAATGTGCTGGTAGGCTTGGGGTGAGTAGGGCTGACCATAACTGGGATGGGGATAGCCGACGGAGTGCTCATAGTTTGCCCCTGGATACCCTTGGGAATAGTCGTAGTTGGGGTGGGGATAGCCAACGGAGTGCTCGTAGTTTGCCGCTGAATACCCTTGGGAATAGTCGTAGTTCGGATGGGGATAGCCAACGGAGTACTCGTAGTTCGCCGCTGAATATCCTTGGCTGGCTTCAGCCGGTTGTGCAGGCTCAGAGAGCGTTGAAACGGTTGTTGCAACCGTAGGTACCTGTGGCGCTGAAGGCAAAATAACGGCTTGCTCTTTTTCCCCTGGTTCACCAGCAGGGGAGGGAACTGGCGTTGATGGGGTGCCACTGGCTTTGGCAGCCATCATTTCCGTGGCCTCGAGGATTTGGGTGGGCTCACTGTCGATTTCTCCCATACGTTCTCCCCGTTTGTAGCCAGTAATTTGGCTTGGACTTTCCTCAGTCCCTTGCTCGTCTTTTTTCAGCCACACAAGGAAGTCGGCGGCATTGTAAGTGACTTCTCCCCCCAAGGTACGAATGGCAACAAAGCCATTGGCCGCATTGACACTTTGAATAGGATACCAGGTGCCCCGATAGAGAATCATCGCATCCATACCGAGGGAGTTGCCTCCTGTAAGAACACCGCGTCGCTTACCCCGTGCCCAGCGGTCTTTCCACAGCACTCCCGCTTCGGTGTATTGGATCACATAGCCTTCGGGAACATTGCGGTGTTCATAACGTAAAAATCCGGGGGTTTGAGCGATGCCGACTTGGAAGATTTCATAATCTACCATTACCTCTTGAATCAGAGGTCGATAGGGTGATGCATCCCGCACTTCAATGGCAAGGGTGGGGGCCTCTGTTTTCACCCGTGCAACAATGCCATCTTTGTAGGAAATGAGCTGGACTTCATCAAACGTTGTTTCTACGCGCAGGTGCCGATTCGAGAGCATTCGCGAATTTTTCTGAATCAAGTCTTTAATAAATTGGTCTATTAATTCGCGATCGCCCATAGTCTTTGCTTTGAATCACCGTAAGAAGCCTGCGAGCCACTGGGCCTAGGGAGCCTATCCTTTTGTGTTCATTATATTCCCCATGAGTCTCTTTCTATAGAGGGCATTGCTTAATGCAACTTTCGAATACTAGAGCCATTCTTGCATCGTGGCCACAGGTTAGCTTAGCAACCCTACAAATGCCAGCCTAGGACAAAAAACTTCCTACCAACAACCGCAAATCTACGGATTCAAGGTCTGGAAATACTCCCGCAGCCGCTGCAAAGCCTGACCGCGATGACTCACTTGTTGCTTTTCGACGGGACTCATCTCGGCAAAGGTACGCTGCTGACTGGGCACCCAAAAGACAGGATCATAGCCAAACCCCCCCTGACCCCGGGGAGCGGTTAAAATCTCGCCTGCACACCGTCCCTCAGTTGTAACGGCAATCGTGCCATCGGGACGTGCTAGGGCAATGACACAAATAAATTCAGCGGCGCGATCGCTCACGTCGGCCATTTCCCGCAATAGACGCTCAATGCGCTCAGCATCCGTAGCCCCATAGCGAGCCGAATAGATCCCCGGTGCCCCCTGAAGGGCATGAACTGCTAGCCCCGAATCGTCGGCGATCGCCCACTCTCCCATTACTTTGGCGGCAGTAGCGGCCTTCAAACAGGCGTTGGCCACAAAGGAATCCGCAGTTTCCGCAATCTCAATGGCGGCTGGCAGGGCTACCAACTCCCCAATCCACGGCTGTAACCACCCTTGAAACTCTTTAACTTTGCCTGCATTGTGGCTGGCTAAGACAGCTTGGGCAAGAATGGGCATTTCCTACGGACGACGCTGCAACTGAATATGATCTTGCCGCAAAGTGACATCGAAATGCTGAAGAAAATCTTGTCCCAAAAGGCCAATGGTCATTTCAGGCCCAGCCACGGCAACGGGCAATTGCTGACGATGGAAGCCACCGACGCTGATGGATTGGACATAGACAACTGGCAGCACCACTGGACCATTGGCAGTATGAAACAGGCGATGATCCACCACTTGAGCTGGGGTAATGCCTAAAGCCCGTGCCAGCGATCGCGTAATCACCGTCATACTGGCTCCTGAGTCCACCAGCATCTCAAACCGCAGTCGTTGGTTAAACGTCACTTGAATAACGGGAATCCCTCCCTGTCGCCGTAGAATCGGTATCATGCCCCTGGGTTGAGTGATCACTGTTGCCCCTGAGGGAGCAGGGGTTGGGGGCAGTTGTTGCAGTCGTAGCAATTCTTGACGATAGCTGCCAAGGGCTTGGGCCTGTTGGGGATACTCACGAATGACCTGATCGAGAATTTGCACCGCTGTTGCCCAGTCTTGGTTGGCGATCGCCCGATAAAAAGTTTCTGGCAGGACAACCGAAGGCTTTCCCTTGGCCGGAGCAATTAGGAACACCATGCCTGCCAGCGTCGCTAGTGCCCAATATCCCCAATATCCACGTTCTTGGGTCATGATTTTCTGCCTACCCTAGGATCAATAGTCGTCAATAGTAGAGTAGTCAATAGTAGCGAGATAACCGCTAGCTCTTCCAAACTGCCAATGAGCACGCAACCTTCGCCGCAACTGAGTCCTGAAGACTATTTGCAATGGGAAACCCAAAATGGGGTTAAGCACGAGTACAGCAACGGCCAAATATATGCCATAGCAGGAGCTAGTGATGCCCACGTCACCCTAGCCTTGAATTTGGCTACCCTTTTACACCCCACTGTGCGGCAACAGGGTTGTCGTCTCTACATTTCAGATATGAAAGTGCGCCTAGAAGAGCGCAACTGCTTTTACTATCCAGATCTATTTGTAACCTGTGATCCACGGGATCAGGAAACACGGCTCTATAAATCCTTCCCTTGCTTGGTGATTGAGGTGCTCTCTCCCTCAACCGAGGCCTTTGATCGCGGCGATAAATTCATTGACTATCAAAGCCTTGAGAGCCTCGAGGAATATGTACTGGTTAATACCCGCCGCCAGCGATTGGAAAGCTTTCGTCGCAGTAGCTCAGGCTTATGGGTTTGGCAGGCCTACTCCCCCCCAGAAGATGGGGTTGAGCTCAAGAGCATTGGCTGGCAAGGCCACCTATCTGCCATTTATGAAGATGTTACCCTAGAGCCCTAATCTCAATCAAAAGTTTGTGTGAATCGCCTCCATCGGACACGCGGCAACACACTGCTCACAGACAATGCAACGGGAACGGGTAAATTGGAGTTGAAACGTTTCTGGATGGAGTGTCAGTGCCTGAGTAGGGCATACCCCTGTACAGAGGCCACAGTGGACGCAGGCCTGCTCATCAATGACAATTTCACGACTGGCAAGGGACACCTCAATATTCTGCTGCCGCAACCATTCGAGGGCAGCCTCCATTTGGTCAATGTCCCCAGCCAATTCTAGAACCAGTTTACCCACTTGGTTAGGTGCCACTTGGGCACGGATGATATTGGCAGCGATATTAAAGTCCTTGGCCAAGCGGTAGGTAACGGGCATTTGAATCGTCCGCCTGGGGAATGTCAATGTAACTCGCTTTTTCACTGGTTGAAGATTTTTAGCACAACCTTTTTCACAAGTATCGCACACTCCCAACACTGGGAAAGTTAGTGCACAGTCTTTTTCATAGGAATTGAAAAACCAAAAATATTAAATTTTGTTTACTAGATAAATTTATACTTTTCTCCGATCCCTTCAGTCCCGTTCAGTTGTCAGCGCACTGGTAGTGAAAATATTATTCCGACTGTCTAGTGTTTAATTAAAGCGTATTGATTTTGGGGATTGTGTCAACGGAATCAAAGGTGAGTTAACAATGCTCCGGTAGCTTATTGTTATCCCATTCACCAAAGGAGGACTAGGATTGGGAATAGCTGTTGAGAATCTCGCCGAAGCGTCCAATCTGCAAGGGAGTGTTGGGAAAGTCGGCTTGGATTAAACGGCGAATCAGTTGCACACTGGCAAAGTTTTGATCAATATGGGGAATCCCTTTGGCATCTAGGCGTACAGGAATGACTTTTCCTTGAATGAAGCGACCAGAACCGTCGAGTTCAACATCGAGGATCAGGGACTTGCCAAGGGGGCCGTGACTGCTTAGAGTCTGATAGCCGACAAAGTTCCCCAAGGAATAGGCAATAAGGCGGCCTTTGTACAATTCAAGGGCACGGGGGACATGGGGGCCATGACCCAAAACTAAATCGGCACCATTGTCAATCATGGTGCGAGCAAACTGAACTACATTGCCCCGGTCTTCGCCATAGAAGTACTCCGTGCGATCGCGGGTATGAATTTGATCGCTGCCTTCGGCGCCGCCGTGGAAACTGACAACCACAATGTCAGCGTTTTTCTTGGCCTCCTGCACAAGGGCAGCACCGGCCCTGTGGTCTTGAAGACGATTTTGGCCGTAGTAGGTGGCAAAGCCAATAAATGCGGTTTTCAGGCCCTTGGCTTCAAGGTAGGTAATTTGATTGAGATCACCAATGGCGGTCATGCCAGCGGCGTTGATGTAGCGAATCGTATCGCGAAATCCCTGTTCGTTGAAGTCGTAGCTGTGGTTGTTGGCGATGTTGAGGATGTCAAAACCAGCTTGGCGTAAGACCTGAGCATAGCTGGGCGGTGAGCGAAAGGCAAAAGCGCGATCCCCCTGGGTCTTTTTGTAGGGATGGGGATGATCGGTAAGGGTACTTTCATAATTGCCAAAGAGGAAATCTGCCCCCTGAAGATAGGGTTTGACTTGGTCAAAGAGCTTTTGGGGATCCGCAGGCAGGCGGTTCCTCGGGAAATTGGTGCCAAGGACAATATCGCCAACCGCCTTAATCCGCAAGCGGCGATCGCTAGGGGCGGGTGGGGGGGACACAAGGGACACATCAGGCTCAGGGGTTGTCAGGGCTGGACTGGGTGCCCCACTGGGTGGGGCATCGACACTGAGTTGATGTTGCAATGTCAGGGCAACGGCACCGGTGCCTGCGATCGCCAGCAAACCGAGGCCAAAGGCACTCACCGCCTGATGAGACCGTGGCGTGGCAGGTATAGCTGCATTTGAGCTGGAACTTGCTTGAAGAGGCGGCGCCGCCGGTAAGGTTTCCCGTAAGTCAACGGTCTGTGTCCATTCTGGCCATTCTTCGCCAACAAGCCGAGCATGGAGCCGCACCCGCAGAACCCCTTGGGGCGCCAATTGCCTGAGACCTCGGCAAACAAACTGAACACAGACTTGTGGGGGGAGCGATCGCGCCGCTTCAAACATAATTTGTAAACAGTCGCCCCGCCGCCGCACGAGGGCGCGCACCCCCTTGGCTTGGAGTGTGCGGTTCATTAAATGGGCAATGGCCTCTGCTTCACCCTGACGTGCCTGCTGCCAAATCAAATCAAGGGAAGCGGTCATGATCAAGGAACCTTCCGGCGATCGCGAGCAAACCTGTGGCTATTCTGTGGCTATTCTATGGAAAGTCACTCATCTTGAAAGTTAGGGTCAGGCCAATTTGACAAACGTCACGCAGAGGCCTCTTGGGCATGCAAGGCTCGCAACAGATCATGGCGGCTAATGATGCCCACCAACTCCCCCTGATCGTTCAAAACCGGTAGGCGACTAATGTGGTGATTGACCATGAGGCGAGCTGCCTCGGAAATGGGTGCATCGACGTTAATCGTGTGGGGGTTGGGGGTCATGACATCCTGCACCTGTTGACCGAGGGTTTTCTTGAGGTGTTGATGAAAAGATTCTGGAGACTCAAAGTAAATGATGCTCCCTAGGAAAGTGATGTATAACGGCGGCTCTAAGGGGGCTTCGCGCACGATCAAGTCAGCTTCAGAAACCAATCCCACCAATTTGCCCTTATCATCCACGACGGGGAGGCCGCGCACCTGTTTTTCTTCCATGAGACGAACTGCCTCAGAAATCGGGGCATCGGCGGAAATGGTAAAGGGGTTGGGGGTCATGTAATCACGGACGAGAGCGGTCATAGTTAACCTAGGGAATGGGAGGACAGTTCGAGGGGATGGTAGTCACCATGCATGGCCAGATCGGGACGTAGGCTTTGAGCATGGCGCAGGTAGGCATGGTAAATCGGTTGATCCGGGTTGGGGGTGTTGAAGTAAATCAAGCAGCGGATACAGCGAGGCAGGCCTCCCTCTACGTGCATTTGCTGAACATCGAGGAGGGGAACGTTGCGCCAATGGGGGCATTCACGGGCGATCGCCGCCGGAAAGATCTGATCGAGGTCACGGGTGACAGAAAAGGTAACACTAATGACTTCCGAGAAATCAAGGGCATTGCGCCGCTCAATCTCGCCGAGGAGTTCCAAAACCGCCTCACGGATTGCGGGAATTGAATTTTCAGTGGCGGTAGTTGCTCCACGAATTGCTCGGACGCGCCAGCCCACAGTGTGCTCCTCCATCAAGACATCCGCAAGGGTACTGTATCCAGCTTAGGGGCGATAGAGCCATAGGGGAAGTCCATTGGTCGCCATTTCAAATTCCAACCAGTCCAGACCCGCTTGCCACGGGAAGGGGAACCGTTCCTGCTGACGCGGAAACAACCGAGCCAAGGGGGATTTGGGTTCTTCGATAGTTTGCACCTTGGTTTTGTCGGGGTCAAGGCCCGCCAGTTCCGCTAGCCAGCGACGGGCATCCTCCTCAGTGCCCAAGCGATCGACGAGTCCTAGGGCAAGGGCCTGCTCACCAGTAAAAACACGGCCATCGGCAAAACTGCGCACCGTTTCCACATCGAGGTTGCGGCCTTCGGCCACGGTTTGGACAAATTGCTGATAGCTGGTGTCAATCAGGTCTTGAAGAATGCGGATTTCCTCCTCCGTGAGGTCGCGATCAAAAGCAAGGATATCCTTGTAGGGACCAGACTTGATCACCTTGAAGGAGACCCCCACCTTATCGAGGAGTCGTTGCAAATTGTTGCCCCGCAGGATGACGCCAATACTGCCGGTAATGGTGCCGGGGTTGGCCATGATGTGCTGTGCCCCCATGCCGATATAGACCCCGCCAGAGGCAGAGATATTGCCAAAACTGGCCACGATTTTCATTTTCGACTGCAAGCGCTTGAGGGCAGCATAGATTTCTTGGGAGTCGCCTACGGTACCGCCGGGACTGTCAATGCGCACAAGCAGCGCCGGGTAGCCCCGTTCTTCAATGGTTTTCAGGGCTTTGAGGACACGCCGGCGAGTACTCCCAGCGATCGCCCCTGTAATTTCGAGGCGGGCAATTTGACGACGGTAACCACGGGATAAGGGCCAAGGCATAGGCAACAATCAGTTCAGCAAATCGTGACTCAGCAAATCGTGACAATTCCCTCGGATTTCTAATCTAGCAAGGTTCTAGGAGGGGGAAGGCGGTGCCTGCTTGACCATTGCTGCTGAGAGTCCCTCTGTACCGTTGCCGATATACCACAGAGCGGCTGCGGCTTCAGCATGGGTGACGGGTTTTTGGGGCTGGAGCAAGAGGGTTTCTCCCCAAACGCGGCGAATGTTCGAGAGATCCCCCGCGAGGTAGTCAGCGGCCACGGCATTGATGGCAGGGGGAGCAATCCGTTGACTGTCCTTGAACCCCCATGTTTGCTGAATGCGATCAATCGTGCTGGGACTCAGCCGCCCCTGCTGATCCAGGGGAACTTTCCACTGCAATAGTGTTTCACGGGTGAGGGGAGCCTCAGGGCGAAAGAGAGCACTGGTATCGCCAGTGAGGGGACTGGGCAAAAATCCTGCCATCGCCAGTCCTTGAATATAGGGAAAGTCGGGATGATCACGGGGGACATCTTGGAAAATAGGTGTGTCATTGCGGCTGCCAAGGCGGATTTGCCGTGCGGGGCGATCGGCATAAAAGCGGTTGTAGGTAGTGACTAACCAGCGCACAAACTGGCCACGACGGATGGGGATATTGGGTTGCAGGCGATCGCCCGTCGTGCTCAGCACCCCCAGTTCGGCTAAATCGCGAATGGCGGGTTGGAGGGGAGCGGGGGCTTGATCGAGATCTGTAAAGGCTTGGGGTGCGCTAAGGTGGGGTTGGGGAGCCGCTGTGGCTGGGGTGCTCTTGACGGGGGTGTAAGCTACGGTAAACATTGTCAGGTTATTTTCTGGCACTGTGTTGATAGTGACCGTCACGTCCAGTTCAGAATTGCGCCCCTTGAGGGTGATGGTCTGATCACTCACCTGTTGCTCTGTCAGTTGCCAGCCCAATTGTTGAAATTGCTGACTATAGAATTGCTGGATGGCGATCGCCGGCGCTGCTACTTGCCAGCGGGTTACTGTGGTTTGGGGGGCTCCCGCCTGCGGTTGAGTGCTTAGGAGAGTGGCCTTGGGAAACTGTAAATTTTCTGGCAGGGCGGCTGGGGCTGCCGCAGCGGGCGTTGCTGTCGGGGATTGGCTTGCCCATTGCTCGGCATTGGGGTCGGCAGCAAACCAATTTTGTAGTCCACTGCCCTCACAACTACTGAGAAGCAGGGCACTCAAGAAGATCCATCCCAATTGGCGCGATCGCTTCAACGTTCTTCGACCCTCAGCTTGATACTGTTTCACTCAGCACTGATTTCAGTCGCCATAGGAGGACAGTCTGCCCCAACTCCAAAGGCAGCGGCGTCACCCCCTCAATACAGGACTGTACCCAGCCATCGCCCCAAGACCACTCCTGCCACCCCTCAATGGCCTGCCGCAACACCAGTACCAGTCGCTCCGCTGTGAGTAGTTCCACGCGATGTTCCAGTTTTAACCACAGGAATTCACTGGTGAAGGTATCCCCCACTTGCAGGCGATCGCCCATCCTCTGGAGCTGTAGGGGCCACAACCACTGCCGTAGCTTGGCCGGCTGCGTCAAATACTCCCGCAGTTGGTCTGTCGGGGCTGGCACCTCAATACGCAAATGGCTTGACTGAAATGTTCCCAGCATGGTGTTCCCTAGGAGGAGAGGTAGGTGTAGCTGCGCAAACTCCGCTCATAGTTTTCTAGCAAGTGCTGCGCCTCGGCCAAGGTAATTTGTTCTTCTGCCAGCGCCGCCTCCGTGCGACAGCGAATTTTTTCCAGCAGCGCATCCCCTTGGTACTGCACATAGCCTAGAACTTCTTGCATTGTATCGCCCCGCACCAAATGCTCAATTTCGTAGCCCTTGGGGGTTAGACGGATATGAACGGCATTCGTATCCCCAAAGAGATTGTGGAGATTGCCCATGATCTCTTGGTAGGCACCGTTGAGAAAAAGGCCAAGGTAGTAGGGTTCCCCCGGGCGAAAGGGATGCAGTTCCAAGACGGATTTCACATCCCGCAGGTCAATGAACTGGTCAATTTTACCGTCGCTGTCGCAGGTGAGATCCGCAAGGATGCCCCGTTCTGTGGGTTCCTCATCCAGGCGGTGGATCGGCATAATCGGAAACAGTTGATCGATCGCCCAGCTATCGGGCACTGACTGAAACACCGATAGATTGATGTAGTAAATCGAAGCCATGATTTTCTCAAGGTCTTCGAGATCATCGGGCACATATTCCTGCTGGCGAGCAATGCCGAGGATCTTGGCACAACAGGCCCAAAAGAGACTCTCTGCCCGTGCCCGCTCCGGCAAACTCAAATAGCCAAAGTTAAAGAGACTGATGGCTTCCCCCTTAAATTGCAGGGCGTCGTTGTAGGCCTCTTGGTAGTTGTTCTCATCAATTGCTTGGTAGGTGTCGTAGAGGTTGCGGATAATGAGGTGCTCCTCTGCGGTGGCGGGTTCGGGGGTAATTTTGGGCACTTCGCTGACCCCCAAGACATTGAAAATTAACACCGATTGATGGGAGGCAATGGCACGACCACTCTCACTAATGAGGGTCGGATCGGGGATGCCCCGCTGCCGACAGGCGTCCTTAATCCCAGCCACGACGTCACTGGCATAGTTTTGCATACTGTAGTTTTTCGAGGCATGGAAATTGGTTTTGGAGCCGTCGTAGTCTACCCCCAAGCCGCCGCCCACATCAAGGTACTGCATATTGGCGCCAAGGCGTACCAGTTCACCGTAGATCTGCCCCGCCTCGCGAATCGCATCCTTGATAACGCTAATGGCAGAGATTTGCGAGCCAATGTGAAAGTGCAATAGTTGCAGAGCATTGAGCATCCCCGCTGCTCGCAGTTGCTCGACTGCCGTTAAAATCTCTGGCACCGTCAGACCAAACTTGGCGCGATCGCCAGCGGAGGTACCCCAGCGCCCCACCCCTTGGGTACTGAGTTTTGCCCGCACACCCACAATCGGCTCAATGCCCAAAGCCTGACTGACAGCAATCACTTCCGCAACTTCTTCAGGCTGCTCAAGGACAATGATGGAGGTGTGGCCAAGGCGACGGGCCAGAATGGCCGTTTCAATGTAGCTGCGATCCTTATAGCCATTGCAGATCAGCAGTGCCCCTGGGGTATTCAGCATCGCCAAGGCAATCAGTAGTTCTGGTTTTGATCCCGCCTCGAGGCCAAACTGATGGGACTGACCAAAGCGCACGAGGGCCTCAATGATGTGGCGCTGTTGATTGCACTTGATGGGAAAGACTCCCTTATAGGCTCCCTGATAGCCATAGCGGGCAATGGCTCGAGCAAAGCAGGCATTCAGTCGCTCAATGCGATCCTCAAGAATATCGGAAAACCGCAGCAGCAGGGGGAGGCTAATATTGCGCTGTTGGAGCGCCTGTACCAGTTCATAGAGATCCAACGACCCGCCGCGATCGCCCTTGGGAGAGACGGTGACATGACCCGCAGCATTAATACCAAAGTAGGGTTCGCCCCAGCCCTGAATGCGGTAGAGCTGCTCACTGTCCTCAATCGTCCAATTGCTGGTTTTCGTAACGGTCAATGCCATCGTGGGTGACACAGCAGCCATAGTGCGCTCCCAAACCAAACCCTGCCGATCCTAACGTGTTTTTGCCAGTGGTACCAATGCAATTATGGTCGGTTTTTCGGAAGCGTTCGGCTGGCATGGTAGCATTAGGGATCGCTTCCCCTACCCTTGACCGCCATGGCCTTTAGGAAAATTTTGATTGCCAATCGTGGCGAAATTGCCCTGCGGATTCTGCGCACCTGTGAGGAACTGGGCATTGCAACGGTTGCTGTCTATTCCACGGTGGATCGCCATGCGCTACACGTGCAATTGGCCGATGAGGCGGTGTGCATTGGCGAAGCCCCCAGTAGCCGCAGCTATCTCAATATCCCTAACATTATTGCTGCTGCCCTCACCCGCCATGTCTCAGCAATTCACCCTGGCTATGGCTTTTTGGCGGAAAATGCCCGCTTTGCCGAGATCTGCGCCGATCACAAAATTACATTTATTGGTCCGAGTCCCGCTGCCATGCGTGCCATGGGGGATAAATCCACCGCCAAAGCAACAATGCAACGGGTGGGGGTGCCGACAATTCCCGGCAGTGATGGACTGGTGCAGGATGAGGAAACGGCGCGGGCGATCGCTCGTCAAATTGGCTATCCCCTGATGATCAAAGCGACCGCTGGGGGAGGGGGTCGCGGGATGCGCTTGGTGCGTTCTGAGGAGGAGCTGGGGCGCTCGTTAAGTGCTGCCCAGGGCGAAGCGGAAGCTGCCTTTGGCAATGCCGGCGTCTATCTGGAGCGATTTATTGAAAATCCCCGCCACATTGAATTCCAAATTCTCGCGGATAGCTATGGCAATGTCATTCACTTAGGGGAGCGCGATTGCTCCGTCCAAAGGCGTCACCAAAAGCTCCTTGAGGAAGCCCCTAGCCCTGCCCTCACCCCGGAACTGCGCGCCAAGATGGGGGAAGCTGCTGTCACCGCTGCCAAAGCCATTAACTATGTCGGTGCGGGCACAATTGAATTTCTCCTCGACGGCCAAAACAACTTCTACTTTATGGAGATGAATACCCGCATTCAGGTGGAGCACACGGTCACGGAAATGATTACGGGTCTCGATCTGATTGCGGAGCAGATTCGCATTGCTCAGGGGGAACCCCTCCGCTTGACCCAAGAGCAGGTTCAGTTGCAGGGACACGCCATTGAGTGCCGCATCAATGCCGAAGATCCAGAGCGTAATTTCCGTCCCCATCCCGGTCGCATTAGTGGCTACTTGCCCCCGGGAGGACCGGGGGTACGTATGGATTCCCATGTCTATACTGACTATGAAATCCCCCCCTACTATGATTCCCTCATTGGGAAATTAGTTGTGTGGGGGAGCGATCGCCCCGCTGCCATTGCCCGCATGAAGCGTGCCCTCCGGGAATGTGCGATTATGGGGGTGCCCACCACCATCCCCTTCCATCAGCAGGTAATGGACACACCGGAGTTCCGCAGCGGTATTGTCTATACCAACTTTGTGGATAAGCTCATGACTACCTTGGGCTGGAATGCTTAATGCTGGGGCAAAGGAAATTACTGATTGCAGCAAGTGGCACAGGAGGGCATCTCTTTCCGGCGCTGGCAGTGGCCCAGGAGTTACCTGAATATGAGATCCATTGGTTAGGGGTGCGCGATCGCCTGGAAAACCAGCTGATTCCCCCTCATTACCCACTACATACGGTGAACTTTAGTGGACTGCAGGGCAAAACACCCTGGGCTAAGTTGCGCCCCCTCTGGCAATTTTGGGGTGTCTTTTGGCAAACCCGGCAGCTCCTCAAGCAGGGAGACTTTCAGGGGGTGTTTACCACAGGGGGATACATTGCTGCTCCTGCCATTCTAGCCGCCCGCAGTTTGGGACGCGTGGCCATCCTCCATGAATCCAACGCCCTACCGGGCAAAGTCACCCGCTGGCTGGCTCCTTGGTGTACCCTGGTGGCCCTAGGTACCCCTGCGAGTTTGGCCTACCTCCAATCGAAACGGCTGAATCTACGGGTCACTGGCACACCGGTGCGCCCCGACATTCTCCATCCCGGCAACCTGGAGTTACCGATTCCCAAGGCGGTGCCCCTGATTGTAGTGATGGGGGGCAGCCAAGGGGCAGTGGCCATCAATCGCCTTGTGCGGGCAACGGTTCACCGCTGGCTCGAGGCCGGGGCTTGGGTCGTGCATCTCACGGGCAACCATGATCTCGATGCTCCCACTATTCAGCATCCCCACTACCTTGTCTTTCCCTTTTTTGAACCCATGGGACCTTTACTCCATCGCGCTGATATTGCCATTAGCCGAGCGGGCGCCAGTACCTTGGCAGAACTCACCCTGACGGCAACCCCTGCCCTGTTGATTCCCTATCCCTATGCCGCTGAGGATCACCAAACGGTGAATGCCGAAGTGCTGGTCAGGGCCGGGGCGGCTGAGATGATTCCCCAATCGGCATTGACGGGCGATCGCCTTGGACAGATCATTTTAGAATGGCTAGGGCAGCCGCAAAAATTACAAGCCATGGCAGAGAATGCCCGCCAATTGGCGATGCCCAACAGCAGTCAGCAGGTCGCTGATCTCATTCGTAGGCTGATTCCCGCCCCCTAGGAAACGCGCTATGCCCATCCGTCTTCTTTTTGTTTGCCTTGGTAATATCTGTCGCTCCCCTGCCGCTGAAGGGATCATGAAGGATTTAGTGAAAAAGGCAGGTTTAGAGCATCAAATTCAGTGCGATTCCGCTGGCACTAGCAACTTCCACGTGGGCGATCCACCGGATGCACGGATGGTCATGACGGCACGGCAACGGCAACTCCACTTGACCCATCGAGCCCGCCAATTTCATGCTGCTGACTTTGAGGAATTTGATCTAATTTTGGCGATGGATCGGGAAAATTACTACGATATTTTGCGCCTTGATCCGGCGGGGAAATACCGCGATAAAGTGCGGCTGATGTGTGATTTTTGCCGTCACCACGACGCGAAGGAAGTGCCCGACCCCTACTACGGTGGTCGTCAAGGGTTTGAGAAGGTGTTGGATCTGCTCACCGATGCCTGTGAAGGCCTACTGGAGTATCTCAAGGCCAACTATCCCCAACTAGAGGAGCAGCATTGATGGACTATCGCAGTGCCGGTGTTGATGTGGCTGCTGGCCGCGCTTTTGTTGAGCAGATTCGCCCCTTGGTACAGCGAACCCAACGTCCGGAAGTGGTGGGAGGCCTGGGGGGGTTTGCTGGGCTGTGTCAAATTCCCAAGGGCTATCGTCAACCCCTTTTGGTCTCAGGAACTGATGGGGTGGGCACCAAGCTAAAACTGGCTCAAGCCCTCGATCGCCACAATACTGTCGGCATT
This sequence comes from Thermosynechococcus vestitus BP-1, assembly GCF_000011345.1. NCBI lineage: Bacteria > Bacillati > Cyanobacteriota > Cyanophyceae > Acaryochloridales > Thermosynechococcaceae > Thermosynechococcus > Thermosynechococcus vestitus. The sequence goes on from NC_004113.1 coordinate 1,893,617, forward strand.
GATCTAGTGGCCATGTGCGTCAATGATGTCCTTACCTGTGGTGCTGAGCCACTCTTTTTCTTGGACTACATTGCCTGTGGCCGCCTGGCGCCAGAGATGATGAACGCTGTGGTGGCGGGTATTGCTCAGGGGTGTGAAGCAGCCGGTTGTGCCCTTTTGGGGGGGGAGACAGCGGAAATGCCGGGATTCTATGCCGAAGGGGTCTATGACCTCGCGGGGTTCTGTGTGGGTGTCGTTGAGCAGGATCAGGTGCTGGATGGCACGCAGGTGCAGGTGGGGGATGTGGTCTTGGGATTGGCGAGCTCTGGGCTGCACAGTAACGGCTTTAGCTTGGTGCGCAAAATCGTCAGCGATCGCCAGCTCAGTTGGCAGGATACCCCCCTTGGCCCTACTTCCCTTGGCGAATTATGTCTAGAACCCACCCGTATTTATGTTCAGCCCATCCGCGCCGCCCTAAGCCAAGGAATTCCCATCCACGGCATGGCCCATATCACCGGCGGCGGTTTGCCAGAAAATTTGCCCCGCTGCTTGGGCCAAGGGCGATCGGCACACCTAGACCCTCAGGCTTGGCCCATTCCACCTCTCTTCCACTGGCTTGGGGAAGTAGGGAATGTCAGCTTGGGGGAACTGTTTAACACCTTCAATATGGGCATTGGTTACACCGTTGTGTTACCAGCGTCAGCCGTTGCGGCGGCGCAGACCTGCTTTGCCAAGTGGGGAATCGAGAGTTGGCCAATTGGTACCGTAGTTGCGGGCGCCGGTGAGGTGTTGGGGTTACCTGCTGCCTAACTGATTTCCATTGGCTATTCAGTGTTTGGCCACGCTTAGAATAGCTGGGTGCTATCACGAACGGCTGCGAAAAAGGATGGCTCATCTGCTCACCCTTACAAGTGGCGATCGCCGAACCCGCGAGGAATCTGAATAGCACTATGGGCGATCGCTCCCCATTAAGGAGACTGAACTGATTAACGGCGTGGTACTTGTAGCCTCCCCTGTGGGCTCCTGCCTGCATGGTGTGCCCCCTCCTCAAATATGGTTTGGGCAGGCAATTATTGCATCCCCATCCCGCACCTGTTGATGGCTGATAATGCCACGGTCCGGCTCGATGGCCGGCACAAGTACAGCCTGATATGATCCTGCACCTTGAGGAATCGTCGCGCCTTCCTGCGGATGACTCCCTGGAAGAGGCACCAGAGTTCAAGCCATTTCGAAAGGAAGTAACATATTGCAGAGAGAAATAGAGTACCCTTGAAGAGTCCTGAGTATCCTTAAAAAACATGAGCTATAGCTTGGATTTACGAGAGCGGGTTGTCTCCTATGTCAGACAAAGTGGCAAATGATGAGGTGATTGGCAATTAATTATTGTGTAATTATTGTGCCGCCTAATCTCTTATTCTTTGGAATAGCTATACAGCATCCTTGGAGATGACAGAGCAATTGTCATCAATGCCTAGCAAATCCAGTAGACAGGTAAAATCCAGTCCCCTTTAGTTCCTCAGTGGTAAACTTTGGCATTCGCAGTACCTCGTCACAACTCAGCTTGGTGAACTTCTAGGTGACTATTTAGATTAATTTAGATTAGAGCAGGCCGCGATAGCGAATAAACGTCAGCACTGCCGCCCAGGAACCCAGGGCCACTTTCAGGGCAATGAGGATATTCAGCCAAGGAATCCAGCCACCACTGAGGAGTGTGCCAAACCGACCCGCAGGCAATGCCACCCCCATCAACAGACTGGCAGCGCAGAGAATGAAAACAATCACCGAGATTTTTTCCCAAGTGGCGGCATGAAAGCGACGATAAATACTCTCTAACCACTCTGGGGTTGAGGTAATGGCCACAAGACCGATCGCCGTCCCACCAGCAACACCAGCAGCAAATCCACCCCCCGGACTCAGGTGTCCCCGCAGGGCTAACTCAATACACACAAGGGAGCAAATGGTGGCGCCAAATCTTGCTAAAACAATCGAAGGTTGATCATTGAAGCGGCTGACATGGCCAAGGGGTTTTTCATTACTGAGCAGATACTGTGCTCCCATGATGGCAAGGGTGAAGACCACCACTTCAAAAATGGTGTCGTACAGGCGATTGCGCAAAATGATGGCTGTGACTGCATTGGGAATTGCGCTCTCTGTAACCAAAGTCTCAACAATCCCGATAGCTGGTATTGCTGGCATGGTGGGAATCGCCAAAATTTTAAGCAGCAGCAGTAGGGCCGCAATTCCATAAAGCCAAATCATGGGGCTGACTCCTCTTCACGGGGCAAGGGGTAATACACAAGTTCTGTGAGAGGGGTGAGGTGGGGTTTGAGGATGGTGTAGAGGCGCGCTACACGAGTCGTTGTTAGCATTTGTGCCTTCTCCTCCACACAAAGAGCGTGAATCTGGCGATCGCGGAGCGCTATTTGGAGTTGCTCAAACGTGGGATAAATGATTAATTCAACGCGCAAATGATAGGGGGCAAGGGCTTCACGAATGGCTGCCAATAAGTGATCTAAACTATCGGTGGACAGGGACGAAGCTAAGATGCCCAATCGCAGCACCAAGGAAGAGCGTACTGCAACCGCGTAGAGCATAATTGAGAGCATCGTTCCCACCAGGGCTTCGGTTAGCGCCACATCGGCAGCTCCGAGAATGGCATAGAGAAGGGCAGCCACGGCACCAATAATGCCGCGAATCACAAGCGCGTGGTAGGGATTCTCCTGAAAAACCAACATGAGAGCCGTTAGGGGCAAGAGGGCAGTGACAGCAATGAGCCAGCTATCCATCAGTGTCCTCCCCTTGGGAGCAGTAGGCCAAAACGTAGCCCAGAATGGTATTCCAGAGGGCAAGGGAGATCAATGCCAAGACCAGAAGAGGCCATTCGCGGGGAATGCGCAGTAACACCCCGATCATGATCGCCATCGAACCCAAGGTATCGGAGACTGACAAAAAATGCAGCTTATAGAGGGGCGATCGCCGGCTCACCAGCGGCCAAGTTCCCCACAGCCAAAGAAAAAGACCAAAACCCATAGAGGCATAACTGATCCCCTGTAAAATCACTGACTGCCTCCCTAAAGATTGGCTACATCCCGTAGTCGCCGCAGAAGTTGCGCAAGAAGCATCAGGGCGCCATTGCCCACGCTGAGAATGATGACCCCTACAATGCCAATCATCCAATCATCCCGCTGCACCGAGACCAGCAAAATCATAATCGCCGTCTTTGTGGCAATGCTGGCAAAGGCCAACATCTTCGACCAGATGTGCTCCCCCTTCCAAGCAGCATAGAGGGGGATGCCCAGAATCAGTAGCATGATGATTAAAAAAGCTGTCATTCTTCAGGTCGGCGCTCCACTAGTTGATGCACTTCAAACCAACCCTCCTCGTCGTAGTGCACTACGATCGTCTTGGGCGTGAAGGTAATCGTAAAAATATCCAGAAAAATCAGACCGGGGGCACGGGTAGGATCAACGGGTTCACGCAGGATCGCTTCATGGCGATGGGGACGCCCTATCATTTGGATTGCCTCAAGGTAGGCCCGAGGAACAGCCATCGCCACTTTTCCTAGGGTACTGAGCCACTGCCGCAGTGTTGCCCCACCCGCCCGCCCTTGGGGCAGCAGGAGCGAAACCAGAATACCAATCACCAGATTGACCAAACCAAAATCTGCTGTCAGTAGCAGCCAAATCGTTACACGCAGGGCGAAGTTCAAATAATTCATAGGGCTAATCCTACCAAGCCAAGTAACAGCAATAGCATCACCCCTAGAAGATGCTCTAGACGCTCCCAAGCCCCTCGCCAAGACGATTCCCAGCGGGAGACCCCCAAGGCCACCAGACCACACCCCACCAGGGGTGGCAAAGCGGCGCGTAACAAACTCATGCCACTACTGTAGGCTTCCGTATAGCCCCCATTGGCCAGAAATAGCCCACCCAAGAGCACCATTGTGGCGGCCCTATAGCCCAGGGGTATCAGAGTCTTGCTAGGATAGCGGGGCAAAAAGAGAAATTTGCTGTAAACTGTGGCGGTCAAAAACCCAGCTCCATAGAGGAGTCCCTGGTGCCACGGCTCAAGGTAACTCAATGTCAAGACCTTAGCAGGAAATCCAGCGAGGAAGGGCACACCGACAATGCCATAACCAGCAATAATTAGGGCGATCGCCACTGGGCGGGGCAAACCCTCTTGGCGTAATTCGCTCAGACGATAGTGGCGCAGTTCCCCCACACTTAAAAAAAGACTGGCCTTTGCCAAGCCGTGCATGAGGGCATACAAACCCGCCGCTGGAGGGGCAATGACTATCCATCCGAGTTGGCCAAGGGTACTGAAGCTGAGCATCCGTCGTACATCATCGGCCACCAGGGCAAATATTGAGCCAAAAAAGATTGCAGCAAGAGCAAACAGCCGCACAATATCGGCAATGTTGCTATGAAGCAGACTGACACGCACAAGGCTAAAAACCCCAGTATTTTCGACAATACCGGCTAGGAGAGCAGCAACAATCGGCGCAGCAACAACGTTAGTTTGGGGCAACCAAAGCCCACTAATGAAAATGGCGCCCTTTGCCAACAGTCCCATCAAAATCAGAGCCACAGCCTCTGGCGATGCTTGCATCAGTGCACGAAAGGCAAAGGTATGGTTTGTCTGATAAACCAGAGCAACCCCCATTAAATAAAAGAGCATGGCCACATTACTCACCATCAGGTAGCGCAGGCCAATCCAGAGGCAGCGATCGCTGCGGGGATAGGCAATCAACAGAAAAACGACAATCCCCAGCACCTCAATATTCACGTAAAGACTGAGGAAATCCGCTGAAATAAAGACGGTGTTGGCACTACCGTGGAGTAGACACAGCAGCACGTAGAAGAATGCCTTGTCCCTCTCCTGCCAGATGTGCAACAGGGCTGCCAAAGTGACGAGGGCATTGGTGACAATAAAGTAACCACTCAGGGGGTCAATGCTCAGGGAAATGCCAAAGCTATCGAGAAGAACAAAGGCAGTGTTGACCTGGTTGATGGTGATCCCTAAGCCGACACAGAGGGAAACAAGGGCGATCGCCAGCGTCAGACCCCGCGCCAAGGGGGGCAGCAGATAAAGGGCTAAGCCAGCCCCAAAGGGCAACAAAATCCAAGCGATCGCTAGGTCTGTCATTGCCACGTCCTAGAGATACGTTTGATCAATTTCTGGGGTTTCTAACGTTGGGTTATCCCGCGCTAGCTTCATTGCCGCTACTAGCATCAGCGTTTGAATTGACAGGCCAATCACGATCGCGGTCAAAATGACGGCTTGGGGCACCGGATCCGCATAGGGAGCATCAAAGACACCTCCACGGGCAATGGGCGTGACCAGGCCACTGTGGGTAGCAGTGACCACAAACAAAGCCACTATTCCAGTGCTCATGACATCCATCGTCACAATCTTCATCAGTAGGTTTTTCTTGACGATTGTTCCTAAAAACCCGACGAGAACAGTGACAAAAACACTGGCTTCCAAGACAAGCATCAGACCCAACCCGCAGACACCGTGGCATTTAGAACAAACTGTAGCATTCTTAGAACAAACTGTAGCATTCTGTTTTCCCCTTACACCTCGCCCTTTGTCATAGAACGGTACCGCTGTAACCAACGGTCAGGAACCCTATAGGGAACGTTAAGGGCGCTAACCCCATCTTAACTTTATTTAGATCAATGTCAATTCTTTAATGAATAGATTTTTATCAATAACATTGTCGTAAACTTTATAATCTAGAAAAATACTTAACAATTTGCAACATTCCGCAAATAGGTATATATTCTTACTCAGATACTTGAACAGATTACTGGACTCGTCCCTTGGGGGGTTGTCTGATGAATGTCCAATTTCCTTGGCTGACTGTACTGACACTGCTGCCTTTAGTGGCAGCCTTTTTCATTCCCGTGTTGCCCGACCGTGAGGGGAAGACAGTCCGCTGGTATGCCCTAGCGATCGCGCTCCTCGAGTTTGGCCTTTCGGCAATGGTTTTCTGGCGGCACTACGATGCCCAATCCGCCCAGTTCCAAATGGTGGAAACCGTGCCTTGGCTGCCGCAAATCGGCCTGAACTGGTCCCTAGCGGTTGATGGCCTTGCAGTTCCCCTGATTTTGCTGACGGGTCTGGTAAACACACTGGCAATCTTTGCAGCTTGGCAAGTAAAGCAGAAGCCGCGCTTATTTTATTTCTTGATGTTGGCGCTCTACAGTGCCCAAATTGGCGTCTTTGCTGCCCAAGATCTCATCCTGTTCTTCCTGATTTGGGAATTGGAACTGGTCCCCGTCTATCTGCTGATTTCCATCTGGGGAGGTGCCCAACGGCAATACGCCGCTACAAAATTTATCCTCTACACTGCCGTTGGTTCCCTCTTTATCCTCATTGCCGGCCTAGGGATGGCCTTTTATGGCGGTGACTTTAGCCTCAACATGGCGGCCCTAGGGCTCAAGAACTACCCCTTGGCCCTCGAACTCCTTGCCTACGCTGGCTTCCTAATTGCCTTTGGTGTCAAGCTGCCTATCTTCCCCCTACACACTTGGTTGCCTGATGCCCACGGTGAAGCCTCTGCTCCAGTCTCAATGGTCCTAGCGGGCGTACTCCTAAAAATGGGGGGCTATGGTCTCATTCGCTTCAACCTGCAAATGCTCCCGGATGCTCACATTTACTTTGCCCCTGTTCTCATTGCCCTTGGGGTGGTCAATATTATCTATGGTGCCCTGACCGCCTTTGGCCAAGAAAACCTGAAGCGGCGGCTGGCCTACTCCTCCATTTCCCACATGGGCTTTGTGCTGCTGGGCATCGGCGCCCTCAATGGCATTGGCCTCAATGGAGCGATGTTGCAAATGCTCTCCCACGGTTTGATTGCGGCAGTTCTCTTCTTCTTGGCCGGGGTGACCTACGATCGCACCCACACATTGGCCATGGAAAAAATGAGTGGTATTGCCCAATCGATGCCGAAAACCTTTGCCCTCTTTACCGCAAGCTCTATGGCCTCATTAGCGCTGCCCGGTATGAGTGGCTTTGTCAGTGAACTCACTGTCTTTTTGGGCTTGACTAACAGTGACGCCTACTCGACAACCTTTAAAGTGGGGGTGATTTTCCTCGCTGCCGTGGGGGTGATTATTACGCCCGTCTATCTGCTCTCGATGGTGCGCCGGGTCTTTACGGGCAAACAAGCAGGGGATATGTTTGACAAGCTGCTTTTGGACATCAATCCTCGTGAAACCTTCATTGCCCTCTCCCTCCTGGTGCCGATTATTGCTGTGGGGATGTATCCCAAAGTGGCTACCCAAACCTACGATGTGACGACGACGGCGATCGCCCGCCATGTCCATGGGGCTCTGCCTGCTGTGGCACAGCACCATCTGCCCCTCTATGCCCAACTCACCCAATCTGCCCCCCGCCTCTTCAGGGAAACAACCGTTGCCGATAATAGCCTCTAGGGGTTAGGGGTGGGGATGCCCCTTCTGCAAGTGGCAGTTCAGGGCATTCATTGCTAGAGTGGAGTAACGGCATTCCTGCCCTTGGGCAGATTGCATAAACTGAATACGGTGATTCAATAAAGGCTCTATGAGTAATCTCGAGAAACAAATCGAACAAGCCCGCGAGGAAGCCCACAAAATCTGTGACACCGAAGGGGCAACCTCGGGACAGTGTGCCGCCGCTTGGGATGCCCTTGAGGAACTGCAAGCGGAAGCTGCCCACCAACGGGCTGAGCAGCAAGATCACAAAACCTCTTTCCAGCAGTACTGTGATGACAACCCTGATGCTGCTGAGTGCCGCATTTACGACGACTAAGGGTTGAGGGTGTGAGTCGCTGGCAACAGTTGTGGGATCAATTTGCCGCAGCGACGGGTCGGCGGCTCCATGGGGGTAAAGCCCTTGCGGTGGGGGGCGGCAGTATCAACACCACCTATGTGTGGCAACATCCGGAGCAAACCCTCTTTGTTAAATTGAATCGCCCTGAACGGCAGGCGATGTTTGCGGCCGAAGCCAATGCTCTAAGGGCGATCGCTAAGGTTCAAGCGATTCGCGTTCCCCTTCCTCTGCTATGGGGAGTGGTTGAGGACGCGAGTTTTTTAGTTTTGGAATACCTGCCCCTCACCAGTACTGGGGATTGGCGGCAGATGGGGGTAGAGCTGGCACAGTTGCACCTCAAGGGCACCGGCGATCGCTATGGCTGGTCGGAAAATAACACCATTGGTGCCACCCCTCAAATCAATCCCTGGTCCGACAACTGGGGGGAGTTTTTCCGTGATGCTCGCCTGCGTTATCAGTTTGATCTGGCTCAGCGCCGGGGTGGACACTTTCCCAAGGCGGAGAAGCTCCTAGCGGCGATTCCAGAACTCCTGAACCATCAGCCAACGCCCACCTTAGTGCACGGCGATCTCTGGTCGGGGAATGCGGCCTTTTGCCGTACGGGGGAACCGGTGATTTTCGACCCCGCCAGTTACTATGGCGATCGCGAGGTCGATTTGGCCATGAGTGAACTGTTTGGTGGCTTCCCTGCCGCCTTTTATGAGGGCTATAACGCCACCTATCCCCTAGGGGCGGGCTATCAACAACGGAAAACCATCTACCACCTGTACCACATCCTCAATCATTTCAATCTTTTTGGTGGCAGTTACCAGACTCAGGCCCAGTACATGATTGAGCAAATCCTTTAACCCTAGACAACTCCGTGGAACAGCCTGTTTCCCAAAGCACCCTAAGATCAAACAGTGACCACTAGCTGGCGATCGCTGTAGTATCGTGGAGTGCAGGGCTTCAACTTTTGAGTGTTTGCGAGATTCCTTCCTATGTCCGAGGGCAAAGTGCCACCCACCAATGCTTCAACTCCTCCATCAGTGACCGCCAAAACCAACAAGGCCACAGACCCCTGGTGGCTAGAGATGGTTAAAACCTTGGGACTAGCGGCTGTCTTTGCCATTGGTATTCGTACATTTGTGGCTGAGGCGCGTTATATTCCCACCGGCTCCATGGAGAACACCCTCCTGATTAACGATCGCCTGATTATTGAAAAAATCAGCTACTATTTCCATGCCCCCCATCGGGGCGACATTGTTGTGTTTAATCCAACCCCCACGCTTCAACAGGCGGGCTTTCATGATGCCTTTATCAAACGGGTGGTGGGCTTACCGGGCGATCGCGTTGAACTGCGCGCAGGACGGGTTTATATCAACAATCAGCTCCTCCCCGAACCCTATCTTGCGCCCTCAACCTTGACTTCAGTGGATACCTGCGCTGGCATGCAGCCCTATCTGGCTCAACCCCAAGTGATTCCCGCCAACAGTTACTTGGTTTTGGGAGATAACCGCAATAACAGCTTTGATGGTCGCTGCTGGGGAGTGGTACCCCGCAATTACATTATTGGCCGCGCGGCAATTCGCTTTTGGCCCCCCGATCGCTGGGGGTTGATCACTGATCCCAAGGCACCCCAACGGTGAGGGAAACCCTGTCCACTGAAGTACTGGTCGTTGGCGGTGGGACAGGGGGAGTCGCTGCTGCCTTAACGGCGGCTCGAGCAGGCGCCCAAACGGTTTTGGTCAGTGAAACACCATGGCTAGGGGGAATGCTCACGAGTGCTGGAGTGGCTGCCCCCGATGGCAATGAACTCATGGCGTGGCAAACAGGGCTATGGGGCGAGTTTCTACGGGCGATCGCCCAACGCCAGCCGGGAGGGTTAGATCATGCTTGGGTGAGTTTCTTTACCTTTGAGCCAAAGGTGGCGGCTAATCTTTTTGCCGAGTGGGTCAAGGCAACCCCAAACTTGACGTGGATTGTGGGGGAAGTTCCCCAAGCCGTCTTGCGCCAAGGCGATCGCGTCCTCGGGGTGGAGTTTACCACCCTCACCCTCTGTGCCCAAATCACCATTGACGCCACAGAACTTGGCGATCTCCTTGCCTTGGGGGAGATTCCCCATCGCTGGGGATGGGAGTGGCAAGCAGAAACCCAAGAGCCCTCAGCACCTCCCGCACCCACCCCCCTAACCAAAACCTACCCTGTGCAAGCCCCCACCTGGATTGTTGTTCTACAGGACTATGGTGAGGGTGCCACTGCCCCAGAGATTCCCCCTTCCCCCCTTTGGGATGAACGCAAGTTTGACGGTGCTTGGGCAGGCTACGACCCACTGCACTTTCTCAACTATGGCCGTCTGCCGGGCAACCGCTTTATGCTCAACTGGCCCCAGCAGGGGAATGACTACGGGGTGGGTCTTGAACGGCTGGTGGGCTCTCCCCAAGAGCGAGCGGCCTTTTGCCAAGAGGCACGCTGGCATGCTCAGGATTTTGCCTGCTATGTCCAACGCCACTTAGGTCGCCGCTATGGTTTGGCGGAGGAAACTTTTCCGAGATTCCCTGGCGGAGTGGGGGGCGGCGCCTATGCTCTCCATCCCTACTACCGCGAAAGTCGTCGCCTGATGGGTCTCACTACAATTCAAGAGCAGGATATTCTCCCCAACGCCCCACCGCCCGTTGATGCCCAAGGTCACTATACTGGCATTGCCATCGGCAACTATCCGAACGATCACCACTATCCGGCGATGGTACTTCCCCTGATGCCTAAGTCCATCCGCTGGGGCGGTCGTTGGACAGGGACGCCCTTTGTGGTGCCCTATACGTCGTTGATTCCCCAGGGAGTAGAGGGCTTTTTAGTTGCAGAGAAAAATATCTCGGTGACCCACATTGCCAATGGTGCGACCCGCTTGCAACCGCTGGTGATGGGCATTGGCCAGGGAGCCGGTTGGCTTGCCGCCACCGCCATTCGCCAAGGGAAATCTCTGCACCAACTGGTGGGCACCCTTGATCTGAGGCCCATCATTCAGGAGTGCCGCCAGGCAATTTTTCCCTTCTTCAACCTGCCACCCCAACACCCTGAATGGGAAGCTTGGCAGCTCCAGACCTTAAACACCGTTGATCCCACAGTGTCCCTACCGCCAGGGGTGGCGATCGCCCAACCCACCCCGATGACCATTAGCCCAGGCATGCAAACCCTCACGGGTGAATTGATAAAATTGGCGGAGCAGGCCTATCAACTGCGCACCGATCAACAGTCTTGGCCTTTAGTGACACTCCACCCCACCGTCAACGATCTCTTGCAAACCTATAGAAATGGGCAACGGATCACAGTGACCGGCTTTATCAACCCCTATGCCCCCTGGATACGGGTGGAGCACATGGCCTAAGGGGTGCAGCTGAGCTCCCCAAGACGTTGGTTAAAGCGCAGATTTTCACTATAGTCCACAGGGACATCAATGAGAGTGGGAACATTCTGTGCCAAGGCGGTTTTGAGGGTTGGGATAAAGTCAGTGGTCTCCTCAATGCGATAGCCTTTGAGTCCCATGCTTTCGGCTAACTTGACAAAATCGGGATTACTAAAGTGGACATAGGCAGATTCACCAAAGTAGCGCTGCTGCTTCCACTCAATGAGACCATAGCCGCCGTCATTAAAGATGATGGTGGTAAAGTTTGTCCCCATACGCAGGGCAGTTTCCAGTTCTTGGAAATTCATCATGAAGCCACCATCCCCCGTGACTGCCACCACATGCCGCTGCGGATAGACTAATTTGGCGGCCATTGCCCCCGGTACCGCAATCCCCATTGCCGCAAAGCCATTGGAAATCAAGCAGGTGTTGGGGCGATCGCAGTGGTAGTGACGAGCAATCCACATTTTATGGGCACCCACATCAGAAATAACAATGTCCTCGGGCCCCATGACTTGGCGCAGGTCATAGATTAGCTTTTGGGGCTTAACCGGAAAACTCTCATCCTGGGCATATTGGTAATAGTCCGCCACAATCTCCTGACGCAGTTGCACGGCATAGGGGGTGGGCTTATCTTGGCGATCGGCCCGCTTAAGAATTTCATAGAGGGAGTCAGAAATATCGCCGACAACCTCAACGACAGGGATATAGCTGCTGTCAATTTCCGCAGGAGTGGCCGCAATATGGATAATCGGCAAGCGGCCCTCGGGGTTCCAGCTTTTTGGGGAATACTCAATTAAGTCATAGCCAACGGCAATCACTAAGTCAGCATGATCAAAGCCGCAGCTAATGTAATCCCGCTGTTGGAGCCCCACGGTCCACAGAGCAAGGGGGTGTTGATAGGGAATGACCCCTTTGCCCATGAAGGTATTGGCCACGGGGATATTCAGCTTTTCGGCAAAATGGGTGAGGGCAGCGGCAGCATGGGCGCGAATGGCGCCATTCCCCACTAGGATCAGGGGGTTCTCGGCAGCATTGATGAGTTCAGCGGCCTTAAGAATACTCTGGAAAGAGGCATAGGTTTTTTCGGGGGAGCTGGGCTTAAGGGGAGCGCCCTCGGCTTCCATGGCGGCAATGTTTTCAGGCACATCAATGTGAACGGCGCCCGGCTTCTCATTCTGGGCAATTTTAAAGGCCTTGCGGACAATTTCTGGGGTAATACTAGGGCGGACAATCTGGGCATTCCATTTGGTTACGGGGCTAAACATGGCCACCAAGTCCAAATATTGGTGGGACTCGATGTGCATGCGATCCGTCCCCACTTGCCCTGTAATCGCCACCAGGGGAGCGCCGTCGAGGTTGGCATCGGCAACACCGGTCATTAAATTCGTGGCCCCGGGGCCGAGGGTAGAAAGACAGACCCCTGCTTTGCCGGTGAGGCGACCATAGACATCGGCCATAAAGGCCGCCCCCTGTTCGTGGCGGGTGGTTATAAATTGAATCCGAGAGCGATGGAGGGCATGGAGGACATCTAGATTCTCTTCCCCCGGCAAACCAAAAATATATTCAACGCCTTCATTTTCAAGGCATTTTACGAGTAATTCGGCGGTATTCATAGGATGGGCGATCGCAGGCACGACGTTCTATCGTTTTCTATCGTAGTTCTGCTTTCTTTGCCCAATCCCTAAATGTTGGCAAATGCTGACGAAGTTTATACCACTGCCAGATTGGAAATGACCTTCGCTAGATCAATGTCCTTCTGGGTAATCCCGCCGACATCATGGGTGGTAAGACAGACTGTGACCCGATTCCAGGAGATGGATAAATCAGGGTGATGCCCAGCCTGCTCAGCGGGATCCACCAGGCGATTGACAAAGGCAATAGAACCTAGGAAGTCCTTGAAGGTGAAGGTTTGCTCAAGGCGATCGCCCACCTGTTTCCAGCCGGGTAGGTTAGCTAACTGCGCCTCAATATCCGCTGGCGATAATCGCTCTGCCATCGTTTTACCTCAGTCCCTTTAGCTCTAGGGTAGCAGAGCCAATTTACCAACTGGACTTGACCACCCCGGGCAGTAACCCTTGGTGTGCCATTTCCCGCAGGGCATTGCGGCAGAGGCCAAAATCGCGATAGTAACCACGAGGACGACCCGTCAACCAGCAGCGATTCCGCAGCCGCGAAGGGGCACTGTTACGGGGCAACCGTTGCAGTTGGCGATGGATGCTCATGATCTCTTCTTGGGTTTCGGCACTGGCCAGTTGAGCTTTCAGTTCTTGGCGTTTGCTGGCGTATTTAGCAACGAGCCGTTGCCGCTTTTTTTCCCGTTCGATCATGCTTTTTTTGGCCATGGGGGTGTGTTTGTCCTCGATAGTAGTGAATTTGGTATTCTATATCCTATCAAAGAGCGATTTGCTGCTGCAACTGTTGATCCTTGCGGGGTGTTGCTGTGCCCTTACATCTATACAACACACTGTCTCGCCGCCTTGAACCTTTTTCGCCCCTGCACCCAGAGCGGGTGACGATCTATGCCTGTGGGGTTACGGTCTATGACTATTGCCATTTGGGGCACGCCCGTTCCTATGTCGCTTGGGATGTACTGCGCCGTTATCTCACGTTCTTGGGTTACACAGTGCACTATGTGCAGAATTTTACCGATATTGATGACAAAATTCTTCGCCGTGCCTATGAAAACGGTGAAACCATGGCGACGGTTAGCGATCGCTACATTGCCGCCTACCACCAGGACATGGCAGCGTTGAATATTCTGCCTGCCAGTGCTTATCCCCGCGCCACAGAGGTGATTCCAGAAATTATTAACCTCATCCAAGGGCTCCTGGATCGGGGCTATGCCTACGTTGCTGGAGGGGATGTTTACTATGCTGTGGCGCAATTTCCCAGCTATGGCAAGCTCTCCGGACGCCAGCTTGAGCAACTGATGGCCGGTGCCAGTGGCCGCATTGAGGAAGAGGAGGAGCAGCGCAAACGCCATCCCCTGGATTTTGCCCTCTGGAAAGCGGCCAAGCCGGAGGAAATGAGCGTCTATCATCCCTGGGAAGCCCCTTGGGGTAAAGGGCGCCCCGGCTGGCACATTGAATGCTCGGCCATGGTGCGGCAGGCCTTTGGAGCAACGGTGGATATCCACTGCGGCGGGATGGATTTAATTTTTCCCCACCACGAGAATGAAATTGCCCAATCGGAGGCGGTGACGCAACAGCCCCTAGCGCGATTTTGGCTTCACAACGGCTTTGTTACGGTCAACACTGAGAAAATGTCCAAGTCCTTGGGGAATTTCACGACCATTCGTGACCTGCTGGCTCAGGGGCTGGATCCCATGGCCCTGCGCCTATTGGTTTTGCAGGCTCAGTACCGCAAACCCTTGGACTTTACGCCAGAGGCACTTACCGCCGCGGCCAAGGGCTGGCAAACCCTAGGGGAAGCACTGCACTTGCATCAGCAGATTCCCCTGCCCCCCATAGATGCCGCTGAGGTGAGGAGCCACCCCAAAACTGAAGCCTTTTGCCAGGCCATGGATGAGGACTTGAACACCGCAGCGGCTCTAGCTGTGATCTTTGAGCTGGCGAAAACCCTCAATCGTGAGCAGCATCGCTATCTCCATGGGGGAGGGTGGGGGCGATCGCCCGCCGAAGTCAGCCGCGACTGGCACACCCTCGTAACCCTGGCTCAGGTCTTGGGTCTGGAGGCCAAAGAGGAGTCAAACCCTGCCCTAACAGTGGAACTCACCGATGAGGAGATTCAAGCGTTAATTGCGGCTCGCACTGCCGCCCGCCAAGCCAAGAACTACACCGAGAGCGATCGCCTGCGGGATCTCCTTTTGGCTCAAGGGGTGAAGCTGGTGGATCAAAAGGACGGCACCACCCACTGGTTTCGCGTGCCCTCAGCCCCCTAACATTGGAGAACACCATGGACGAGTCCCTTGCTGACCTGCGTCAGGAACTCTTGGCCCTTCTTTGCCGCGATGCCTACCGTGCCGGTGACTTTACCCTGTCCTCTGGCCAAAAAAGCCAGTACTACATTAACTGCAAACCCGTCACCCTCTCGGCGCGGGGCGCTTACCTTGTGGGGCGGCTCTTCTTGGAGCAGTTAGCCCCTGAGGCGGTGGCGGTGGCGGGTCTCACCCTTGGGGCAGATCCCTTGGTCGTGGCGGTGAGTGTCCTTTCCAATTTGGCAGGGCAGGATCGAGCAGCGCTGATTGTACGTAAGGAAGCCAAAGGCCACGGCACGATGAGCTTTATTGAAGGTCCCCCCTTACCCCAGGGGGCAGTGGTCACAGTGCTTGAGGATGTGATCACAACGGGGGGGTCTGCCCTCAAAGCCGTTGGGCGTCTGCAAGAGGCGGGCTATGTGGTGAATGAAGTCCTAGGGATTGTGGATCGCCAAGGGGGAGGAGCAGCGGCCTTTGCGGCTCAGGGGATACCCCTGCGATCGCTCTTTCAAATCAGTGACTTAGAAGCCTATCTCAATCGCACCTAGATGCCCAAGCGCTGGTAAATTTCCTCCAAATGCCGCAGGTGGTGCTCTGGGTTAAAGCAGGCCTCTAATTCCTCAGGGCTGAGATACCGCTGAATTTCAGGGTCTGCCTTGAGGTTGGCGGCAAAGTCCCCCTGGGGTTGATTCCAAGCGGCATGGGCATGTTTCTGCACAAGGGCATAGGCCGCTTCGCGGCTGAGGCCTTTTTCCACCAAGGCCAACAGCACCCGCTGACTAAAGATGACACCGCCGTAGCAATTCATATTGCGGCGCATATTCTCGGGATAAACCTGCAGCGTTTGCACCAAGTCAGTCATTTCCACCAGCATAAAGTGGGTGAGAATCGAGCTGTCGGGCAAAATGACCCGTTCCACTGCACTGTGGGAAATATCCCGCTCATGCCAAAGGGCAACATTTTCTAGGGCAGCCAAGGCATTGGCCCGCAGCACCCGCGCCAGACCCGTCAGCCGCTCGGAACGAATGGGATTGCGTTTGTGGGGCATAGCGGAGGAGCCTTTTTGACCCTTCGAGAAAAATTCCTCGACTTCCAGGACATCGGTGCGCTGCAGATTGCGAATTTCAACGGCAAAGCGCTCCAGACTGGCCCCTAGGAGGGCAAGGGTCTGCACATAATCTGCATGGCGATCGCGGGAAATGACCTGGGTGGAAGCGGTATCGGGTTGCAGTCCCAGTTTTTGACAGGCGATCGCCTCTACGCGCGGATCCACATTGGCATAGGTGCCCACTGCCCCGGAGATTTTGCCCACTGCCACTGTACGCTGTAACTGGCACAGGCGATCGCGATGGCGCAGCAGTTCCGCTAACCAACCCGCCAGTTTGAAGCCAAAGGTAATGGGTTCAGCGTGAATGCCATGGCTGCGTCCCACCATCACGGTATAGCGATGTTCTTGGGCACGGTGGCGGACCGCCTGCATGAGATGCTCCAACTGCTGTTGAATCAGCCCTAGACTGGCCACCAATTGCAGCGCTAAACCGGTGTCGAGAACATCGGAGCTCGTCAAGCCAAGGTGAATATAGCGCCCCGCATCGCCGACATACTCGTTAACGTTGGTGAGGAAAGCAATGACGTCGTGCTTCACCTCCGCTTCAATTTCCTGTACCCGTTGGGGGTCAAACTTGGCCTTGGCTTTGATCTCGGCAACGGCCGCGGCCGGAATATACCCCAGTTCGGCTTGGGCTTCGCAGACCGCAATCTCAACATCGAGCCATGTTTTGAATTTGTAGGCATCTGTCCAGAGATTCCCCATTGGGGCAAGGGTATAGCGTTCGATCATGGGCGTGGGTTTATCTAGAGTGATGAAAAACGGCAATTGAATGGCGATCGCCTATTTACGTTCGGGATGGTACACCGCCGCCGCTGTGGCAAAGCCATTGAGGCGATAGATGAGTTGGTAAAGACGGCTGTAATCCCGCTGGTTAAAGTGCAAGATCAATCGGGGTAGGTGGAGCGTGTGGGTCAAGGCGGGGTGGTTGAGGGGTTGCTCGTCTTCCACTTCCCGAGGTAAGGGTTCCGTCCGTTCAATCTGCCCCGACACGAGAATGTCTTGAAAATCGCGATTGAGTTCTGCTAAGGCGGCATCACTAATGTCTTGGTTCAACCGCAGCACCAAGCGATCGCCCACATAGCGGCTGGAGTGATAGACACGATAAAAGCCACTCAGATAAGCTAAGCCTTCGTCAACACTAGTGCAGATGCGGTAAAGTTCCTGATCTTCAGCGTTAATTAGCCCCTTGGCCGCCAGTTCTTCGCGAATAAACCGATCCCAATGCTGCCAGTAGGTACCACCGGGAACGTCCATCAAGGCCAAGGGTTTAGGGGGGGCCTTACCCGTTTGGCATAGGGTCAAGCATTCAAAGGCTTCATCTTGGGTGCCAAAGCCCCCGGGGAAGACGGCAATGGCATCGGTTTCCTTGAGCAAAAAGAGCTTGCGCGTAAAGAAGTACTTAAAGTGAATGAGGCGCGGATCCCCTTCAATGTAAGGATTGGCACCCTGCTCAAAGGGCAGTTCAATGTTGAGGCCAAAGGACTGATTGGGGCCTGCCCCTTTGTTACCAGCCTCCATGATGCCGCCCCCGGCACCAGTAATAATCATAAACCCCGCTGCACTCGCTGCTTGGGCAAAGCGCACCGCCATTTCATAGACCGGCGCAGTGGAGGGGGTGCGGGCAGAGCCAAAGATCGATATTTTGCGGGTATGGCGATAGGGGGCAAAGACCCGCAGGGCTTGGTGCATATCCCGCAGGCAGGAACGCAGAATTTTCCAATCTAGTCGTTCCAGTTCCTCCTCGGCAATATCCAGAAAAAGCTGCAGGGCTTGGTAAATCACGTCGCCGTGGGGCACCCTATCCAAGCGACTAATTAGCTCATCGACGTCTTGCTGTAGGCTACTTAAAGCGACTCGCGAAAGGGTCATGGCACCCTAAAAACGTTAGCACCCTATTTTATCAGGTGGAGGGATCACCTGCGGCACAGGGTAGGGTGAGGGTAAAGGTGGTCATGCCTGCTGCACTGTCGGCGCTAATGTCACCCTGCAATTGCTCTACGAGTTTTTGGGTAAGGGCAAGGCCTAAACCCGTTCCCCCCTGTTGCCACGGATCGGCATTGGGAATGCGATAGAACTTTTCAAAGATGCGCGGCAGCTCCTCACTGGGGATTTCTGAGGGATTACTCACCTGAATTTGCAGGCGATCGCCCCCGATTGGATCAAACCGGACAACAATCTGTGCACCAGCGGGGCTATACTTACAGGCATTGTTGATTAACTCTGCTAAGATGCGGGCTAAGGCATGGCGGTTGGAGAGGAGGGGGGGCAACGTGGCGGGGCGCAACACCTCAAGGGATTGCTGCCGCTGTTGCATGCGGTTGCGAAAGGGTTCGAGCACCGTAGGCAGCCAACTGTCGAGATCAATCACCTCCTGTTGAATCTGGCTGCGCCCTGCCTCTAGGCGTTGCAGATCGAGTAAATCATTGATCAGTTCGGTTTCGCGGTTGCACTCATTGGCGAGAATGTCGAGGTAGCGTTTCTGGCGATCGTCGGTGGCAAATTGCTTCAGCATGTGGATGGCCATTTTCATATTGGCCATGGGTGTACGCAACTCGTGGGAGACGGTGCTCAAGAAATCATCCTTAATGGCATTGAGCCGCTCTAGCTCCTGCATTTTCTGTTCCAGTTCGGCGGTACGGGCGCGCACTTGTCGCTCCAAATCCGCATTGAGTTCTTGCACCTGTTGGTAAAGCTGTGCTTGGTGAATGGCAAGGGCACACTGATCGGCAATGGTTTTGAGGAGGCTTAAATCTTCCGGTGTCCAAGACTTGGGCAAGGTTTGTTGCCAAAGCGAGCGATCGCTCGCCAAAACTGATGTTGCCTCACTCGGTTCCCACTCACACTCTAGAAGCGTAATTTGCCCCAGGAGTTGGCCAAGGTAAATCAGCGGCGTGATCACCAAGGCGTTGACATTTAAGGTTTTGAGATCCCGTGGTAGTGGCTCCGGCAAATCGGTGCAATCAGCTGCCAAAACCACCTGTTCCCCCTTCCTGAGGGTGGGTTCAAAGAGGGCGATCGCCTGCTGGTTGAGCGCAATCAAGTCCTTGGGCAAGCTGGCAAATTGAGGACGGCTTGCATAGGTAGGGCTATTGGGAGCAGGGGTTTGTGTAATCAGGCAGAGGGTCGAACCGAGGGCTTCTAGGAGTAAATCAGCGGTAATTTGCAGAACCTCCGCCGCTACCATGGTGGTCCGCATGGCTTGAATGATGCGGTTAATGATCGCCTCGCGGCGGGCTTGGTTGCGCAGTTGTTCCTCAGCTCGCTTGCGATCGGTGACATCCATGACATAGCTGCGGATCAGCTCACTCTCATAGATGTAGTGGATCGATTGCTCGTAGATGCGTCCTTGGTACTCCACCTCCCGCACATGGACCTTTTCTTGGGTTTGCTTCATGTAGCGTGCGAGTTCCGGCAGTCCCAACAGCAGGGGATGAGCCAACTTCTGTTGTTGCAAGTCCCGAAACTGCATCACTGCCGCTGGATTGAGATACGTCACCTTCCCCTCTAAATCCACTTCCAAAATCGGGTTGGGCGTTAGTTCCGGATAGGAAGCCAAACGCACTAAAGCTGCTTCACTAAAATTCTCGATATTGCCCTCCCTGAGGGGAACGAGCGTTGCAAAGGGATTGGTGCTTTTGGAGAGAAATCCTAAGACATCGGTACTGCGGCAAAAATCCTGAAACTCGGTATCCGTCATGTTGGTCAGGGCCAGGTAGCGGGCACGCACGTCACCGCCAAACACAATCATGTCGCCAGTGCGCAAATCATGGGCAACAATCCGCTGGCCGTTGACCACAGTGCCATTGGTACTGCGCTTGCCCTGCAAATCGCCATCAATCAGGCGAAAGAGATAGCTATTGGTCTCAGGACTAGTCACCCGGAACAAAATCGCATGCTGCCGTGAGACCATCTTGGAGTGGAGCACAATTGAATTCGTCGGATCACGGCCAATGGAGTAGGTGGCTGCCTCTAACAAAATGGGGCGCCGCCCTTCACTGTCTTCGAGGACCAATAGGTGGCGGACTGCCTGTCGCTCATCGCTCACCGTTGCCCCCTTGCCTAGGACCGCTCGGCATCTTGACGAAAGGACACGGGGGTGGCGGTCGCCTTCCAAGGGGGGTCTTTGACAGGCAGGGTGGTATATTGACGTACCAACGCACGGAACTCATCACCGTCAATGGTTTCCTTCTCAAGGAGCAGTTCCACCAGCTTGTCAATGGCGACTCGATGCTCGCGGATGAGTTTGCGGGCAATCTCATAGCAGTGCATCACAATCTCACGCACTTGGTGGTCAATTTGCACCGCTACAGCTTCAGAATATTCAGCGCGGGGCATGAGATCTCGACCCAGAAAGACCTCGTTGCCTGTTGTTTCAAGGGCTAAGTGTCCCAAATCCGACATACCGTAACGGGTTACCATTTCCCGCGCCAGATTCGCTACTGCTCGCAAGTCGCTACTGGCCCCCACAGTGACTTCAGCATCGCCAAAGATTTCCACTTCGGCAGCGCGCCCCCCCAATAGAATGGTGATCTCATCGAGGAGCCAGGCGCGGGTATAGAGGCCACTATCTACCCGCTCCTCATCAAAGATCTGCTGGGCAAAACCGCCAACCCCCCCAGAACGGGGAATAATCGTCACTTTATTGAGGGGATCGGCGTGTTTTAGAAGTGTCATTAACAGCGCATGCCCCACTTCGTGGTAGGCAATCAGCCACTTTTTCTTACTGTCGAGGAGGGGGGTGAGCGTCATGCCAATGGTGACCCGGTCAATGGCATCGTCAATTTCGGCATTGGTAATGGCAGGTTTGCGGCGGCGGGCTGTGAGGATCGCAGCTTCATTGAGAAGGTTAGCCAGCTCGGCACCAGAAAAACCGGGGGTACGGCGGGCGATCGCCTCGAGGGACACCTCAGGGGCAATTTTTTTGTTCCGCGCATGGACTTGGAGAATTTGTAGGCGTCCTTTGTAGCTGGGCAAATCAACCGTAATCTGGCGGTCAAAGCGGCCAGGGCGCAGTAGGGCCGCATCCAAAACATCGGGGCGGTTTGTTGCTGCAATTACAATAATGCCCGTATTGCCCTCAAAGCCATCCATTTCCGTCAGGAGTTGGTTGAGGGTTTGCTCCCGCTCATCATTGCCACCGCCAATACCGGCACCCCGTTGGCGACCAACGGCATCAATCTCATCAATAAACACCAAACAGGGGGCGTTTTCCTTGGCCTTTCTGAAGAGATCGCGCACGCGGGAGGCACCGACGCCGACAAACATTTCCACAAATTCAGAGCCAGAAATGGAAAAGAAGGGAACCCCGGCTTCACCCGCGATCGCCTTGGCAAGGAGCGTTTTCCCCGTTCCCGGTGGCCCAATTAGCAGCACCCCCTTGGGAATACGGGCACCAATGGAGGTAAATTTTTCTGAATTCTTGAGAAAGGTGACGACTTCCTGAAGCTCTTCTTTGGCTTCTTCAATTCCTGCCACATCGCCAAAGGTCACCCCCGTTTGGGCTTCCATTTGAAAACGGGCGCGGGATTTGCCAAAGTTGAGAATCTGCCCAGGGCCGCCAGGGGCATTACTGACCCGCTGCAAAATCATCAGGAAGACAATCAGCAGCAAGAAGCCCAGCATCAAGTTGGAAACTAGGCCGACAACGGCGCTCTCATTGCCTGAGGCCACCACCCGCACCGTCGTGTCATAGCGACTGCTCACTTGGCGCAGCAGTTCCACCAGTTCGGGATTGCGATCAAAGAGCCGCACCTCTTGGGGAGGTGATTGTTCTGGCTGATTCTTGCGGCGAAACTTGGCTAGCCCCTGTTCCTGATAGAGTTCGACGGAGCGAACTTCACCGGCTTTAAGGGCATTGAGGAATTGCGTGTAGGAAACGGTGTTATTGTTGCTCGACTGCGCTAGACCAATATTCGTGGGAGCTAAGGAGAAACCTACGACCAAAGCCAGTTGACTCAGCCGTTGGCAAAGGCGTTGAGCGTATTTCATCGACACCCGTTTCCGACATTTAGTTCTAATTCCCAGTTTAACAGCGATTTTTCAGTTCCCTGGCACCACGGATCAGCCACAGCCCAGAATCGCCGCCCTAAATATAAAATAGGACAGCATTCTTTTTAGAACGCCCATGGGACTGATTGTACAAAAGTATGGCGGCACATCCGTCGGTAGTGTCGAGCGCATCCAAGCGGTAGCCCGCAGGGTCAAGGCAACGGTAGCAGCAGGACATCAGGTCGTGGTGGTGGTCTCGGCCATGGGCAAAACCACGGATAGCTTGGTGCAACTGGCCTATGCCATTAGCGATCGCCCCAGTCAGCGGGAAATGGATATGCTGCTGTCGACGGGGGAACAAGTCTCGATCGCCCTATTGACGATGGCTCTCCATGCCTTGGGGGAACCCGCTATCTCCCTTACCGGCGCCCAAGTGGGAATTGTGACTGAACCGGCCCACACCCGTGCCCGCATTCTCCACATTGAGACCCAGCGCCTCGAACGGCACCTCAAAGCAGGACAAGTAGTGGTTGTGGCCGGCTTTCAGGGGATTACTGCTGCCACTGATTTTGAGGTCACCACCCTTGGGCGTGGCGGGTCGGATACGTCGGCTGTGGCTTTGGCGGCAGCTCTACGGGCGGATTGCTGTGAAATTTACACCGATGTCCCCGGCATTTTAACTGCGGATCCCCGACTAGTGCCCAATGCCCAACTCATGAGCGAAATTACCTGCGATGAAATGTTGGAGTTGGCCAGCCTAGGGGCAAAGGTCTTGCACCCCCGCGCGGTGGAGATTGCCCGCAACTATGGTGTCGATTTGGTGGTGCGCTCCAGTTGGACGGATGATCCGGGTACCCGCGTCATCGCCCCAGCACGGCCGCCGCGTCCCGTGGAAAACCTTGAACTGGGCAAGCCCGTGGATGGCGTAGCCCTGGACACGGATCAGGCAAAGGTGGCACTCCTGCGGGTGGCCGATCGCCCCGGTGTTGCGGCACAGCTTTTTGGCGAACTGGCCCGGCAAAACCTTGATGTGGATTTGATTATCCAATCCATCCACGAAGGGCAAACGAATGATATTGCCTTCACAGTCCAAAAGAGTGTTCTCAAACAAGCCGAAGCCATTGCCGTGGCCTTTTATCCCCGCTTGAGCCCCCGGGTTGAAGAGACGGATGTGCTAGTGGATGCCGATATTGCCAAGGTGAGTATTACCGGCGCTGGCATGATTGGCCGACCGGGGGTGGCCGCTCAGATGTTCTCGGCCTTGGCGGCAGCGGGTATTAACCTGCAAATGATTTCCACCTCTGAAGTCAATGTCAGTTGTACAGTGGCCGCTGCGGATGCCGGTCGAGCCATTGCCGTTCTCTCCCAAACCTTTGATGTGGAAGCCGCCACCACTGTCCCTCAAAACCCCCCTGCTGCCCCACCGGTGCGGGGCGTTGCCCTTGATCCCAAGCAGGCGCGGATTGCCATTCGGGATGTGCCCGATCGCCCTGGTATGGCGGCAGCAATTTTCCAGACCCTTGCCGATGCGGCCATTAGCGTCGATATGATTATCCAATCCCAGCGATCGCGCTCCCTGGGAGGTGTGATGACCCGCGACATTGCCTTTACAGTCGCCTCTACCGATGCCGAGGACGCTACGGAACTGCTCCGAAAAGTCCAGGCCCAATTGGGCTACGGTGACGTCCTCGTCGACACCGCAATCGCCAAAGTGAGCATTGTCGGTGTAGGGATGATCCACCGCCCGGGGATCGCTGCCCAAATGTTTGCTGCCCTTGCCCGTGAAAACATCAACATTCAAATGATTGCCACCTCAGAAATTCGCGTCAGTTGTGTCGTGGCAGAATCAGAGGGGGTGCGGGCGCTGCGGGCGGTGCATAGGGCCTTTGGGCTGGATGGGGAGGCACCCGTCGCCATTCCCGATGTCGGTAAATAGGCCGCCCCACTGGCAAATTGCCCTTGTGCTGGGCGTGGGCGTGTTGGCGGTGTCGACGGCGGCTCTGCTGGTGCGCTGGGGTATGACTGGTTTGCCTACCCATTCCCTAGGGACAACTGTGGGGTTGAGCATTTTCCTTGCCAGTGGTCGCCTGAGTGTGGCCGCCCTCTGTTTGATCCCACAACTGCACCCTTGGCCATGGCCAGACCTGTCTCGGCAAAATCTGCGTTGGGCGGTGGCTGCGGGGGTTGCTCTTGCAGCGCACTTTAGCCTCTGGTTCACTTCACTGCACTACACATCGGTGGCAGCCTCGACAATGCTGGTGACCACAACCCCGATCTGGTCGGCGCTTGTGGGATACCTTTGGCAGCGACAAACCCTTCAACCCCAGGGTTGGCTCGGTATGGCGATCGCCTTTGGCGGCAGTGCCCTAATTAGCGCGGGAGAACCGACGAGTACGGTGGCAAGGAATCCCCTCTTGGGAAATGGGCTAGCGATCGCTGCGGCCTGGGCAGTCAGTGCCTACTTTATTTGTGGTCAAGCTGCCCAAAAGGCGGGTCTGTCGATTCACCACTACGCCCTTGTTGCCTATGCCACTGCTGCTGGGGTGCTCCTACCCCTACCGCCTCTGCTGGGCCTTGCCTACACCGGTTGGCCCCTCAAGCTCTATGGCGCTATTCTCCTGCTAGCGTTGATTCCCCAGTTGGTGGGGCACACCAGTCTCAATTGGGGCGTGCGCTGGCTCTCCCCCACGGGGGTAACGCTTCTGGTGTTGGCAGAACCCATTGCTGCCAGTCTCTTGGCTTTGCTGCTCTTTGGTGAAGTGCCGACAACGGCAGTGATCACGGGGGGCATTCTAGTGCTGGTGGGTTTAAGCGTGGCACTGTGGCCCAGTCCTTAGGGGGGTTTTGGCGATCGCCGCCGCCGTTTAAGGGTATCCAAAGCATCCCCTAAGGCAGTAATTAACCCCTCACGGGTACGGGCATGGTTTTGCCGTTCCTCCTCTAGGGCCTGCCGTAGCTGCTCATTTTCAAGGAGGGCAGCAATTAGTTGAGCTTGGAGTTCGGGCACAGAAGTCTCCCTGCGGACGCGGGCCTCAATGCGTGCCCGTTCATCCGCCCAGTCTGGGTTGTCGGGGTCCACAGGCGGCGGCGGTTCAGGAATCAGTGGCGGCAGTTGATTTGCTTGCGCCTGCAGCCTTTGCAGTTGCTCTTGCAGACGTTGAAGCTGTTCCTGAAAATCTGCCACAGTGGATAAGGCACAGTTAGGAATTCTA
Source organism: Thermosynechococcus vestitus BP-1 (assembly GCF_000011345.1). NCBI lineage: Bacteria > Bacillati > Cyanobacteriota > Cyanophyceae > Acaryochloridales > Thermosynechococcaceae > Thermosynechococcus > Thermosynechococcus vestitus. Next base: position 1,919,047 of record NC_004113.1, read on the forward strand.
GGGCTATTTTGATACGAGCATCCTCAGAAAACAAGGGTCAAGATACATTGGTGAGTGGTGAGGCGCTCCAAAGATGGTGGCATTGGGCCCAGGGGATCATTCCTGCCCCTGAGCGCGAGAGTGGTCTGCGGGAGTTAAAACAATTTCTCAGGGCCTTTACAGGGCTGAGTCCCCTGGAAATCACACTGCGCCGATTCCCGCCCCAGATTCATCTGAAACTTCCCCTTACAGAACTCCAAGAGCGGTGGCAACGCCGCTGGCAAGAGCGAGTCCCCCTACAATATCTGATTGGTGTGGCTCACTGGCACGATCTCGAATTAGTCGTGACCCCCAGTGTGCTGATTCCTCGGCCAGAAACCGAGGAGTTACTTGCCGTCGTCGCAGCAACGGTACCCCCTTGGCAACAGCAGGGGCATTGGCTGGATTTGGGTACGGGGAGTGGGGCGATCGCCATTGGGTTGGCGCGGTTATTTCCGGCAGCGCTGATTCATGCTGTGGATTGTAGCTCTGAGGCCCTAGAGGTGGCGCAAGTTAATATTCAAAAGTACGCTTTGGGCGATCGCGTGCGGTGCTACGTTGGGAATTGGTTTGACCCCATTGTGCCTCTGCAAGGGCAGGTGCAGGGGATTGTCAGCAATCCTCCCTATATTCCCACCAGCGTCGTGGCCACCCTCCAACCGGAGGTGCAGTACCATGAACCCCTCCTTGCCCTCGATGGCGGTACGGATGGCTTGCAGGCCATTCGCCAGATTCTTGAGACGGCGCCAGAGTATTTGCAACCCCAAGGCTGGCTCTTTATTGAATTGATGGCCACCCAAGGAAAAGCAGTGGCAGCTTTGGCAATGGCTACCCAAGCCTATGAACGGGTGGAAATCCTTCGAGATCTGAGTGGCCACGATCGCTTCTTGCTCGCTCAAACACCTTAGCCGCGATCCCAACGCCAGAGGACAACCATGAGGGCAACCACTCCGATTTGTAGTGCCAGAGTCCATGGCAAGTCGTCACCTGCGGTGCCCGCCAATCCCTTGAGGCCAAGGATAAAGGCCCCCATGAGGCCGGAAGCAGCAAAAACAGCATAGAAAACACGCCGCAGTCCCCGATAGGGAGCTGCTGCCTCGGCTCGCAGGCGATCGCGCAGGGTTGATTGAGTCCCTTCGACCTGTTCCTTGGGTTCGTTAGCAGCCATTTGATTTTCCCATCGTCTGAAAATATCCTAGGTCCCTACAATAGGGAACGGTGTGCATCAATGACGGTCTAAGGCCGTAGACCAAAGGAGATGTGAGGAGTTTAACATGCATTGGCAGCAAATCCGTCTGGCACTATCGATCGCCTTGGGTACTACGGTTACTATTCCCCAACTCAGCCAACCCTCCCCAAATACAGGTGCAGGGATACTCCGCTGGAGCGATGCTTCATTTCCTGTGGAAAATTTCCAAGGCTACACCTCTCCCTTCGGCTACCGGCAATCACCCACGGGGGAACCCACCACCGAATTTCACAATGGCCTTGATTTTGCGGCACCCCAAGGGAGCTATATCCGCAATTGGTGGGCTGGGCAGGTGATTGAAGTTTCCGATCACACCGCCTGTGGCACACTGGTACGGATTCAATCGGGAGCTTGGGAACACGTTTACTGCCACATGATGGGGCGGGTTGAGCAGACCGCCCAAGGACGAGCCATGGTCGATCGCGCGGGTGGCATTCTAATCCTAGAGGGGCAACGAGTACCAACGGGGGCACGTATTGGTCGAGTGGGCATGACGGGGCGGACAACCGGACCCCACCTACACTGGACGCTTCGCTACCGAGGACAATTGGTTAATCCTGCCGTGGTTCTCCAGGCCATGTATGGCAGCCAAGCTCAGCGGTGACCCTAAGCAGAGAATTGTTCTGGTTGGCGCTAGTGATGCCGATGCGACTCAAAAGCATTTTCTTGCCCATATTTGCCCCTTCCGAATTATCCTATGGAACCGAAGCGATCCATCACTCAGCCAAAAGAGGGCACCTATAGAGTGATCCAGAGCTGAAAAAGTGACTCTGGAAGCTATCCCTGAAGAGTTCAAGGCAAAATTGTGTGGCTTTGACGGGACTGACGGGGCTCGAACCCGCAACTTCCGCCGTGACAGGGCGGTGCTCTAACCGATTGAACTACAGTCCCAATTTTTGAGCGATTTTTAGCCTATCAGGAAAATCAGGAGCTTGTCAACTGGTTGAATGTCCCTTGCAGGGCGATCGCCCCCTATCATTTCTTGTTGCCTTGGGGGAGAACGTTGCCGGTTAACTGATAAACTTGGTAAGCTCCTGAAAATTGATTTGAAAAATGATTGCCTATCTTTTGGGAGTGGGTCTGTGAAGGTTGTTGTCGTTGGTAGTGGTGGTCGGGAGCACGCGATCGCCTGGAAATTACTCGATTCTCCTCGCGTGACACAGGTTTACTGTTTACCAGGAAATGGGGGTACAGCCTGCTTAGAGCGGTGTGAGAATGTTGCCATTGAAGCCACCGACCTTACAGGCATTGGTGAATTTGCCAAAGAGAATAACGCTGATTTAGTAGTTGTTGGCCCAGAGGTACCCCTTGCAGCCGGTTTAGGCGATCGCCTACAGGCGCTAAAGATTCCTGTCTTTGGCCCTAGCCAAGCAGGGGCACAAATTGAAGCCAGTAAAGCCTGGGCAAAGGCGCTCATGGAGGCGGCTGGGATTCCCACGGCCAAGGCAGCGGTGTTTGACAATTATGGGGCGGCCTCCCGTTATGTCCAAGCCAAAGGGGCCCCCATTGTCATTAAGGCCGATGGTTTAGCGGCGGGTAAAGGAGTGACGGTAGCGGCTACAGAAGCGGCGGCGATCGCCGCCCTCGAGCGAATCTTTGGGGGCGAATTTGGTGTAGCTGGTCAACAGGTGGTCGTTGAATCCGTGCTGGAGGGGCAAGAGGTCTCCGTCCTCGCTGTTACAGATGGCAAAACCATTCTGCCGCTGCTGCCTGCCCAAGACCATAAGCGCATTGGCGAAGGGGATACCGGTCCAAATACCGGGGGAATGGGGGTCTATGCCCCTGTACCTTGGGTGACACCAGAGCTAATGCAACGAATTCAAAGGACAATACTTGAACCTGCCCTTGGGGCTTTACAGGATCGGGGCATCCACTACTGCGGGGTGCTCTATGCGGGTCTGATGGTGACACCCGCAGGGGATCCCTACGTGGTGGAGTTTAACTGTCGCTTTGGTGATCCTGAAACCCAAGTGGTGCTGCCCCTTTTGGAAACCCCCTTGATTGATGTGATCCTAGCCTGTGTTGAGGGGCGCTTAGCCAGTTTGGGCGCCTTGCAATGGCGCAATGAAGTGGCGCTATGCGTTGTCATGGCAGCAGGAGGTTATCCGGGCAGTTATCGCAAAGGCGATGTGATTCAAGGGATTCCAGAAGCAATAGCCCAGGGAGTTCTTGTTTTTCATGCGGGTACCCGTTGGCAGGAGGGGCAGTGGTACACCAATGGCGGGCGGGTTCTCAACATCACTGCCTTAGCCCCTGATTTTGCCACCGCTCAGGCCAAGGCCTATGGGGCGGTCAATGCCATTGCATTTGCCGACTGCTACTATCGTCGTGACATTGGCTACCGTATTCTGGAATCATCGGCCCACAGAGGTGAATACCGTCCATGACCCTTCTTTCCCCCAAAACTAGCCCATTACGCTGTTTAACCGGTGCGTTAATTGCTGGTACCCTTGGGCTTCTCCTTTATCGGCTCACAGGGGCGATCGCCTACCTCTTTGCTACCCATGCCGTCAGTGCTCATCATCAACTGGTTTATAGCTTGGCAGTCGCCGTGCGCACCCTCGTGGTTGGTTTGTGTACCCTGGCAACGGGTGTCTTTAGCATTATTGCGTTGGGGCTCGTGGCTCTGACGCTGCAACTCCTTTGGGAACGCTGGGTACAACGGGAGCAAGCTTAACTGTTGCTGATTTTGCCATCCTCAATTTTGGTGATGCGATCGGCAATGGCTGTAATCCGCGGATCATGGGTAACAATCAATACCGTGCAGTCATTTTGTTTGGCCAGCTTGTAGAGAATCTTGATCACTTGTTGGCCATTTTGGGAATCAAGGGAGGCTGTGGGTTCATCGGCAAAAATGATCTTTGGCTCACCCGCCAAGGCACGGGCAATGGCAACCCGTTGTTTTTGACCCCCGGAGAGGTTGGCGGGCATAAAGTCGAGGCGATCGCCCAAGCCAACTGCCTTGAGAAGTGCTACTGCCTGTTCCTTCGCTTTTTTACCTTTAATGCCCTTAAGATTGAGGGCAATTTCAACATTTTCCAGTGCGGTCAAGGCAGGGAAAAGATTAAAACTCTGAAAGATAAAGCCAATATTTTGCAGGCGAAATTTTGCTAGGGCGGCCTTGGACAGTTGGGTGATCTCTTGGCCTAGGACAACCACTTGACCACTGGTGGGGGCAAGAATACCGGCCAAAATCGAGAGCAGAGTAGTTTTCCCTGACCCCGAAGGTCCCATCAGCAGATGGAGATGACCGGCTTGGATTTGCAGATCAATTCCCTGCAGAACAGGGGTCTCCTGATGACCAGAACGATAAACCTTGGTTAGATTGGTGGTGGCGATCGCCAGCCTAGTCATGGCCACAGGGGCAAGTGTCATCGGTCACGATTAGTTGAATTAGCCATTGGTGGCACTAGCAAAGCGGATTTTCAGGTAGTCCGCCTCCATTTTCGCGCCCACCGGTTGCAGTGCCGCTAATCCTTGGGGGAGCACCATATTACGACGATGGTTGCCAATGCGAATATTCAACTCATCCGCCGTCTTGTGCAGTTCAATTTTTTCCTTGGGGACCCCCGGTAGATACAGTTCAAGGCTGTACTGGCCATCGCTGGGCACCACTCGAATGGTTTGCTCGTGGTAATAAACCTGAGCTGGATCCTCATCACCATAGAGGGTCTCCTTCAGGCGGTGCAGCGCTGCTAAACCACAGAGTTCCTCAGCAAACAGGGGCACTTCCTTGACGGGCAGTGGGCGAAAATTGTCGTGAATCTCTTGGCGATACTGTTGCTGGGTTTCTTTCCAGCGGGCAAAGAAGGGATCATGCACGGTCTCTGGCAAAATGCGGTTGGCCACCACTAAATCCGTAGCCACATTGTAGAGGCTGAGATAGGCATGGGCACGAAGGGATTCCTTGATCACCATCTTTTCTGGATTGGTCACCAAGCGCACGGAGGTTTGCGTGTTGTCGGTGAGAACTTTTTCAAGGGCTTCAATCTGCTCATAGAATTCATAGGGCGCATCCATGACCTCTTGATCGGGCAAAGAGAACCCGACCAAGGGCTTGAAAATTGGCTCCACAATTGGTCGCAAGGCCACGGACATCCGCTGTAAGGGTTTGTAGAAGCGGCGCATATACCAGCCGCTCACCTCGGGGAGGCTCAACAGCCGCAGCGCCGTGCCTGTGGGGGCAGAGTCAATGATGAGGACATCGTATTGACCTTCGTCGTAGTGGCGCTTCATACGCACAAGGGCAAAAATTTCATCCATCCCCGGCAGGATGGCTAATTCCTCCGCCTGAACCCCTTCTAACCCCCGCGCCTGCAATACTTGGGTAATGTAGCGCTTGACGGCTCCCCAGTTGTCCTCCAGTTCCATGAGGGCATCTAGTTCAGCACCCCAGAGATTTTCGGCAACGGCCACTGGCACATGCCCCAGTTCCCTGTCAAAACTATCGGCAAGGGAGTGGGCAGGATCGGTACTGAGCACCAAGGTTTTGTACCCCAACTCGGCACAGCGTAGCCCCGTCGCTGCCGCTACTGAGGTTTTACCAACGCCACCTTTGCCAGTCATTAAAATTACGCGCATGGGAAGGCTCTGCCCTAAACAGAATTGCTTAAAATATCTTAACCCTTGAGCTTATCCTCGGGGGGCGATCGCTCGCAATCAATCGAAATAAAATCATTAAGGAAAATAAATAAATACAACTGCGTATTTAGTTTTACTAACAATAATTTAGACCCCTCCCCGATCCCTTGGGGCGAATATTAAGTTAATGCTTAAGCCCTTGCAGTTGATGACTGTTTTCAAGGGTTTGTAAATCAAATATATTTGGACTTATCACGACTATGACCACAACTCTCCAACGTCGCGAAAGCGCGAATTTGTGGGAGCGGTTTTGTAACTGGGTGACGAGCACCGATAACCGCCTTTATGTGGGCTGGTTTGGGGTGATCATGATCCCCACCCTATTAGCCGCAACCATCTGCTTTGTGATTGCCTTCATCGCTGCTCCCCCTGTGGACATCGATGGCATCCGTGAGCCTGTTTCTGGCTCTTTGCTCTATGGCAACAACATCATCACGGGTGCAGTTGTCCCCTCTAGCAACGCCATTGGCTTGCACTTCTACCCCATTTGGGAAGCTGCTTCCCTCGATGAGTGGCTCTACAACGGTGGCCCCTACCAACTGATCATCTTCCACTTCCTGTTGGGTGCCTCCTGCTACATGGGTCGCCAGTGGGAACTCAGCTACCGCCTCGGTATGCGGCCTTGGATCTGCGTGGCCTACTCTGCCCCCCTGGCTTCTGCCTTTGCAGTCTTCTTGATCTACCCCATTGGTCAAGGCAGCTTCTCTGACGGGATGCCCCTCGGTATCTCTGGTACCTTCAACTTTATGATTGTGTTCCAAGCGGAGCACAACATTCTCATGCACCCCTTCCACCAACTGGGTGTAGCCGGTGTCTTTGGTGGGGCGCTGTTCTGCGCCATGCACGGTTCTCTGGTGACCTCCAGCTTGATCCGTGAAACCACCGAAACCGAATCCGCCAACTACGGTTACAAATTTGGTCAAGAGGAAGAAACCTACAACATCGTGGCTGCCCACGGTTACTTTGGCCGGTTGATCTTCCAATACGCCAGCTTCAACAACAGCCGCTCCCTGCACTTCTTCTTGGCCGCTTGGCCGGTGGTGGGTGTGTGGTTTACCGCCTTGGGGATCAGCACCATGGCCTTTAACCTGAATGGCTTCAACTTCAACCACTCGGTCATTGATGCCAAGGGCAACGTGATCAACACCTGGGCGGACATCATCAACCGTGCCAACTTGGGTATGGAAGTGATGCACGAGCGCAATGCTCACAACTTCCCCCTCGACTTGGCCAGCGCTGAGTCTGCTCCTGTGGCCATGATTGCTCCCAGCATCAACGGCTAAGCAACGTTATCTACTGAACTTTTACACAGCCGCTCCTAAACCTAGGGGCGGTTTTTTATTGCGTTACGGCCCACGGGGATTAAGGGGCTCAATATTAGAAAAGCTTAAGGGTAAGAGACTCTGGTACCTCCCCAGCTTCAATCTAAGAAATTGATAAAAATCAATGGATAGACAAGATTCCTTTGATCCTGTAAAGTTTGACCTCAAATCCATTGCTAGTCAAAAATATAACCATATAATTAAAAAATAGGAACTTGCAGTGTTTATTACTGCTGCTTTGGTCCCGTTGTTATTTATGGATTCATAACGACTATGACTACAGTTCTGCAACGTCGTCAGACAGCGAATCTGTGGGAGCGTTTTTGCGATTGGATCACCAGCACCGAGAACCGCCTTTATATTGGCTGGTTTGGGGTGATCATGATCCCGACGCTTCTTGCCGCAACGATTTGCTTTGTCATTGCCTTTATTGCCGCACCCCCTGTGGATATTGATGGCATCCGTGAGCCTGTTTCCGGCTCCTTGCTCTATGGCAACAACATCATTACAGCGGCAGTGGTGCCCTCCTCTAATGCCATTGGGTTACACCTCTACCCAATCTGGGATGCCGCTTCCCTTGACGAGTGGCTGTACAATGGTGGGCCCTACCAACTGATCATCTTCCACTTCCTGATCGGCATTTTCTGCTACATGGGTCGGGAGTGGGAACTCAGCTACCGTCTCGGTATGCGGCCTTGGATTCCTGTGGCCTTCTCTGCCCCTGTGGCAGCGGCAACGGCTGTGCTGTTGATCTACCCCATTGGTCAAGGCAGCTTTTCCGATGGACTGATGCTGGGGATTTCCGGTACCTTCAATTTCATGATTGTGTTCCAAGCTGAACACAATATCCTCATGCACCCCTTCCACATGCTGGGGGTGGCGGGTGTCTTTGGTGGTGCTTTGTTTGCCGCTATGCACGGTTCTCTGGTGACCTCCAGCTTGATTCGGGAAACTACGGAAACCGAATCCACCAACTATGGCTACAAGTTCGGTCAAGAGGAAGAAACCTACAACATTGTGGCCGCTCACGGTTACTTTGGTCGGCTGATCTTCCAATACGCCAGCTTCAACAACAGCCGCTCCCTGCACTTCTTCCTCGCGGCTTGGCCAGTGGTGGGTATCTGGTTTGCCGCCCTCGGTATTAGCACGATGGCCTTTAACCTCAATGGTTTCAACTTCAACCACTCCGTTGTGGATGCGCAAGGCAACGTGATCAACACTTGGGCAGACATTATCAACCGCGCCAACATTGGTATTGAGGTGATGCATGAGCGCAATGCCCACAACTTCCCCCTCGACTTGGCTAGCGGTGAATTGGCTCCTGTGGCGATGATTGCCCCGAGCATTGAAGCCTAAAAAGGTCGCTCCTAAACCTCTCTAGTGATAAGTAGTGATAAGTCCAAATCTGGCTCCCCACAGGGGGGCTTTTTTATGGCGATTACTGGGCGGGGAGTTGATACTGATCCACAATTTTTTTGGCAAAGGCGGGCACATGGGCGGCAAGTTTTTGGGGATAGTTGCGCCGCACATAGAGATAGTTGCGGGTGAAGTGTGAATCAATGGAAAAGCGGGCATATTCAAGCCCTTTGGGGCCAATACGCTCAATCACTAAGCCCACCAGTTTGGCCGCCCACATAGGCAGGGTAACGCCTTTATCGTAGGCAGGAATGCTTTGTTGTACCGCAGCGTGGCGATCGCCAGCACTCGTGACGGGCTGGATTTCCAATTGATCCCGCACAAGGTCCAGCATTTCTTGACCCCGCTCATTGCGCACCACCAGCCACTGCCAACCCAAGGGGGCCCCCATATATCCCACCACCAAATCGGCAAGGCCATTGACATAGTCAAAGCAACTCATGCAGGAGGGGGCAAAAACATCCTTGAGTTGATTGGTTTTGAGGCCAAAGAAGGGCACGGTTTCTGTGGAGCCGTCGCTGTGCTTGAAATGTACGCGAAAGTCCTGCATGAACTCGTAGTAAATCACCGTCTCGGGCGATCGGCTGGTGGTTTCCAGGAATTTTTGCAGACCCGCACGGGTGACGTTATCCACGCAGGGGGTTCCCAACACATAGAGCTTCTCTAGACCCAGTTTGTCCTGAACGGCTCGCAGGGCCTGAATTTGACAACCAACCCCAATCACCAACAGCCGTTTGAGGCCAGCTTGTTCCACCTGCTCTAGCACCGAAAGATTGGGAGATAGGGTGGGCTTGTTTACCCGCGCTGCCAAAATCTCCTCACGGGTGCGGGCAATCACCGGCTTGGGGGTAAAGCGATCGCTCTGGCTATTTTGAACACAGACAACGCCCTCAACCCGTCCCGATTCCAACAGGGCAATGGCAATAGTGCTGACGATGCCCGTCCACTGGGCTCCCGGAATCGGCTCTGTTTTGCGAGCCGCCATCATCTCCTGGTGAACGCCAAAGTAGCACTCATCCCAGTTGTCAAGATCACGGGCACGGCCATGACTTTGCTGCTCAAGGGTCTCAAACTGTTGATTGAGGAAGGCACAGGCCTCTTTGACATAGTGGATGTAGTAGGTGTCGCAGAGGCCACACTCACTGCATAGGGTCTTGGCGGGGCGAGGGCTACCGGGCTTGAGGGCACGGGCTTTGTGATGGGCAGCAGTCATGGGCACTTACTTCAGCAGTGAACGGGCGCGATCGCAAATCGCTTCGGGGGTGAGGCCATTGTAGGCCATCAGTTCGGCAGCGCTCGCCGTTGTTTCACCGCGCTGCCAAGCCAGTAGATCGCGAGGACAAGTGGCACGCAGCAGAACGGGTTCTAATAGGGCCGAGGCTCCCCCCGTTACCCCCAAGAGAGCATCGCCGTCAAAGAGCCGCTGAAAGGTGGTCTCATCAGCAAAGCCGCCATCGGGTTCGGCGCAAGTGTGCCAGGCAACATCCATGGGGCGGTATAGTCGCCGAGGATTGATGACCGAGACAATCCGCACCCGATAGCCAAGCTGCTCCAACTGAGGTAGGGCACTGTAAACGGGTTGCAAAATCATATCCCCCAGCACCGCCAGCACCAATGTGGAACCACCACTGGCAGACTCGTAAAGGGTCACCGCACCCTCATTCAGGGCCTGCTCTGTTTGGGCAAAGGTGGTGCGCACAGGTAGGGGAGTTTTACTAGCAAAGATGGCAATCCCTTTATTTTGGGTTGTCAGTGCCCAGCGATAGCACACTTGAATACTATTGGCATCCGGCGGAAAGAGGACAAAGATATTGCCATTGCGCAATAGGGCACCGTAGTAGGCTTCAATTTCCGGGCGTTGATGCGTCCAGCCATTGCGTCCCTGCTCAAGGGCACCGGCGGTGAAAAGGGTAACCGTTGAAGGGGTGGGGCGGCGCAGTTCTGCCATCGCCTGGGTGACCGTTTGCCAAATGGGGAGACCATTAATGGCAAAGGATTCGTAGGAGCACCAAAGACTACGGCTGCCCATCAAGCACAACCCTGCTGCTAGACCCGCACAGGCATCCTCGCTCAGGGGTTCGTATACTTGGCCATTGGGAACTTGGTTGTAGAGGGGATCCGTCGTTGGGTGAATGATCTTGAGAGCTTGGTTGATGTTGCCAATCCCAGAAGCCTCATTGCCATCGGCATTGGTGACAAGGTAGCGGCGATCGCGCTGCCCCACTTCTGCCACCATGCGCCCCATGGCAGTTGTGGCGACTTTGCTTTCCCCCAAGGCATAGGCCTCAAGGGCAATCTCGCCAAGGGGAGGTAAATCCAAGACCTGCTCTGTAACCACCACCTCCGCCGCTGGCCCGCCGGCGGCTGCCACGGAGTTTTGACGCACCAGTTCCCAGGCGGCAGGAGAAAGGGCACGGGCTTTGAGGGCATTGACAATATCGGGGTTATCGAGGGTGTGCTGGGCGTAGAGATTATGGGATTTTGCCCCCTTGGCATGAACACCTGCCCCCTTCAGTTGTTTGAGAATAAAGACGGTCAGGTTGCCAGCGAGAGCCGATCGCGCTGCCTCTTGCATCCCCTTAAGGACCGCCTGCACAAAGGCCAAGCGCTGCCCAAAGGAAAACTGAGTGCTATCGACGTAGTCCCCCTCTTGACCGCTGTCGTCAAAGTCCTTGGCATCCACTAGCACCACCTCTTGGAAACCGTTGCCGTGCCAGTAGGCCATCATTTCGGGATTGGTTTTCCGAGAAACCATGCTGTGGTGTTCTTGGCTGAAGCCATTCCAGACCAGAACCGGTAGGAAGTTGGTGACCTCTGGGAAAGCGGTGTGGAAGTGCGCCATGCTGCTCATGACGTAGGGCTCCCCTAGGCCGCCATCCCCTAAGGTGAAGGGAAAGAGGGTCTGGCGGTGTAACCAAGCAGCGGCCATGGCAAAGTGCTGCCCCTGTCCCAGGGGGCCGGCAGGCGCCAGAACCCCCGGAATATAGCCTGAGAGGTGGCCAAGCAGACCATGTTTTTCGCGGAAGCGATCGCGCAGGTCCTGAACCGTATAAATGCCCATTTTCTCTAGGGAGCGATCCAAGAACAGGGCGGCATAAAAGCCCGGCGCATGGTGCCCCACTTCCGTAATGATATTTTTGTGTCCCAACATCACCAGGGCAGCATAGGCTTCTGCTTGACTGGCAAAGCCGCCGGGATGACCTGAGGCCTTACTGCCGGTCATCTGTAAGATCAGATAGCGGAGGGCATCGGCATAGAGGAGCGTTTGATAGGCTGCTTCCGGGGCCTCCAGATCTGTAAGGGCGGGCTGCTGGGTACTCAGGAGTGGCCTTTGACCATAGCGATCCCAGTCTGGCCAATCATTGCCAAAATACTGAATTCCTTCACAGAAACGGGGGACTGAAGTTACCGCTGTCATAGACCCTGACCCAACTCTTGAGTGCACGCTTAGTCTCCTATCTTACAGGGGTGGGGAGTGCCCCTGAGGGCAGTTGATCAGGGAATAGCGGCAAAATAGCGGTGTTGGAGTGGATTGCAGGCATAGATTGATTTTTCTTGGGGAAGGGATTAACAATGGCGTTGGTGATAGCAGGCGATCGCAGCGGCGTCGGCAAAACCACAGTTGCCCTAGCCTTAAATGCGGCTCTAAGGGCACGGGGGCAGCGGGTGCAAACCTTTAAGGTGGGCCCTGACTACATTGATCCGCTGTTTCACAGGGCCATCAGTGGCCGACCTTGCCGTAACCTCGATGTGATCTTAACCAGTCCTGACTATGTCAGCGCCTGCGTCGGCTACCACAGTCAGGGGATGGATGCGGTACTCATTGAGGGGGTCATGGGCCTATTTGATGGCCGGGGCGGGAGCCATGAGGGGAGTACAGCGCACATTGCCCAACTGTTGCAGGCACCCATCCTCCTGGTCTTAGATGTCCAAAAACAGGCAGCATCGGTGGCGGCGGTGGTCTATGGCTTTTGCCACTACAATCCATCGCTTGAGATTGCTGGTGTGGTCTTGAATCGGGTGGCCAGCGATCGCCACCGGCAACTGTTAGAAGCTGCCCTTGCCCCCCTGGGGGTGCCGATTCTTGGCGTCCTCTATCGCGATCAGGCCTTGGCACTCCCCAGTCGGCACCTCGGCCTAGTGCCGCCCCAGGAATCCCGCGAGTTTCAAGCCTTGGGCGATCGCCTTGCCCATTTGGGAAACACCTGTTTTGACTGGGAGCGGCTTACACCACTGCTTGCCCCTGCTCCGCCGCCCCCAGACCCGCCTTTTAACGTTTCCCCCCTGACTCAAGTCACCATTGGCATTGCCCAAGATGCAGCCTTCCACTTTTACTATGCTGACACCCTTGATTTGCTTCGCGCTTTGGGGGCAACGTTAATCCCAGTCTCACCCCTACGGGATACCCACTTGCCTACGGATCTGCAGGGCTTGATCTTGGGGGGTGGCTTTCCGGAGGTCTTTGCCCCAGAGCTAGCAGCGAATCACTCGTTCCTTGGCTCACTGCGGCAGGCCATTCAAGGGGGCTTAGCCCTCTATGCGGAGTGTGGTGGCCTGATGTACCTCAGCCAAGGCATCGAAACCTTCGAGGGACACTACTACCCCTTGGTGGGATACTGGCCAACGGTTGCCCACATGGGTAAAAAACTCACCCTCGGCTATCGCCAAGCGACAGCTTTACAAACAACGGTGTGTGTGCAGGCAGGAGAGACGGTTCAAGGCCATGAATTTCACTATTCCTGTTTGAGCGTGCCGCCCGCAAGGCCTCTGTGGCAATTGGCGGGTGAACCGGAGGGCTGGGGCAACTCCCGAATCCACGCCAGTTATCTGCATCTCCATTGGGGCGGCCATCCCCAGTGGGCAATTCGCTTTCTCCAGCAGGCAGCAAGGGCTGGATAATGCGACTCACGGCAACGTAATTTTTGAAGGTATTTTTTGAAGGGGTTGTTGGGGAAGGTCAATGCCAAAGCAATACCGCTACGGGCTCTACCTTTGCCTTGGGCTGCTAGTGATGCTATGGGTAACTCTGGCGGCTTGGGCGACGGCCCCCTCCCAGAACCTGGCGTATTGGCAGCGGGTGATCCAACAACACCAGCAGCAGCAGCAGGCAGTCGGTCAGCAACGTCAACAACTAGAACGCCTTGAGGCAGCGGCGAGCGATCGCCTGCAGCGTTTGGAAACGAATGTGGATACAACCAGCCAACAGTTGGCGGCGGCCCGCGATCGCCTACAGGCGGCAGAAAACTTGCTCAAGGAGCTCAAGGAGCAACAACAGCTTCTGAGTCGCCGCTACAGGGCCAGTGTTGCCGTGATTAGCGATCGCCTGCGGCGGCTACAACGCTATCGTGAGATTCCCCAGTGGGCCATGCTCTTTGAAGCAGAGACCCTCAATGACTGGCTGGAGCGGCAGGGGCGTCTGCGTCAGGTGTATGCCCGCGATCGCCAGCACTTGGCTGCCTTGGTTCGCGATCGCCAGCAACTTCAGCAGCAGGAGCGGCAAATTCAAGTACAACAGCGATTTATTCAAGCCCTGCGCCAGCAACTCCAACAGCAGCACGACATCTACGAACGGGAAGCCCACAGTCAACGCCAACTCATTGCCCGTCTGCGGAGCGATCGCCAGGCCCTTGCCTCCATTGAAGCCCAACTGGCCCGTGACAGCGTTGCCATTCAGCAACTCCTTAGCCAACGCCTCGGCTATGTCCCCAGGGGTGCTCCACCCTTGCCCCGCAGTGGCCGTCTGGCTTACCCGATTCAAGCACCGCTAACCAGTCCCTTTGGTTGGCGGATTCATCCCATCTTGGGGAGGCAGCGGTTCCATGCGGGTGTAGATTTTGGTGCTGATTTTGGCACCCCCATCTTTGCTGCTGAAGCGGGCACCGTGATCTTTGCCGGTTGGTCAGGGGGCTACGGGCAAACCGTGATCCTAGATCATGGCGGCGGGATGACAACGCTCTATGCCCATGCCCAGCGGCTCCTCGTACGGGAAGGCCAATTTGTGCAACAGGGGCAGCCCATTGCTGAGGTTGGCTCTACGGGACTGTCAACAGGCCCGCACCTCCACTTTGAAGTGCGCTTGAACGGCGAACCGAGCAATCCTTTGGCCTATCTCTAGGGGGTTGGCTGCCAAAAGACCCCAAGGGCATTGTTGACCCGCGTCGTTGTCACCCCATGGCGATCCACCAACACACCCCCTAGATAAAGGGCCGTTGAGCTGCCTCCATCCAGATTCACTGCATTGATCAAGCCCAACCGATGGACAATTTGTGCCCATTCTGCCAGGGTGGGCCCCATGCCACCTATACGGTTGTGGGTGGTGACCCAGACAATGCTGCCATCACTGCGATTCCCCATGGCACTGCGGGGGGCCGCCTGGGCATCCAAGCCGGCCCCAAATTGCTCCAGTGCCGCATTCAAGACCACCCGCCCCTGCTCCACCAGTAAGGGACCGGCACCAACAATATTGGGAATGCGATTAAAGGCAGCAGGCACAGCAGTCGTTTCCAGTTGCACCGCCGCCCCCGGTGGGAAGTTGGCCAAGGCGGAATTAAAGTTACGCGCCACCAGTAGGAAGCCCTCTGAGGGAATGGGAACCGTTTGATCCTTGTTGATGGGTTGCTGCCCCACCACCTGTTCATTGCGCACCGTAATCACGACTTCACTGCCCGTCTTCCCTTGGTAGCTCCCGCCCCAACTGGGGGTATAGAGGGCAAGACCTGCTTGGACATAACCAGAATTGAACGTGACAATGGGCACTGTGCCGGTCGGCGTCCTCACCCGCTGCTGCAAACTGAGGCGACCCACAACAATCTGGCCGCGATCGTCCCAGCCAATGGCACCGCGATTGAGAATCGGGCCGGAGAGCCAGTTACCCTCCCTGCGAATTGCCCCTAAGGGAGCTTGGCGATCGCGATTAAAGAACCCGCCATTAATTGCTGCGGCTGCCTGCCAGCGTTGCGCCAATTCCGGCACCGTTGCTAGGCCCACCAAGGTTGTGGGGCTTATTTCCAGGGGACGCAGACGCAGCCCCGGCTGTTGGGGATTGATGATGAGTAGATCCACAGGGAACTGACGAGTGCCTAGGATGACCGTTTGCTGTTGCCAGCGCAGTCCCGGTGCCCATTGAATTGTGCGGGGAGGTGGCGCATCACTGCGAAAATCAATCACCAGACGCGGTGGGTTGAGCAGCATTGAGGCCACTGGGCGAACTGTGCCGGGAATTTGGGTCTCCAATACTGTGCGATCCGGGGTAGCCGTAATTTTGACCTTGGGGAGCGGGGCCAATTGTCCTGTGGCTTCAATTGTGAGACTGAGATCCCGAGGCGTCAAAGCGGTGCGGCTAAAGGTGAGGCGATTGATCTGCCAAGGGGTGGGGCGGTCCAATTCAAAGACCCAGCGATCGCCCCACGGTTGCCGTCCCTGCCGCCAACTGAGAATCCGGGCTGGGGGTGTGCTGATCTGGAGCGTATTGCCCTGGGGTTGCACCCGCCACTGATGTTGCTCAATCCAGGGCGTAATGTCTAGGTAACGATACATGCCATTGGCGCTAAAGCGCACGGCCAAAGGACTAAATTGGCGCTGAAACCATGCCACTGGCTGCTGAAAGGGATCTGTGGTATCGCCAAGGAGAACACCAAAGCGCTGGGCCAGGCCCCCGTCACTAATGCCGGTGCGCAGTTGATTTTGGGCATCGCGCCACTGCTGCCAAGCCACTGGATAGTCGCGGCCATTGACGTTCAGGCGATCGCCCTGAATCTCTTGGGCAAGGACAATGTTGGCGCTGGCGATCGCGACCGTCAGTCCATTCCCAAAAACTAAATAAGCTGAGCGTGCAAGCACCCTTGAACCAATCCATCCATACTGAGACTACGCCAGTATAGTTGACGCCGACGCCCTAAAGAGGGCTCCAATGGGCAGATGGGTTTCTGGGGAAATCGGATTACCCCTGCTCTGAGGATGAGGAGACCTGCTCTGGGGGCGGTGCCACTTGGGGCTGGAATTGGAACAGGGAGTACACGACATTGCGGCGAATCATCACCATCATGTCCAGGAACAGTTCATAGCCCTCCCGTTTATACTCCACCAAGGGATCCTCTTGACCATAGCCCCGTAGGCCGACGGACTCCCGCAGGGCATCCATCTGTTGCAGGTGCTCCCGCCACAGCAGGTCAATTTGCTGCAGAATAAAGAACCGTTCTGCCTGCCGCATCAAGCCCGGTTGAATGGCCTCAATTTGCGCTTCCTTTTGCTCGTAGGCAGTGCGCACTTGCTCATGCAAAAAGGCCTGCATCTCCGGTACGCTGAGGTGCGCCAGATGCTCAGGGCGCAGGTCCGCAAGTAAATACACAAATTCCTGCACCTTGGCGACTAAACCCTCCAAATCCCATTCCTCCGGCGGTAGATCGGGATTGACATAGGCGGCAATAATGTCATCCATGGTTTTTTCGGCGTACTCTAGCACCCGATCCTTGAGGTCTTCCCCTTCGAGCACTCGCCGCCGCTCAGCATAGATGGCGCGCCGCTGGTTATTCATCACCTCGTCGTATTCAAAGACTTGCTTGCGGATGTCGTAGTAGTAGGTTTCCACCTTGCGCTGGGCATTTTCCAGACTGCGAGTCAACAGCGGCGACTCAATTGGCATATCTTCATCAATGCGCATGGCGTTCATGATACTGGCAATGCGATCGCCCCCAAAAATTCGCAGCAGGTTATCCTCCAAGCTTAGGAAAAAGCGCGTTGATCCGGGGTCGCCTTGACGTCCGGCCCGTCCCCGCAACTGATTATCAATCCGCCGCGATTCATGGCGTTCTGTGCCAATGACGTGTAGGCCACCGAGGGCCACCACCTCTTCGTGTTCTTTCTTGGTAACCACCTCATATTCTTCGCGGATACGGTTAAAGGCATCCCGCAGGGCTTGAATCACAGGGTCTTCGGTCGGTGCTTTCTCCGAGGCAATCGCCAGCATGTCCTCTGCCTGCAACTCCGGCAGACTGCGCTCACCATAGGTCTTGACGGCTACATCCACCGCATGGCGCAGCAGCTTTTCTGCCTCCTTGCTCATTTCGCAGGGGAAAAGTCCCGGTGAGGCCTTCCAATTTTTCTGTGCCCCTTGACTGAAGCCTTGACCACCGCCGCGATCCATTTTTAGTCCCAACAGCATCATCGGGTCATCACTGGGGGGCATCACAATCCGGGGCATAAAATACTCCCGTACCTTGAGGCGAGCCATGTAGTCGGCATTCCCCCCCAGAATAATGTCTGTTCCTCGGCCTGCCATGTTGGTTGAGATCGTCACTGCCCCCTTGCGTCCGGCTTGGGCAATGATCTCCGCCTCTCGCTCCACATTTTCGGGCTTGGCATTCAGAAGGTTATGGGGAATTTCCAACTCCCGCAGCAGTTGGGACAATAGCTCTGACTTTTCCACACTGGTGGTTCCCACTAGCACTGGCCGACCCGTAGCGTGCACCTCAGCACATTCAGAGGCCACTGCCAGCCATTTGGCCCGCTCGGTTTTATAGACCACATCGGGAAAGTCCCGCCGCTGACTGGGGCGATTGGTGGGCACCACGGTCACTTCTAGCTTGTAAATTTTCTCGAATTCCGCCTCTTCGGTCTTGGCTGTACCCGTCATCCCCGCCAACTTGGGATAAAGCAGAAAGAGATTTTGGTAGGTAATTGTGGCCAGGGTTTGGGACTCATTTTGAATTTCCAGGCCTTCTTTGGCTTCGATCGCCTGATGCAAGCCATCACTCCAGCGGCGACCCACCATGACCCGTCCAGTGAACTCATCCACAATGACCACTTCACCATTGCGGACAATGTAGTTCACATCCCGCTGGAAGAGTTCCTTGGCCTTGATGGCATTAAAGATGTAGTGCGCCCAGGGATCTTGGGGGTCATAGAGATCGCTTACCCCCAGCAACTTCTCCGCCTCAATAAACCCTTCATCGGTCATCAGCACATTGCGCGCTTTTTCATCCACCTCATAGTGCTCGTCCTTTTTCAGGAGGCGGGCAATCTCAGCTGCCTTGAGGTACTTCTCGGTGGGACGCTCCACTTGACCCGAAATAATTAAGGGGGTGCGGGCTTCGTCAATGAGTACCGAATCCACCTCGTCAATGATGCAGTAGTTGAAGGGACGCTGCACCACCTCCACCATGGAGGTAGCCATATTGTCCCGCAGGTAGTCAAAGCCGATTTCGCTGTTGGTGGCATAGGTAATATCGCAGGCATAGCTTTTCTGTCGCTCTTGGGGTGCCATTTGCTGCTGAATGAGTCCGACCGTCAGACCCAAAAAGCGATGCACCTGCCCCATCCATTCCGCATCCCGCCGGGCCAGATAGTCGTTGACCGTAACAATGTGTACCCCCTTACCTGTGAGGGCGTTCAAGTAGGCTGGGAGCGTGGCCACGAGGGTTTTGCCTTCGCCGGTTTTCATTTCAGCAATTTGGCCATCGTGGAGAATCATGCCACCGATGAGCTGGACATCAAAGTGGCGCATCCCCAGTACCCGTCGTGAGGCCTCGCGCACCACTGCAAAGGCTTCTGGCAGCAAATCATCCAGGGTTTCGCCATTGTCCAATCGCTGCCGAAATTCAGCGGTCTTAGCCTGTAGCTCACTATCGCTGAGGGCCTGAACCTGTTCCTCCAGCAGGTTAATTTCGACCACAAGGGGCTGATACTTTTTAACCTTGCGCTGATTGGGATCGCCAAAGAGGGCTTTCAGCATGCGACGGGCACCATGGATACAAAGCTATATACTCTAATCCTATAGCAACTGCCTGTTCCTCGCTGCCAAGACGTCGCCTAGACACGACGCAACCTAGACAGGTAGTCTAGACGTATTGACTGATGTCCTCTTGGCAGACATCACTGAGGTAGGTCAGGGCGCGCAACCGCAGCATCACCACCTCCTCATAAAAGGGATTGAGTTTACACAGGGGGGGAATGGTAATGACTGGCCGACCAAAGAGGGAGAAGGTGCGGGCAAAGGGACATTGGGCAGGAATCCAGCGACAAATGCGGTGGGCGATCGCTGGCGTCGTAATTGGATAAGTCATTAGCCATTGACGGATTTTGGTGATTAAAGAGGTCGGGGTGCGTTGGCTAAGGAGTTGATTCATGGGGCTATCCTCACAATTGCGCATACCCTCACGGTAAAAGATAACTTAGGTAAATAGCAATATGTCTTTAATATAAAAAATATTTATAAATAATAAGCATTGCTAAACTGGCAGCAGGTGCAGGTGAGGTCTCGCCGTCCTTGCGCTCAGCGGAGTGCTAAACTGTTCATCAACGCCAACTCGGATAAAGTTTTGTCTAGAAAGTTTTCAATTGCTTGCATAAACTCATTTGCTGTTGTTGCCTCTTTAGCTTGGCCTTGATTGAATTCCCTAAGGAAGATACTCAATGAGTCCACTGGTTGCTAACTACTACCTGACCTACCGCTGTAACGCCCGCTGCCATTTCTGCGACATTTGGGCGCTGGAACCAGGCAAGGAAGCCGACTTTAGTACCATCCAAACCAACCTACGGGATTTGAAGCGCTTAGGCGTGAAATACGTGGACTTTACGGGGGGCGAACCGCTGCTGCGGGCCGATGCGCCAGCAATTTACCGCGAAGCCAAGCGTCTCGGTTTCATCACCAGCATGACAACCAATACCATTCTCTATCCCCGTCGTGCCAAGGAAATTCAGGGGGTGGTGGATTTCTTGAATTTTTCCCTTGATGGGCCGGATGCTGCCACCCATGATCAGTCGCGGGGCGTGAAAATTTTTGACACGCTGGTGGAATCGGTCAAGATTGCCCTTGAGTTGGGTGAATATCCCGTGCTGAACCACACCGTGACAGCCCAGAACTATGAACGAATTGGGGAAGTGGCTGAATTTGCCCAAAGTTTAGGGGTACGGGTTTGGCTCAACCCTGCCTTTACTGCCCACGAACACTACAACGACAAAAAGAACCCCACTCCCGAAATTGCCAACAGCATTGAACAAACGGCGAAGAAGTATAACAATGTTGGTTACAATAAGGCAGCATTAGCCCTCATTCGCGCAGGGGGAAACAGGACTCACAATCCCCGTTGTAAGGCGGTGGATGCCGTGATTGCCATTTCCCCCAATGATGAGTTGCTGCTACCGTGCTACCACTTTGCGCAGAAGGGAGTCCCCATCAATGGTCGCCTGTACGAACTGTACAGGTCCTCCCAGGTGGTAGAGGAGTATCGCCGCTCCCAAGGCCGACTCCCCGTCTGCGAAGGCTGCACAGTGTGGTGTTATCTCATTCCCAGCTTCTTTAAGGGACTGGATAAGTACTGGTTTCTCAATCAGGTGACCTATGCCGGAGAATTCCTGGCCCGAAAACAGTTTCTACAACGAAGCCGATCCCCTCGACGAACTCCTGTCGGAGTGGGTTGATGACCCAGAGAGTCCTCCATTACAACCGCGTTCTGAGGGTCGCCGTCGCAAGGCTTTCCTAGCGTTGTCTCTGATTTGGGGCACCACGATCGCCATTCATCTGATTGTCGGTGGTATCTGGCTTATCTATGTCCTAACCCTCTTGATGAGTTTACAAACCCTGCGCTACTGGCGCGCCCAACCCCAAAGTCTGCCAGGGTCAGAGACAGCAGAAAGTGTGCCGCCGATGGTGTCCTTGGTAGTGGCTGCCAAAAATGAAGAGGCGGTGATTGGTCGCCTGGTAAAAAACCTCTGCCGCTTGGATTATCCCCACTACGAAGTGTGGATCATTGATGACAACAGTAGCGATCGCACCCCCGATATTTTGAGGGAACTACAAAAGCAGTATCCTCACCTGAATGTGCTGCGGCGACTGCCGGGGGCCGGGGGTGGTAAATCCGGTGCTCTCAATCAAGTGCTACCCCTGACACGGGGAGAAATTATTGGCGTCTTTGATGCCGATGCGACGGTCCCCCCAGATCTCCTGCAGGCGGTGGTCAACCGTTTTCAGGTGGCCAGTGTCGGCGCTGTCCAAGTGCGCAAGGCGATCAGTAATGCCGACATCAATTGGCTGACCCAAGGCCAAGCGGTCGAGATGATCCTCGATGCCTACTATCAACAGCAGCGAGTTGCCTGGGGCGGCATGGGAGAACTGCGGGGCAATGGCCAATTTGTGCGGCGGCAAGCCCTAGAGCGCTGTGGGGGCTGGAATGAAGAAACCATTACCGACGATCTGGATCTCAGTCTGAAGCTGCATCTCCACGGCTGGCAGATTGACGTGCTGATGAATCCAGCGGTACAGGAAGAGGGTGTGACTACACTGCTGGCACTGTGGCACCAACGCAATCGCTGGAGCGAGGGGGGCTACCAAAGCTATCTCGACTACTGGCAGCCCTTGCTGCGCAATCGCCTTGGCTGGCAAAAAAGCTGGGATGTGTTTTGCTGGTTTTTGATCAAATATGCGATTCCTACGGCCACCATTCCCGATCTGCTGATGGCCGTGCTGCGCCACCGCCCGCCGGTGCTGGTGCCCTTGACAACGCTGAGCCTGACGATTTCGATGGTGGGGATGCTACGGGGCATTCCTCAGGCTCAATCCGTGGGAGTGGGGCAACTGTTTTGGCAGAGCCTATGGGGAACCCTATACATGTTCCATTGGTTGCCAGTGGTGAGTACGACCACCTTGCGTATGGCCCTACGGGCAAAACGTCTGCGCTGGGTGAAAACGGTGCACCATGGCACCTAGGGAAAAATCTGCTGCCTAAGGATCTCAGGAGCAACCACTTTAAGCTAGTCTAGGGGCAGATTTTTACGGGTTCTGCCATGTCTCGGAATAGTAACCTGCTTCCCTTGCTCCTCTCCCTTATCTTCACCTGTGGCCTGCTGGGGGTGGGGGCAGTGCTTGTCCTGCGGCTCCTAGGCCATCAAAATCCCCTAGAACAAGTCACTGGCGGGTTGTCCACTTCACCGGCAGAAAAAACACCAGAGAGGTCGGGCGCCAATTTCAGTGATGTCAGGAATGTGCCCAGCGGGACATTTCAGTACGGAGGCAGTACGACGTGGGCGCCAATTCGCCGCGATGTCGATCCTTTAATTCAAGTGGTTTGGCCAAATTTTCGTCTGCGCTACACGGATCCACCAACCGGTACACCGGGGTCGGGCAGTGGTATTCGCATGCTACTGAACAATCAAATTGCCTTTGCCCAATCCTCACGCCCTTTGAATGAACAGGAGCGGCAGCAGGCGCAGAGTCAGGGTATCAAACTCGTTGAATTGCCAGTGGCGATCGATGGGCTCGCGATCGCCGTCAATCCAACCCTCCAGATCCCCGGCTTAACAGTCCAGCAGGTGGTTGATATTTACACCGGTAAACTTAGGAACTGGAGTCAAGTGGGGGGGCCCAATCTGGCCATTACCCCCTTTTCACGACGCTTGGAAGATGGGGGTACCGTGGAATTTTTTGTCCAAGAGGTCTTAGGGGGGCAGCAATTTGGCACTAATGTCGTGATGGTACGAGATACGACGGATGGGCTGCGGCGCTTGGGGGCGACTGCGGGCGGAATTTACTACGCATCGACACCGGAAATTGTTGGTCAGTGCAGTGTGCGACCGTTGCCCTTGGGGCGTCAGCCGAATCAGTACGTTCCTCCTTACCAAGAACCCTACGTTGATTCTTCCCAGTGTCCCCAGCGCCGCAACACCCTGAACTATCGAGCCTTTCAGGACGGCAGCTATCCCATTACCCGTCGCTTATTTGTCATTGCTAAGGATGACAATAGCCCAGATGCCCAAGCGGGTCGTGCCTATGCGGCTCTGCTGTTGACCGACCAAGGACAGGCAATCATTGAAAAAGCGGGGTATGTCCGCCTGCGTTAGGGGAGTGCTCTCTTGAATAAGCCCTTCAATCGCACCTATGAGCGGATGATGGTAGCGATCGCCAGCCTCAACCTGGCGTTGGTGCTCTTTGATCTCACCTATATTCCGCTGCGGGACTTTTGGCTGTTGGGAAAAGTCGGCATCCCCCTAATTCAGCGGGTGATTTATCTACCCCAACCGTTGCCGATTACCCGCCTCTATGACCCCATTAAAGGGATTCAACCCCACCGAGTAACGCAGCAGTACATCACCACCGTCAACCAACTACGGCACACCATTACCACTGAAGGCGTGGATGCCCCAGCAACACAAGCGCTTTTGACGCAGTTGCGGCAGCAGAGTAAAACCATGGTGGACACCAACCCCTTTGCTCTGGCCAATAAGAGCGGCACCCTTGAGCAGATTAAGAATCGCATGCGGCAGCGGGTCTTTGGCAGTCGGGATGCCTCCTCCAAAGAGGCCTTTGAGCGCTTTTGGAGTCCGGAGTACATCAATGAACGGGACTGGCGGAGCAACCTGAATTGGTTTGAGAAGCACATTATTCCCCTAATCGCGACCAACTATTGGCGCGCCTATGGCGAGGATGGGAATTTTCTAAATCGGTTTGGCGTTCTGGATCTTCCTTTTAATCTCCTCTTCTTTGTTGAGTTCTTGGGTCGCACGTTTTGGCTGAGTCGGCAGTATGGCGGTTGTGGCTGGCGAGATGCCATGCTGTGGCGCTGGTACGATGGGCTGCTCTTTTTTCCCTTTTGGTGGTTGGCACCGACGTGGGCATGGCTGCGGGTGATTCCCGTCATGATTCGCCTCGATCAAGCGGGTCTCATCTGCCTGGATACCCTGGAGCGGCAGCTATCTCAAGGCTTGGTGGGGGCGATCGCCACCGACATTTCAGAGGTGGTTGTCCTGCAAGTGCTGACGCAGCTGCAAAAGGCCATTCGCCGCGGTCAGTTTAGCCACTGGCTTCCCCGTGCCTCTAGCTTACAGGTCAATAGCGTCAATAGCAGGGTGAATGACATTGATGAATTGGGGGAACTGGCCGCCTTGGTGGTTCAAGTGATCCTCTACCGTGTTGTGCCTCAACTGCGGCCAGAAGTGGAAGCATTAGTGGCCTACAGTGTGGATCAAGTCCTACGGCAAGCCCCCCCCTATCGCCGATTGCTAGAGAGCCCGACCCTAGCCGCCTTACCCCTGCAGTGGCGCCAATCCCTTGCCAAAGAGATTAGCGATCGCCTCTTTCTGCTGTTGGAGCAGGCCAGCAAAAACCAAGGCAATCCACCCCGTGAAGGCACCTTGCTAGTGAGTCAACTGGCGCAAAAATTTGGCCAAACCCTGAGTGCTGAACTCCAAGAGGAACAGGTGGGCAAGGTGATCCAAGACCTCTTGGTGGTATGGCTAGAGGAACTGAAAATTAACTTTGTGCGCCAGACCCACCTGGAAGGCATTGAAACCGTTCTAGAGGAAACTCGCACCCTTCAGGAACGTTTGGCGCAGAACCGGCTTAAACCCTAGGCTATTCAAGGGGTTGCAGCAGCCACAGGGCAGTGTAGGTCGTGTCCCTGGGCGTGGGCTGAATGAGTAGAAAGTGCAAGCCTTGGCTTTTTTGCAGGCGATCGCGAAACACGTCTCCCGCTTGGGCAATTTCCGAATCCTGAAACGTTAAAAACACCCAGCGATCGCGCAGGCCACTGTGCAGGAGAACGCCACAGGGCTGCCCCGGTACAAACTCTAGACGATAGGGCACCTGCTCTTGGAACCAGCGAGCCAGCTTCAAGGATTTGCGACCCCCATAGAGAATAATTCCCGGAATCAGGGTGTCTGCCGCCAAGCCTAGGGACTCCGGCAGCATCTCCATTTCCAAGGCCAGAATCCGTAAAGGGTACTGCATCAGTTGCTGCAAATCAGGAGGCGCAATCGCTGCAAACTGCCAAGATTCTCCCCAAATATCATCCGGCAAGGGCAGGGGCGGGGGCTGCTCAATAGCCAAGGGATCGTAGGCTTCACCCGTGTAGGTTTTCAGGCTTGGGTATTCCTGAGCGCGTTGACACAGGTAGTGCTTCAGAGCAGCAGTGCGGCGGGTGGGCTCTAGGGGGATGTTGAGCTGTTGGCAGGCTCCTTCCACCAGCCCTAAACTCTGGGGGCGAAAGACCTGTACCCGCTCTGGCAAGGGCTGACCGCAACTGTTGAATTCTGTGGCAACCCAGGCACTGCTCACCAGCGGTTCGGGACAAAAAGTCGTGTAGTAAAAATGGTCTTCAGGATCACAAATCACCAGTTCCCACAGATCAAGACCACTGGGGGTACGCAAAGGCCGACGGTAAAGGTCAACTTGCCAACGGGACATCGACGGAATGGATAGGCAAAAGAGGGGATAGCCTTTCTCTTCAGACTGAATTAGGGGCTATATTTATTCTCCTGCTTTTTCTCTGATTTGTTAGAGCTATTCCAATAAAGAATGAGACATGATCTAGGACAATCATTGCCAATCAGCGCATCAATAGAACCGTTGGACCCTACATCCATCTGCTGTTGCCCTTCCTCAGGGCGTTCTTGGTAACGCACCTATTTTTTCGGGTCATGCCCAGCCAGGCAAGGGCAGCACTCATTGTGGAAATTTGTATGCCAAATTGCTGGACACGGTCGATTAAAGAGTCATCTAAAGGGTCAGCGGGACGCGCAGCAACCTCTGGCTCCAGGGCCTGCCAATCCAGTTTCCATTGACACAGATCTGGCTTGCGATCGCGCCCCCGATGTTTTGCAAACTCAGAGCTGAGATTAGCGTAAGGATCAACTGCTCAAAACAATCGTTATCGCGTTGGTGGGGACTGTCTTGAAGTAATTGATTGCCTTTAGTGTCAAAACACCCCTTGATTTACTGTATTTCGCTACCCCAATTCTGAGGATTGCCATCAGCCCATCGTTGATGTAGTTGATCTACTGTGTCAGTTCCGCAGCCCCTACCGAGGGACCTGAGGTTTGCAACACAGTTGTCTTTCTAGGGGGTGTGAATCTGTGCTAATAGGGCACTCACCTGCTCAGTAGTGAGGGGTCGGGAGAAATAATAGCCTTGGACATAGTCACAGCCAAGTTCCCGCAGTCGCGTCACTTGATAGGGATGCTCCACCCCTTCAGCAACCACTTCCAATGCCAATCCCTTGGCAAGGCTAACAATGGCATCAATCACCAGGGGTCTTTGCTCGGTTTCGGTGATGAGCTTTACAAAGCTGCGATCGACTTTGAGAATGTCGATGGGCAGATGGGTCAAATAGCGCAGAGAAGAATAGCCAGTGCCAAAGTCATCAAGACTCAGCTTGATTCCCTGTGCCTTCAGTTTGCATAATGTCTCCCGCACCTGATCTGGCTGATCAATCCCCACACTTTCGGTCATTTCCAGGTGCAGGCAATGGGGAGGAATCTGGGTCTGTTCCAAAGCAGCCAACACTTGCTCGGGCAAGGCAGGGTGCATCAGTTGCCGATTGGATAAATTCACGTTCACGGACAACTGACACTGGGGAAATTGCTCGTGCCAGTACTGGAGATCACGACAGGCGCGCCAGATGACCCAGTCCCCAATAGGCAGAATCAATCCCGTTTCCTCCGCCAGGGGAATGAAACGATCAGGCAGGAGGAAGCCTTGAGTGGGATGCTGCCAGCGAATCAGAGCTTCAAAGCCGTAGAGGGCATTGTCCCTAAGGCGGTAAATGGGCTGATAAAGGAGGGTAAATTCGTCCCGCTCAATGGCTTGGCGCAGCCCGATTTCTAGGGAGAGGCGATCGCGGGCCATCAAATGCATGTCTTCGCTAAAGACTTGATAGCGATTTCCCCCCGCCAGCTTGGCACGATACATGGCAATATCGGCATTGCGCAAATAGTTTTCTGCCTTCTCAATGTGGGCCGATCGCAGGGCCACGCCAATACTCACCCTGAGCGCGATCGGTTGATCATTCACTACAAAGGGTTTATCCAATTCACTGTGGATGCGATCGCAAACAGCCAAAGCGTCGTTGTTGTCACTAATATCATCCAGCAAAATCACAAACTCATCGCCCCCAATACGAG
Organism: Thermosynechococcus vestitus BP-1; assembly: GCF_000011345.1. Lineage (NCBI taxonomy): Bacteria > Bacillati > Cyanobacteriota > Cyanophyceae > Acaryochloridales > Thermosynechococcaceae > Thermosynechococcus > Thermosynechococcus vestitus. The sequence continues at coordinate 1,946,581 of NC_004113.1, forward strand.
CCACCGTGTCATCGGCGCGGACAATGCGGGTGAGACGATTGGCCAATTCGATCAAAATCAAGTCCCCAGAACTGTGGCCAAGGCTGTCGTTAATGACCTTAAAGCGATCAATGTCAATAAACAAAATTGCAAGCTTGTAGTCAGGACGCCGCCGACCGTGGCGAGCCGCCTGCTCTATGCGATCAAAGAGAAGTGTGCGATTGGCTAACCCCGTCAGCCAGTCATGGAGGCCATCATGGAGTAACTGTGCCTCCCCAAGACGATGTTCTGTCAAATCGGTCAGAGAACCCGCAACCCGTGTGGCATTGCCATGGACATCCCGCAGCACCAGCCCCCGTGCTAAGACCCAACGATAGGCACCATTGCGATGCTGAATGCGAAACTCTTGGTGGAAATGGGGGGTTTGACCGCGGATATGGAGCATTAAATTCAACTTTACGCGGTCCCCATCTTGGGGGTGAATGCGCTTGAGCCAATCGTCAATGTGGTTGCCAATTTCGTCATCCTGATAGCCGAGAATGCTTTTCCAGCGCGAGGAATAAAACGTCTCATTGGTCGTCAGGTTCCAGTCCCAAATACCGTCATTGATGCTACGGGTCAGCAGTGCATAGCGATCGCTCGTTTCCAGGAGCGCCGCCTGAGTTAACTTCATATCAGTAATGTTGTAGCCGCAGATTAAACCTTCCCCATTGGGAAAGCGCACAAAAGCCCAAATCATCTCTAAAACTTGACCATCGGCACCATGGACAGGTACCTCCTGCCAACCGTTGGGGGGATGAATCATCCAATAACGCATCTGCCGCTGGGTTTCTGGATCAGGAAAGCACTGACTCAAAAAATCCCCTGAGATCAAGTCCCCTGTATCCCAGCCCAACTGGGTCGTCACCTCTTGGTTAAGGGAATGAATGTGTCCCTCATTGTCATAGAAAAGAATGAGTAGAGGTAAACGGGCACAAACATCCCGCAGTAAGTCATAGGGATCAATACCTAGCGGAAAATCAAATCCATGGCCTGTTTGACCATTCACCATTGGCCACCTGAATTGCAAAAATGAAGGTGAGTCATCCTGCTCCATGAAAATATCCTAGCTTAAGTGCTCAACAAGCCAGAAACTGGCTCTCCTAGACCATAAGACTCCTAGGTCCCTTTAAAAATCTTGATGCGCAGACAGAAAAATTTTTATCTTCTGCTGGCTAGCCAGTCATAGATACTGATCCCACGGGGGGTAGCACATATTTTAATCCCAAAATCCAAAAAATTTGCTGGCTAATTGCGTCATATTGCTCAGTGGAGAGTAGGTCTTTTTTCTGGTGCAAAAGAATCAGTCTGCCCAACTGTTCCGTGACTGTAGCTAACTCCTGCGTATCGGGATAGAGACTCTCAAGTACAGCATGGAGATCAGCCTCAGCATTAGCCACTAGCCCTGCTCCTTCATGGATGACGGGCTTAAGAAACGGCTCATACTGCCGCAACAACCGCCGCAGGTAGTAGACACTAGAGATCGACAGTGTAGGAACCATAAGCCACTTCCTCAGATTCAGTAGAAGAGATTCAATGGAAGAAGTTAAAACTGCACACTAATCATTGAGCCATTAAGGATTAAATACCATGGAAAAAGGGACACAGTTGTTATCCAAATTACAATCCGCCCCCATTCACTTCAAGTTTTTACCTCCCAAGATTGCACTCAGAAGGGTAATTTTTGGATTAAGCTTGATAGCTTGCCAATGCCCATAGTTTAGGCAATTTCCCTAATTTGCGTCAATTGAGTTTTGGTATCGATGAATACTTACCCCCCTGTTTTTACAAGATTTAAGTTTTAATTAATTTTTTTATCAGTGATTTAATTCATATTAGTCATCCTGTTGATGCCGCAATCATTCATTGAGTAATCAATCTTGAAGTATTGAGTCCTATCTTTAAATTGAGGATTATTCATTAGTTTCCTCTACGTAAAGCTTGATTTTTGACAATCCATCGAACAAGCCAGGTCAGGCTAGAAGAGCATTCTTGCTTCAGAGATTGTCTATAATATAAATCATCCTAAAACTTGGATTGCTGATTCTTTAGAACTTCGTAATCCTTTTTTAATGGAATAATTAAGAATTATTTAAGATTCTCAGGATTTTTTAATAATTCCTGTCCCGACACAATGACTCCGCCCCAGGGAGATTTTGGTGCAGGAGCTCTTCGACAGCGCAGGAGACTGAGCGATTTATCTTATTTTAATTTTCAATGAGAAAATTTTTTGGCTTTTATGCTGTATCTATCACAAGTGATCTTGTTTTTTTAAGGAATCCTAGTGTACAAAAAAGCCCACGATCACCAGGGGGATAAAGAGACTCAGGGCAACAATGAGCAGTAAATTTTCGGGTTCGACGTTAATGATCGTGGGTTGATTGCGTTTTTTTTGGGGGGTTGGATTGGTCATGGCAGGATACCCAAGGGATACCCTTAGCCTAGCAAACCCTGTCGCAGCCCTGGCAAAGGTTAATGAGTCGAAAGAATCGGCTATGATACTCTACAGGTGCCTGAATCAGTGGGATCCCTATGCAGTGTCCCTATTGCCACCATACAGATAGTCGTGTTCTAGAGTCTCGATCGGCAGAAGGGGGGCAAAGTATTCGGCGGCGGCGCGAGTGTCTAGCCTGCGGTCGTCGTTTCACCACCTATGAGCGGATTGAGTTTGTGCCCATTACGGTCATTAAGCGCAACGGCGATCGCGAGTCCTTTGATCGCTCGAAATTACTGCGGGGGATTATGACCGCCTGTGGTAAAACCAACATTCCCCAACAAAAAATTGAAGCCCTTGTGGATGATATTGAGGCGGATTTGCAGTTGCGATCGCGCCGCGAAGTCACCAGCGCCGAATTGGGGGAAGCGGCCCTACAACGACTGCGCCACCTGAGTGAAGTGGCCTATGTCCGCTTTGCCTCGGTCTATCGCCAATTCCAGGGCATCAGTGATTTTGTTGCTGAACTTGCCCATCTCCAAGAGACCCCTGCCTCCCCAGAGTTGCTGACGATCTCCCAGTCCTAGAGGGACTTCATGGGTAAATCAGCATTAATTGTATCAATGAGTCTTTGCTCTTCGTCATTGATCTGGTCAATGTAGTGGTCAAAAATTTCCGCTAAACGTGGTTCATAGAAACGGTGCAGGCTGTAGTTGGGCGTCGCTGGAAAGCCCCGCCGTTTTTTATGACGTCCACCGGCGCCGGGATCAAAGCGCTGAATGCCGTGGGCGATCGCCCACTCAATGGGTTCGTAGTAGCAGGCACTAAAGTGCAGACAATCAATTTCACGGGCACAGCCCCAATAGCGACCGTAGAGATTGGTTCCCTTGGTAATGCAAAAGGACATGGCAATGGGACGCTGACCGCCGCTGTTGGGATAGGCGGCAAAAAGAACCACTCGATGGCGATAGCGATCGCTCAGGGCTTCAAAAAACTGCCGCGTCAGATACTTGCTGCCCCACCAGCCAAATTTGTCGCAGGTATCAGCATAGAAATCGTGCATCCGTTGCAACAGGCTACGGCTGACCTCATCCCCCTGATGAACCCGAAACGTCAGACCCGCTTGAGCCACAGCCTTGCGTTCTCGCTTGATGTTGCGGCGTTGATTGGCATTGAAGTCCGCTAGGTAGTCGTCGAAGGTCTGATAGTTGCGATTTTGCCAGATGTAACTGTGGTGGAGCCAAGCCCGATAACCGTAGGCCTCGGCAGCGGGTTGCCATTGGGGATCGACGTAGAGAAAGTGGCAACTGGAAAAGCGGTGGCGCTGACAAAGGCGATCAATTTCATGGAGCATCACCTTGGTCATCATGGCCACATCTACTCCCTCTACCATGAGAAAGCGATAGCCCACCGCCGGTGTAAAGGGCGCCATCCCCAGGAGCTTTGGATAATAGCGAATACCCAACCGCGCGGCTAAATCGGCCCACTGGTGATCAAAGACAAATTCCCCTTGACTGTGACCTTTGACATACAGAGGCGCTGCGGCCACCAGTTCCCGCTGACCCTGGCGATCGCGCCAAACTAGCAAATGATGGGGGAGCCAACCTGTTTGGGGCGTTGCACTGCCGGAGGCTTCAATTTGATGCAGCCATTCCCATTCAAAGAAGGGAGTTTCTAGGGGCAAAGCCAGGGCATCCCACTGGTTTTGGGGAACGCTGGCGATCGCATTCACCCACTGAATGGTTAGCTCTGGTGCCAGTGCCGCTGCAAATTCTGCCATGCTTTTCAGGAAAACTGCTTCTCTGTTGTACTATAGCAAGCCCCCTAGAGAAAGAGACTGCCATCGGGCATCAGTGCCTGCTCCAAGCAAGCCTCCAGCAATAGAGCACTACTGAGATCAGCACGCATCAGGTTGGCTTGGCGTAAATTGGCACCCTTGAGATTCGTGCGGGCGAGGTAGGCATCAATCAGGCGAGCTTCCTGCAAATCGGCCCCCGTCAAATCCGTACGCCGCAAATCCGCTTTGTTCAAAACCGCTTCCCGCAAATTGACCCCTTGGGCTTGGGCATCATCGAGCCGCGCCTCTGAGAGAATTGCTCCCCGCAAATCCGCTTGATTGAGAATTGCTCCCCGCAAATCCGCTTGGACAAGCCGTGACTGCCGCAAATTGCTCCCCACCAGATTTGCCTCGCAGAGAGTGGCACGGGTGAGAATTGCCCCTTGAAGATTGGTATTTTCCAAGTTTGCTTGAACAAGTTTGGCGGCATTCAGGTTGGCTTCCTTGAGATTGGCCCCCTGGAGGTTTACCCGTGAGAGATCTGCCCCTGACAAATTCGTTCCTTGGAGATCGACGTGGTGCAGATCCGCCCCCACCAGACTTGCCCCCTCCTGATATTTCTCTTTGCGAAAGTTGGTACTGCGCAAACAGGAGCCCGCCAAAACCGCATGGCTTAGGCTGACCTGTCGCAAATCACTACTAAGGAAGTTACAGTCGCAAAAAGCCGCTAGCGTGAGATCTGCTCCCTGAAAATTGGCGCGATCGAACACGCAACCATGACATTGAGCATCGCGAAAATGACTGTCATTAAAAATCGCTTGGGTAAAATTGCATCCCTCCAACTGTGCACCTGTGAACAGGGCATCGCTAAAGTCGGCACGGCCAAAATGGCAAAACTGAAAATATACCCCCTGTAAACTGGCACCGCGCAGATCGATGCCAATTAAATCGGCGCCCACAACACTAATACCCGCCAAATTGACACCTTGAAAATGGGTTTGGCCCTCGGCATAGCGAGCGAGAAACTCTTCAGCTTGCATTGTCAATCCATCGTAGGGAGCATCACTTCGTTTCTAAAATACCGATCGCTAACATTGCCAGCCACCGTGCTGATGGCCGTAGTGCTCCAGAATCTCCTCATATCGTGCTTGAGTACTGGGGTCAAGGGTGGGGGGCACAGCCACGGCAATGCCTTCAATTTGACTCAATTCGTAGTCAAAGTGGGCACAGGTTTGGGGCAACAGCCGCACAGCAACCCCATCGAGTAACTGCAAGTGGGCAGCTAGCTCACGATAGACGGCTAGGGGCATGCGGGGGTTGTAGTAGACACGTTCACTCATGGGGCTGGGTAGGGGGGGTGGGCAGAGCACAACAGTTGACATCATTCAAGCAAACTTTACCCCACGCCAAAGCCCAGCGCACAAGTGCCACCCGATTCTCTGATTTTGTTTTCATCAGAATATTACTAATGTGGTTATCTACGGTGCGCTTGCTGATGTCTAGTTTGGCAGCAATATCTTGGTTGGTTAGCCCCGCAGCCACAAGCTCCAACACCTGTAGCTCACGCTCCGACAGCAGTGAATATTCCAACCGATCGTCTTGCGGTATAGACATCCCTAAATCCGTATAATTACTTAGAAGCTTAATATTAATTGTAGTTGACGACTTCTCTCCTTGCTGCTCTTTTAGCCCAAAACCACAGAATTCCCTTACACACGCCCGGTCATCAACGGGGTCGGGGCATGGAGCCCCTGTTGCGTGCCCTTTGGGGAACCGCCTTAGAACAAGACCTGAGTGAGTTGCCCGGCCTTGATAATTTGGCTCAACCCACAGGGGTGCTGGCAGAGGCACAGGCGGTAGTGGCAGCGACAGTGGGGAGCGATCGCGCCTGGTTTCTCGTCAATGGTGCCACTGGTGGCCTTTTGGCCGCCCTTTTGGCAACCGTTGGTCCTGGCGATCGCGTTCTCGTCGGTCGCAATGTCCACCGCTCAGTGATTGCGGGGCTGGTGTTAGCGGGGGCAAAGCCTGTTTATTTGGGAGTTGGGGTGGATCCGCAGTGGGGGCTGCCATGGCCAGTCACTCGTGATGTGGTTGCCGCTGGCTTGGCCGCCTATCCCGATACTAAGGCAGTGGTGCTTGTCAGTCCCACCTATGAAGGCCTCTGCTCCCCCTTGCTAGAGATTGCCCAGTGTGTCCATAACCACGGTGTGCCGCTCATTGTTGATGAAGCCCACGGCAGCCATTTTGCCTATCATCCCGCCTTTCCTGTTACCGCTTTGGCCGCAGGCGCGGATGTGGTGGTGCAGTCGTGGCACAAAACCCTCGGAACGTTAACCCAAACGGCAGTGCTGCATCTCAAGGGGGAGCGGGTGTCTGCTGAACGCTTGAGTCAGGCCCTAAACCTTGTGCAAACCAGCAGTCCTAACTACTGGTTGCTGGCAGCCCTTGAGGGAGCAGGCGTTCAGATGGCGCAGCAGGGAGAGCAAATCTACGGGCGACTTCTCCAGTGGGTCAAGACCTTTGAATGGCCTCTGCCGCGATGGCAGCCCCCGGGCATCCCTCAGGATCCGTTGCGATTGACCCTAGGGACTTGGCCGATAGGTCTGACGGGGTTTGCCCTCGATGAGCTTCTGCAACCGCAGATCATTGCTGAGTTTCCCAGTGGGCGATCGCTAACCTTTTGCCTTGGCCTCGGTACCACACAAACAATGCTAGAAACCTTGGCCGATCGCCTGAAAAGTGTTTACACTGAATACTGCCACAATGCCCCGCTGCCGCCCCTGGCCATCCCATCAATCCCCAGTTGCCAAGAACCGGCACTCTCACCACGGGAGGCCTACTTTTGCCCACAGCGATCAATTCCCCTGAGGGCGGCCCTCAATGAGATTAGTGCCGAAACGATCGCCCCCTACCCGCCCGGGATTCCCACTGTCATTGCTGGCGAACGATTCACTGAATCAGTGATTGCAACGTTGCAAACCCTCCAAGAACTAGGGGCAGAGATGGTGGGGGCCAGCGATCCAACGCTGCAAACCCTAAGAATTTGCAAAGTCTAGTCCTCCCAGTCCTCCTCCTCCAGCAAATGGGTCACCAAATGCTGCTCCAAGAGGGGTTGCAGGTGTTGAAACTCGTGGGGAGAAAGCAGTTGAGGCTCCTGACCGGGGACCAGGCGAGCCACATAAAGGGTGGGACTCAGGGGCGTGTAAACACTGTATTCCCGCGCTTCATAAAAGAAGCTACTACCGAGGGGTTGATACTCCTCGATGCCATCATCGGCTTCCACTTCAACCGTGAGAATTTCATCTTCATCTAGGTCCGGCAGTTCGCCCGCTACGGTGAGGGTGAGTGCGGTGCGCTTGAGGGTGAGGTTTTGTTCTTCGAGGATGGCACGGGCTGTATCAAAGACCTGATCAATTTCCTCTTCCTCTAGAGGCACCAAGGTTTCTTCCTCATCGTTTTCAGCCACGACCGCAAAAATTTCTACGGGGTAGTCCACAGGGCGCAGCAGCGCATAGGTTTCCCCTTGCACATTCAGACGAAACTCAACGTAGCAGTCGAGGAAGCGACCCTCATCATCGTAGAGGCGGAGTTGCTCCATTTCCTCTGCGAAGTCTTCCTCTTCCCAAGGCTGCTCATCACTGTTTTGCTGGTTCTGATAGTTTGAGCCCATGCTGCTTCGCTAAAAAGATGCCTATGGCATTGGAGCATACCATGCAGCGGGTCGTCGTGGGTCACTCCCTGTGGCAACCTTAGCTATTTCTTCTCCAAGAAATTAAAATCAAGGGGAATCCAAAGCCGCAAATAGCGCTGCAACCACCTGTGCTGCCTTCTGATCGAGCTTGTGCCAGTCCACTTCCCCGGCAGGATCAAAAAGACTGAGATCAGCTTGCACCTCCCCCACCTGAAAGTCATGGATACCGCTGTAGTCGAGTTCTGGGGTGTACTGCTGAAAACAAATTTGGTAGCAAAGCTCCCACAGATTCACCCGCTGCTGGCGATCGCCCTGACGTAGATGCAGCCAATAGAGAATTTGCGGTTCGGCCTCACCACAGGGAATCTCGACAGTTTCATAGGTGCCCTGCCAAGGGGAAGTTGCTAGCGATCGCCGCAGATGATCAAGGAGTCGAATCAGTGCCGGTTGCATCAGTTGAGCCGCTGCATACCAAGGGTGGTCAGTGGGTTGGGTCATGGCATCAGGCCAAGGGTTTTTTGACATTGTACTCTTCATGGGAGAGGACACTGCGGGGTTCGATGCGATCGCCGGTGTCATAGCAAATAAGGCGATAGTCATAACTCAGGGGAATGCTAATCACCCGCCGATCGTGATTGAGACGCTTCCCCTTAAATTGACGGTAGTCAGCTCCTGCAAGGAGTTGTGCAATCACTTGGCGCGCTTTAAGGACAATCCCCTTGGGCAATCCCCTTAGCTCCACCACATCGCTCGCAAAGGAGGCCTGCCATTCCTGCCGCGCTAGGCGAGCCTGTTCCCGTTGGGCTGCCTCTAGAGCTTTGGCTTCCGCTAACTGGGCGCAGCGATGACACACTTGACCATACCCCTGATGGCCGCAGGGAAATTGTTTCCGACGACGTGGCATAGGGCGTTCTCACAAAAGTAAAACAGGGCAGAGAGTTATAATCCCCACCCTGAGCATCTGTGGATATTGTCCGTCTAAAGGCGTACCCCTGGCAACTTAGCCAAGCAGGGCATTGGCCTTGGCCACCACATTGTCCACAGTGAAGCCAAACTTCTCCATAAGGACGTTGCCGGGAGCGGAGGCCCCAAAGCGTTCGATCGCGACCGTTGCATCGGCATAGCGGCACCAACCAAAACTAGCAGCCGCCTCCACCGCAAGGCGTTTTACCCCCGCCGGCAGCACACTGGCTTTGTACTCAGGGGATTGCTCCTCAAAGAGTTCCCAAGAGGGCATGGATACCACCCGCACCTTCTTGCCATTGGCGGTCAGGGTTTCAGCGGCCTTGACACAGAGGGCGACTTCTGAACCTGTCCCAATCAGGATCAAGTCGGGGGTACCTTCACAATCCACAAGGGTATAGGCACCTTTGGCGACATTTGCCGCAGAGCTACCGGCCAAGTTGGGCACATTTTGGCGGGTCAGGGCCAGTAGGGTGGGTTGTTTGCGCCGTTGGACAGCAACTTGATAGGCCCCCGAGGTTTCATTGCCATCGGCCGGCCGGATCACTAGTAGGTTGGGAATGGCACGCAACGAAGCCAAGGTTTCCACCGGCTGGTGAGTGGGGCCATCTTCCCCAAGGGCAATGGAGTCGTGAGTCATCACATAGATGACACCCGCTTGGGAGAGGGCTGAGAGGCGCAGGGCAGGCCGCAGGTAATCAGCAAAGACCAAGAAGGTGGCGCAGTAGGGAATCAAGCCGGAATTGTGGAGTGCAATGCCATTGCAGATCGCAGCCATGCCGTGTTCGCGCACGCCAAAGCGAATGTTGCGGTTTTGGTACTGACCTTTTTGGAAGTCACCGGAACACTTCAGCTCGGTGAGGTTGGAGTGGGTCAGGTCCGCAGAACCGCCAATGAGTTCTGGCAGGTTAGGGGCGATCGCGTTCAGGCAAATTTCCGAATGTTTGCGGGTAGCCACGGCCTTATCCTCAGGGGTGTAACTGGGAAGATTGGCATCCCAGTTGGCGGGCAATTCACCCCGCAGCAGCCGTTCAAATTCGGCGGCCTCCTCAGGATACTTCTGGCGGTAGGTGGCAAGGGTTTGGTTCCACTGCGCCTCATAGCTGGCACCGCGCTCAATGGCTTTGCGGAAGTGGTTGAGAACCTCCTCGGGGACGACAAAGGGCTCATAGTTCCAGCCAAGGTTTTCACGGGTCAGCTTGACCTCCTCAGGGCCAAGAGGGGCACCGTGCACACCGGCAGTGTTGGCTTTGTTGGGGGAACCGTAGCCAATGGTCGTGGTGACTTTAATGAGTGACGGCTTATCGGTTACGGCTTTAGCAGCTTCAATGGCCTTGGCAATGCCTGCAAGATCCGTATTGCCATCGGCAACGTGCTGCACGTGCCAACCGTAGGCTTCAAAACGCTTGCAGACATCCTCTGTAAAGGCGATGTCGGTGGAGCCGTCAATGGAAATGTGGTTATCGTCGTAGAGGGCAATGAGTTTACCCAACCCCCAGTGACCAGCAAGGGAGCAGGCTTCTCCGGAGACACCCTCCATATTGCAGCCATCCCCAAGGATGACATAGGTGTAGTGATCTACCAGTTTGATATCGGGCTTGTTGAAGCGGGCGGCCAGATGGGCTTCAGCCACCGCTAAGCCAACGGCGTTACAAATCCCTTGACCGAGGGGACCGGTGGTCACCTCTACACCGGGGGTTTCAAAGTTTTCGGGGTGACCAGGGGTGTGCGACCCCCACTGGCGGAACTGTTTAATATCCTCAATGGTAACGCTGTCATAGCCTGTGAGGTAGAGCAGGGCATACTGCAACATACAGCCATGACCCGCCGACAGGACAAAGCGATCGCGATTGAACCACTGCGGATTTTTGGGGTTAAACCGCATGAACTGGTTCCAGAGCACGTAGGCCATGGGAGCCGCCCCCATAGGCAGACCGGGGTGCCCAGAGTTGGCCTTTTGTACCGCATCGATCGCTAGGAAACGGATCGCATTAATACAGAGTTCATCAAGGGATTGAGTAACCGCAGGCATTGCTTTCTCTCTCTAATTTAGGTTTGCAGCAGACAGTTAAAGGTCGGGAGTAAACTTGCGGAAGGCCAACGTGACGTTGTGCCCACCAAAGCCAAAGGAGTTGGACAAAGCCACCGTCACCGGACAGGCCCGGCTCTGATGGGGAACATAGTCCAGATCGCAGGCGGGATCCGGTTGCTCCAAGTTAATTGTAGGGGGGATGCGATCGTGGGCTATGGCCATTACCGTCGCGATCGCCTCGATCCCCCCTGATCCCCCCAGCAGGTGTCCTGTCATGGATTTTGTCGAACTCACGGGAACGCGACGCGCATTTTCTTCGCCAAGGGCACGTTTAATGGCGGCAGTTTCCGTACTGTCGTTGGCGGGGGTACTGGTACCGTGGGCGTTGATATAGCTCACCTGATCCGGAGCAATCTGCGCATCCTTGAGGCAGGCTTCAATGGCACGGGCCGCCCCTTCTCCCCCCGGTGAGGGAGCAGTCATGTGGTAGGCATCACAGGTCAAGCCGTAGCCCACCATTTCCGCATAGATGCGTGCTCCCCGGGCAAGGGCAAACTCCAATTCTTCCAGGATCAAGATGCCTGCCCCTTCCCCAAGGACAAAGCCATCGCGGTTGAGGTCAAAGGGACGGCTGGCATGGTGGGGGTCATCATTGCGGGTGGAAAGGGCACGAGCTGCCGCAAAACCAGCCACCGATAGGGGAGTAATCGCCGCCTCTGTCCCACCACAGATCATCGCCTTGGCGTAACCGTGTTGCACCATGCGGAAGGCATCGCCAATGGCATTGGAACCTGCTGCACAGGCGGTTACCGAACAGGAATTGGGGCCCTTGGCACCGGTGTGAATGGCGGTGAGTCCTGCGGCCATATTGGCAATCATCATTGGGATCATAAAAGGACTACAGCGATCGGGCCCCCTAGTGAGATAGACCTCCTGCTGATCCTCCATCACCTTTAGACCCCCCACACCAGTCCCAATAATGATGCCAATGTCAGTGGCATTGCCCTCGTCAATGGTCAATTGGGCATCCGCAAGGGCTTGCTTACTGGCGGCCACGGCAAATTGAGCAAAGCGATCCATGCGCTTGGCATCTTTGCGATCCATGTAGAGGGTGGGATCAAAGCCACGCACCTCAGCCGCAATGCGGCAGTCATGACGACTGGCATCAAAAGCCGTGATGTAATCAATGCCGTTGCGACCGGCCATTAATCCTTCCCAATACTCCGCAAGGGTGTTGCCGAGGGGGGTAATCGCCCCCATCCCGGTGACAACGACCCGTTTTTGATGCGCCTTTGCCATGGATCTATGCAGCTACCTTATTGTTGATAAAGTCAAGGACATCTTGGACGGTTTTGAGTTTTTCTGCCTCTTCATCGGGAATTTCCACGCCAAACTCTTCCTCAAGGGCCATGATCAACTCCACGGAGTCAAGGGAGTCAGCGTTGAGGTCTTCGGCAAAACTGGCTTCGGGTACAACTTTTTCTGGATCAACACTGAGTTGATCGGCAACAATGGCTTTTACTTTTTCGAGAATTTCAGATTGATTCATAGATGCCTTAACTGGATGGACAACGATTGAGAACAGTCATTCATACGGGCGATCGCCATTCCTCAAATCTAGGATGTTTTGTGCCCAGAATCAACGCGCCCTAATTATAGGGCAGATTGGGGATCCCCTAAGAGACTCCTGCAACTGTGATAAGCTACAGTTTGGATACTTGAGACCAACAACGCCACATCCACCGTTGCCCTCTCTTTACCGAGTTGCCGATGCATTTTACGATTGCTAGTCTACTTGCCAACTTTAGCGAAGATAAATTTGTTGCCCCCAAAGTTCTCGAAAAAAAACTCGGCTGTGACGATCCTGAGAGCCAGCGAGAGCTGGAAATTGCCCTTGATGCCCTAGAACGCATTGGCCTGCTCATCAAAGAACGGGGCAAGTATCGCCGTGCCAGTGATGAGGGGTTGATTGAAGCGCGGTTGCGCTGCTCGAGCAAGGGCTTTTGCTTTGCCATCCAAGATGCCGAGGGTGCAGAAGATATCTTTGTACGTGAGCATCAACTCAGTACTGCCTGGAATGGCGATCGCGTGCTGGTGCGGGTCACCCGTGAAGGCCGCCGCAAGAAATCGCCAGAGGGGGAAGTGAAACTCATCCTTGAGCGGGGCAATCCCTCGGTGATTGCTCGAGTGAAACAGACAGAAGATGGGTTTCGGGCGACGCCCCTCGACGATCGCCTGCTCTTTGAAATTGCCCTTGAGCCCAATGACCTTGTGCCCGACCTATCGACGGTGGTGGATCAACTGGTGCATGTTCACATTCGCCGCTATCCTTTGGGGGGCTACCTGCCCACGGGGGAAATTGGCCAGATCCTAGGGAGTGATGCCCAATCGGCCCCAATCCTTGACTTGATTTGCTGCAAACACAACCTTGTTCGCCAATTTAATCCGGCCCTGCGCACCGCCGCTGCCACCTTGAATGCCCAGTTGGAAACCTTGGACTTCAGCGATCGCCAAGACTTGCGGGAACTGGTCACCATTACCTTAGTTGCCCCTGGCCAAGAGCCCCAAGTGGCCTTTTCCCTCGATGGGCTTGGGCCAGATCTCTGGCAGTTGGGGATTCACATTAGCGATGTGGGGGGATTACTTCCCCGGGATGAACTGCTGGATCGCACAGCTCGCCGTCAGGGCATGAGCCTCGCGACCCCCGAACTTAGTTTGCCCCTATTGCCGCAGGAATTAGAGACGCTGCGCTTGCTGCCGGGGGGCGATCGCGCTGCCATTTCGCTGCTGATTGTGCTCAACACTGCCGGCGAAGTTCAGTCCTACAGGATTTACCGCAGTTGTATCCGCGTCGATGCCTGTGTCACCAGTGAACAAGTGGCGGCTACCCTAGCCCTAGGGGACAGTTCTGGGGATTGGTTGCGGGCTTTAATTCACCTTGCCAATGCCGTGAGTCAGCGGCGCCAGGCACGGGGGAGTATTGAAGTTACCCCAGCGGAGGCCCTGAGGCTTGCCTATGCCGATGAGGGCCTCGCCCCCGCCATTTTCCTACCAAAGGTGACCCCTTGGACCAGCTTGGTTATTCTTGCCAATGAACTCCTGGGCCGTCATTTGGCGAAGTTGGGCGTACCGGCTCTCTATCGCACGCAGCCCGTACCCGAACTCTATGGGGTGCAGGATTTTCTCAAGCTGTGCCAAAATCTGAACTTGCCCTTGAGTCTCGATCATCCCTCCCAGGTGACGCCCCGCGACTATCAGCGGTTTATGGCGCAATTGGCCACCTCGGATCTGGCAGCCCTGTTGCAGGAACTCTTGCTCGATAAACTGAAGCCCGCCAGCGATTCCCCTGTGGTGCTGACCCACTTTGGTTTGGCCACTGCGGAGGGCTATGGTCATTTCTGCTCGCCGCTACAACGCTACACCGATATTGTCAATCAGCGGATTTTACACCTTCTCCTGACAGAAGGGCGCGATCGCCGCGGGCCACGGGCAAAAGAGCGCGTCAATCTTGGCGATTCCAGTTGCTTGGAGCAGGTGAATTGGACCGTTTTCACCACCGACATTCAGCGGGAGGTGGACACTCTCGTTAAGGAATTAGCCCCCCACCTCCAAGAGCGGGAGCGGCAAACCTACACTGCTTGGAAGGATCTAGTGGGGCTGCAACGGGTGCGCCAGGTCCAAGCCTGTATTGGCGAAGTGCGTCCCGGCATTATTACGGGCGTACAGTCCTATGGCTTCTTTGTCGAACTGCTGGATTTTAATGTGGAGGGTCTAGTCCACGTCAGTTCCCTCAAGGATGACTGGTATGAATACCGCGCCCATGCCCAAACGTTGACGGGTCGGCGTAATCGCTTGCGTTACCGCTTGGGCGATCGCGTTGAAGTGCTGATTAAAAATGTGGATTCCTATCGCCAGCAGGTGGACTTAGGGGTCATGAGTGGTGGCTCGCAAGCGACGGAAGAAGACCTCAACGGCAGCAGTGACAGCGGCGAACCCCTCACCCCTCCTGAGGATGACACTGCTGAGACGCTGTAAACCAAGAGTGGATGTTTCGCAGGGGGGGCAGCGGTTGAACATTGTCTATTTTGGCACACCGGAGTTTGCCCTTGCGCCCCTCCAACGGCTGTTGCAAACAGAGACCTATCAGGTACTGGGGGTGGTCACCCAACCCGATCGGCGGCGGGGACGGGGCAACCAATTATCCCCTTCTCCCGTCAAGGCCTTCGCCCTTCGCCACGGGTTACCCATTTGGCAACCCCCACGTCTGCGTCAAGATCCACAGCTGCCTGAGGTCTTGCGATCGCTGGCCGCTGATGTCTTTGTCGTTGTTGCCTACGGTCAAATCCTGCCCCAGTCCATCCTTGACATCCCCCGTTACGGCTGCATCAATATCCATGGCTCACTGCTGCCGAGGTACCGCGGTGCAGCTCCAATTCAGTGGGCACTCTACCACGGCGAAGAGGAAACCGGGGTAACGACGATGCTCATGGATGCCGGTCTGGACACAGGCCCAATGCTCCTGAAGCGAAAGGTCAGGATTCATTTAGAGGATAACGCCACTACCCTCAGCGCCAAGCTGAGCGAGACGGGTGCCGACCTGCTGCTAGACACCTTGCAGCAACTGCCACAGCTTCAAGCCGAACCCCAAAACGACGCTGAGGCCACCTACGCGCCGCTCATTCAAAAAAGCGACTATGCCATTGATTGGGGGCGATCGGCCCTTGCCCTCCACAACCAGGTGCGCGCCTTCTATCCCTATGCCTATACCCAGTGGCAAGGGACAGCCTTGAAAATTTTGCAAACGTGGCCATTGATTCCCGAAGTGGCGGCCAAGTTACCCGAACCCCTACAGTCATATGTCCGTGAGCCTGAAGCCGCCGCCCCCCCCGGTACGGTGCTCGCTCTCATTAAGGGCTGGGGGCCAGTGGTACAGACAGGCAAGGGTCCCCTACTCCTGAGTCAAGTGCAGTTGAGTGGTCGCAAAGCGCAATCGGGGTGGGATTTTGTCAATGGGGTTCGGCTGGCGATCGCCACTCAATTCGCTATTGTGCCCTCAGCTCTGTAACTGAGTTTTAAGCACC
This sequence comes from Thermosynechococcus vestitus BP-1, assembly GCF_000011345.1. Taxonomy (NCBI): domain Bacteria; kingdom Bacillati; phylum Cyanobacteriota; class Cyanophyceae; order Acaryochloridales; family Thermosynechococcaceae; genus Thermosynechococcus; species Thermosynechococcus vestitus. The sequence goes on from NC_004113.1 coordinate 1,962,577, forward strand.
GCAGCTTAATGTAACTAAATGTTACGATTTTGCCGTTTTGCCAGCATTTCACCTTGACACCCCTGGGACTAGCTCACTACACTGGCACACATACCTAGGTACGTCTCTAACCCCTATGGAAGATAAGCAAAAGGTTACGTTGTATCTCTCCCCCGATGTGCACCGCCAGCTAAAGATTGCCGCTGTGGTCGAGCAGGAAACAATGTCCACCCTTGCTGAGCGTGCTATTGAATTTCTGCTGGCTCACCCAGAAGTACTGGCGGAATATGCCGAGCAAAAGCACGGCAATGTCCATCGGGTTTATCACTGCCCAGAGTGCGCCAGTGCCCTTGTCCTGCGGGGGGATGAGCTAACGGCCTTGGTCAATCAGCCCACTGTGATTGATGACAACAGCCTCAGTGTTCCTTCCCTCTCCGTCGAGTTGGTGTCTGCCCGCTAGGCCAGTGGCGGGGATGCTGGGTCAGCCTTGATCAGCCTTGAAAAAAGGAGGTGATTGCTGTGCAAGAAGAATTGAGTGTCCTAATCCAAGCGCAATATCCCTTAATCTACCTCCTGACCTCTGAAGAAGAGCGGGCTGAGCAGGCGATCGCCACCATTGCCCAAAGTCAAGTTGGACCCCAGGGGCGCTCTCCCCGCAAACTCTACATCTGGACAGTCACCCATGGCATGGTGGAGTATGGCCATCCCCGCAATAATAGTCACCACAACACTGTCTCACCGGAAGCTGCCATTCAATGGGTCGTTCACCAACGGGAACCGGGCATCTACGTCTTCAAGGATTTGCACCCCTTCATTGATTCGCCCCCGGTGACGCGTTCTTTACGGGACGCGATCGCCAGCTTCAAGAGCAGCCACAAAACCATTATCCTCATGTCCCCTGAAGCGGCGCAGCGAATTCCCGTTGAACTGGAAAAAGAAATCGTTGTTGTTGACTACCCCCTGCCCAGTATTAACGAACTGGATGAGGTTCTCGGGCAGCAGTTAGATCCCCGCGATCGCCGAGTCCTCACCCCCGAAGCACGGGAAAAGCTTGTCAAAGCCACCCTTGGCCTGACGCGGGATGAAGCCGAAAAAGTCTTTCGCAAGGCCAAAGTCACCGCTGGGCGGCTCACCGAAGCCGAAGTGGACATCATCCTCTCCGAGAAAAAGCAACTCATCCGCCGCAACGGCATCCTCGAATACATGGAAGTGGATGAAACCATTGATTCTGTGGGTGGTCTAGAGGAGCTCAAGGTATGGTTGCGCCAACGGGCCAACGCCTTCAGTGAAAAGGCTCGTGAATACGGCTTACCACAACCGAAGGGGATGTTAATTCTGGGTGTCCCCGGCTGTGGGAAGTCCCTCATTGCCAAAACCACCTCCCGCCTTTGGGGCTTGCCGCTGCTGCGCCTTGATATGGGTCGGGTCTACGACGGTTCAATGGTGGGGCGATCGGAAGCAAATTTGCGCAATGCGCTGAAAACCGCTGAATCTATTTCCCCGGCCATTCTCTTTATTGACGAGATGGACAAGGCCTTCGCTGGCGGGGCAGGCTCCTCAGACTCCGATGGCGGTACCTCCAGCCGCATCTTTGCCTCGTTCCTCACTTGGATGCAGGAGAAAAAGTCTCCCGTCTTTGTCTTGGCAACAGCCAACCGCGTTGAACGGCTCCCCGGTGAATTCTTGCGCAAAGGCCGCTTTGATGAAATTTTCTTTGTTGATTTGCCCAATGCCGAGGAGCGCAAGGAAATCTTTCGCATTCACCTCACTAAGCGCCGTCGTGAGATTGATCGCTTTGACCTAGAGCAACTAGCCAACATTTGCGATGGTTTTTCTGGCGCCGAAATTGAGCAGGCCATCATTGCTGCGATGTACGAAGCCTTTGCTCAAGGGCGGGAGTTTACCCAGTTAGACATTATTGCCGCTAGCCGTGCCACTCAACCCCTTTCCAAGACGATGCAAGAGCAGGTCACGGCACTTCGGGATTGGGCACGCCAACGGGCGCGTCCGGCGGCGGCTTCAGTGGCTGAGTACCAGCGACTGGAGTTCTGACAAGCTTCCTTCTGTCTGCCCAGCGCAGATGGGAGAAAGACCCGACCACAGGGGTTTGGTTCGCCATAAATTGTGGTTCATTCAGTCCAATGTTTCTGTCTCAATCTGGAGGAAATCCACATGTCTCACTTCAGCACCCTGCGTACGAAAGTGACCGATGCTGAAATCTTGAAAGCATCCCTGCGGGATCTGGGCATTACGGTGAAAACCAATGCCGATGTGCGTGGCTACAACGGCCAACGCGTTCGCGCTGACATCGTCGCTGTCCTCGATGGCGAGTATGATCTGGGCTGGTCTCGCAATGCTGATGGCACCTTTGATCTAATTGCTGACCTCTGGGGTGTGGCCAAAAAACACAACCAAACCGAGCTGATCAACTCGATCAACCAAAAATATGCCATCAACAAAACCTTGGCTGAGGTGAAGCGTCCTGGCCTTCAGAACGCCAACGTCAAGCTTGTGGTGCATAGCTAATCCTGTTGCCAAGTGCTTTGTACTGTCTAGCGCGCGTTCCCAAGTAATCCGCTGGCTGACTCCCTAGGGGTCGGCCTCTTTTTTATCTCAGGATTCAGACTATGCTATTTTAGCCATGAAGGTCACGATTGCTTGTATTGATTGAGTTCTCGCCAACCCATCCAAGAACACTTTTCTCCAGAGGCTAGGCTAGTGATGGCCAGCGGGGATATTTGTGAGGTGGTTCGTCAGGTGCCGGATGAGGCGATGACGCTCATCTTTACGTCGCCACCCTACAACCTCGGCAAGGCCTACGAAACGCCGGTGGCGATCGAGGACTATCTCCAAAGCCAAAGCGCAGTGATTGCTGAGCTGTATCGAGTGCTGCGACCAGAGGGAAGTCTGTGCTGGCAAGTGGGGAATTTTGTTCAAAGGGGAGAGGTTTATCCCTTGGATATTTTGTTTTATCCCCTCTTCAAGCGATTGGGTTTGAAGCTGCGCAATCGCATCATTTGGAAATTTGGCCATGGTCTCCATGCCACAAAGCGCTTTTCTGGCCGCTATGAAACGATCCTCTGGTTCACCAAGTCAGATGAGTACATCTTTAATTTGGATGCGGTGCGCATTCCAGCCAAATATCCGGGGAAACGTCACTTCAAAGGCCCGAATAAGGGCAAACCCTCGGGTAATCCCTTGGGCAAAAATCCATCGGATGTCTGGGAAGTGGTTGTTCAGGATTGGCAAGAACTGGTGTGGGATATTCCCAATGTCAAGTCCAATCATCCCGAAAAAACGCTGCATCCCTGCCAATTTCCCATTGAGTTGGTGGAGCGGTGCGTTCTTGCCCTCAGCCATGAGGGGGATTGGGTGTTTGACCCCTATATGGGGGTGGGATCATCGCTCTTGGCTGCCCTAATGCACAATCGGCGAGCGATGGGCTGTGAGAAGGAACCCGCTTATGTCAACATTGCTCGCCAACGGATTCAGGCCTATGAAAATGGCACCCTGCCTTACCGTCCCCTTGGCAGACCGGTGTACAGCCCCACCGGACAGGAGAAAATAGTGCAAATTCCTGAAGAGTGGCAACAGTGAATTGGCGATCGCTCGATGAGCTGGTACGCATTCAATCCAAGTGGGTGACCTTGATTGCCGAAAAGTGGCTGACGGACACGGGTGAAACCCTAGAATACTGGCGGGTAGAAAAGGCGGACTCTGTAATTGTCCTGCCACTGCAAGGGGACGATTTAATCTGCCTGCCGCCAACTTTTCGCGTGGGCGTGCAGCGAGCTACGGTGGATTTTCCTGGTGGGCGAGTGCTCCCCAATCAAACCCCTAGGGCAATGGTGCCGCAAATTTTGAGGCGGGAATTGGGGATTACCTCCGATGCGATTCAAGCCATCACCCCCATCTGTGAGCAGCCTTGGCTGGTCAATAGTGCCTTCTCTAATCAAAAAGTGTGGGGCTTCGTGGCTGAACTCGCCCTAGGAGCAAGGGTACCTCAAGCTGGGGGCAAGTTTCGGCTAGGGAGTCCGGACATCTCACGGCTTCTTGGGCAGTTGGAGTGCTTGCAATGTCGTGCTGTTCTCTTAGAATGGCTGTATCAGTGCCGACCGGTCTAGGCGATCGCTCGCTTCAGATGATTTTCCAAGGTTTTAGTGGGCAGGCCACTCTGGAGATGCTGCCACGGTAAGACCGTCTCCTCTGGCCAATTGGCATTAACATAGGCTTCAAAGTCGGGCAACTGTCCCTGCCGTTCCTTAAAAGCACGGCGATAACTGCCTAAGGAGGTGCCATAGTGGCGCACCTGCTCTAAAAGGGGAGCAAGCCGGCGATCGCCCCGCGAAATCAAGGCTTGAATCAACGAGTCATTATAGGATTCAGGGCGAAACTCAATCCCCAATTTGGCCAATTCTTTTTTCAAAAACTTGAGGCGTTTTTCGGCCACCGGTTGTACGCCCCACCACTGAAAGGGGGTGTGGGCTTTGGGAACAAAGGTACTACAGCCAAGGGTGAGCCGCAGTCGCGGCGCTGTTTTTTTCAATTGGCAAAAGAGATCCACTGTGGCTGCCACATCGGCATCGGTTTCTGTGGGCAGTCCCACCATGCCATAAAACTTCAGCCCCTTGAGGCCACCGGCTTGGGCATGGCTCGCAGCAGCCAGGATCTCCTCAGTCTCAAGCTTTTTGTTGATCACTTGCCGCAGGCGCTCAGACCCCGTTTCGATGGCGATCGTTAGGGATTGACTACCCCGTTGACTCAACAGTTGGGCAAGGGATTCGGTCACCGTATTGGTGCGCACCGAAGCTAAACTCACCCGCACATGATCAAATTGCGGCTGACCTAGATGCTCAATCAAGGCAGGAAATTCGGGGTGTTGGGTAATCGAGGCCCCTAAAAGCCCTAGGCGATCAGTAACGGCCAGCCCCCGCTCAATGGCAGGAATCAGCGTTTCTAGGCTCGGTGTGCGAAAAGGCAATGTCAAATAACTGGCCAAGCAAAAGCGGCATAGCTCGGGGCAACTGCGCACCACCTCCACCATGTAGATGTTTTCCCAAGCGGCGAGGGGGGTAACCACCGTGGAGGCCGCAAGGGTATGACCGCGGTGGACTTGTTTAGTGACTGTCGGCGGTACACTGGCCTTGATGGGTTCAATTCTTTGAATTGGACCGGTGGGATGGCTGTAGCTGACGTGGTACAGACTAGGAACATAAATACCAGGCACGTGGGCAAGGGCTTCCAACCGTTGCGATCGCGCAGCAGTGCGCACCTGCGCCATTGTCGTTAGAAAGGGATCTAAGAGAGGTTCGGCGTCCCCCAACAAAATCACATCGAAAAAATCGGCAAAGGGCTCGGGATTTGCCGTCAGCACCGGGCCACCGCCAAAGACCAAGGGATGGCAATCGTGGCGATCGCGCTGCCAAATGGGAATGCCCAACTGCTCCAAGAGGACCAGTAAATTGCCGTAGTCCAACTCCCACGAGAAGGAAAAACCCACCAACTCTGGATCCCGAGGCAGTGGCTCCTGCACATCGGTAAAGAGGCGACTCACCGCCACATCGGCACGGCTGGCCAGTTGTGCCCACACCAGTTGATACCCCAAGCTGGTAATGCCAACGCTGTAGGTATTGGGAAAGCCATAGATAACCCGCAGCGCCTCTGGCCGGGGGCGCGATCGCTCAAAGAGAAGGGTTTCAGCAGCAAAGGGGGAGTTCACCTAGGTTTCCGTTGACTTACGGCGGCTAGTGTTTGCGGTCTGGGTGGCCGTCTTTTTACTGGTTCTTTTGATTGTCGATTTGGGTTTTGGGGCAGTGGCCGTTGCGCTGCGGCGGGTTTTCTTGGGTGCTTTTTCCGCCAACAGGAGCAGGGCTTGCTCAAGGGTCATTGTCTCTGGTGTCACCCCCTCCGGCAGGGAGGCATTTACCTTACCGTGGTTGACATAGGGGCCATAGGGGCCGTCGAAGATCTGTACCAGTTTTCCATCCTCGGGGTGAGTCCCTACCACCGCAAGCACCTGTTTTTTGGCCCGAGCGCGACTCGATTTCGGTGTTGCCAGCAGCTCTAGGGCACGCTCTAGGGTAATCGTATACACATCATCCTCCCCCTTGAGGGAACGATAGTCTTTTTCACCCTCGGGATCGTGGACAATGTAGGGGCCAAAGCGACCTTGATTGGCTTGAATCAGTTTGCCAGTTTCGGGATGCACCCCCAATGTCCGCGGCAGTGATAACAGAGTAATCGCCAAGTCTAGGGTGACTTCATCGGGACTCACTCCCTTGGGTAGGGACGCTCGTTTGGGTTTTGGATTGGCCTCTGTGGCTTCCCCCAACTGCACATAGGGACCAAAGCGCCCCGTCAGCAGAAAAATCGGTTCTCCCGTTTCAGGATGGACCCCCAGCTTGTCAGGACCCTCCAGTTTTTGGCGAATTAATTGCTCCACCTGTTCACGGGTGAGACTACCTGGGGTGGCGTCCTGGGGCAAGGAGGCCTTAATGGGCTCACTACCATTGCCATTTTGATAGACTACAAAGGGACCAAAGCGACCCACCACCACTTCAGCGTTCAGTTCTGGCAAAGCGATCGCCCGTGCTTCAGTTGCCTCAATTGTCCGCTCCCGCTCTTTGACCTGCTGCTCAAGGCCATTTTCACCCAGATAGAAGGATTCAAGGTAAGGCTGCCACTGCACCTCCCCTGTGGAAATATCATCCAGGGTTTGCTCCATCCGCGCCGTAAAGTTAATATCCACCAAGTCGGGGAAGTATTTCTCTAGCAGCGCCGTAACCGCAAAGGCAGTAAACGTAGGTTCAAGGGCATTGCCTCGCCGAATGGCATACTCGCGGTCTTGGATCGTGCTAATGATTGTGGCATAGGTGCTGGGGCGCCCAATACCGGCTTGCTCAAGGGCTTTAACAAGGCTGGCTTCGGTGTAGCGCGGCGGCGGCTGGGTTTCGTGACGCACACTTTCAAGGGCTTGGCAGCGGAGAATATCCCCCACTTGCATCACCGGCAGCATCACCTCTTGGCTTTCGAGGGCGGCATCGGGATCATCGGAACCTTCCACATAGGCACGGAAAAACCCTGGAAAATCAATGCGTTTACCGTGGGCACGGAAGAGGGCATCCCCAGCCGTAATCGACACCGTTAGTAGAGTTACACGGGCATCAGCCATCTGGGAGGCCACCGTACGCTTCCAGATCAGTTCGTAGAGTTCCAGTTCCCGATCCCTAAGGCCGGTTTCTTGGGGGGTGCGAAACTGGCTACCCGCAGGGCGAATCGCTTCGTGGGCTTCTTGGGCCCCCTTGGTTTTGGTGGTGTACTGACGCGGCTGGGGTGACAAAAAGGCTTTGCCATACATGGCTTCCACACAACTGCGGGCGGCAGCGATCGCCTGATCCGACAGATGGACCGAGTCCGTACGCATATAGGTGATGTAGCCCTCTTCGTAGAGCTTTTGGGCAATGCGCATCGTCTCCTGGGCCGAGAGGTGCAGTTTGCGGTTAGCCTCCTGTTGCAGGGTCGAGGTGGTAAAGGGGGGAGCGGGTTTGCGGGTTTGTTGGCGCTCCTCTTGTTCGGTGACCGTCCAGGTTTCCGTTAGCAGGCGATCGCGCAGGGCGTTGGCGGCTGCCTCATCCAAGAGCAAGACAGCATCAGGATTACGTAGCTGTCCTGTAGTGGGATCAAAATCATTGCCTGTGGCCAAGCGCTGACCACCCACACTCACCAAACGCGCTGGAAAGAGGGTTCCCCTTTGATCTAAGGTGGCCTTGAGATCCCAAAATTGCCCCTTACGGAAGGCCAACCGCTCTCGCTCCCGTTGAACCAATAGGCGCACTGCAACCGACTGCACCCGCCCCGCTGACAGATGGGGGGCAATTTTCCGCCACAGCAGGGGGGACAGGGTATAGCCCACCAGGCGATCGAGGATACGCCGCGTTTCTTGAGCACGCACCAATTGTTGATTGACATCGCGGCAATTGTGCAGCGCCTCTTGGATGGCTTCCTCAGTAATTTCATGGAAGACCATCCGCCGCACCGGCACCTTTGGCTCCAACAGTTGCAGCAAGTGCCAACTAATGCTTTCCCCTTCCCGGTCTTCATCGGTCGCGAGCAGGAGTTCATCGGCGGTTTTGAGGGCAGCTTTCAATTCTTTGATAACTTTTTGCTTCTCTTTAGGAACAATGTAGAGGGGTTCAAAGCCAGCAGCGACATTCACCCCTAGGGTTGCCCACTCTTCCCCCCTGAATTCGGGGGGCACATCAGCGGCACTGCGGGGCAGATCACGGACATGCCCCATCGAGGCTTCAACGCGATAGTCCGGCGGCAGAAATTTGCGAATGGTACGGGCTTTTGCTGGGGATTCGACGATGACAAGGGTGGACATAGCGGATGCTGCGGGATGGGTTTTTCGGCACTCTCAAGTTTAGCGATCGATCATCGAATTGTGTTCTCCCACCGTATCATGGGCACCAAGGAGAAACTTCCTTTATTGATAACCCTAACCTAACCAATGGGCGATGGGGAGAGTTTGTTTAGTCAGCATAACGGTTTTTAGGAAGCAGCGATGCCTGAGCGGGGGGCAGCCCCAGAAATGGTGATCCCAACACGCTACCTCAACAAATATTTTGGCGATCGCCAGATCCACTTCACCGTTGCTCGGCAAGAGGTGGTCCCCTGATTGGCCCCAGTGGCTCTAGCAAAACACCTTGCTCAGCGGCTTGAATGGGTGAGAGACGTACCCATCGGGGGAGATTCTCATGCTCAGCCATTACTTGCCACTAGTGCCGACCCGGCAACAACTGCGGGTGATTCGTCGAGATGTCGGCATATCCCCACAGGACGGTGTTGCAAAACATTAATTGAAGCGCCGATCCTTGTGCGTAAACTCCCCCGCTGCCTGGCTATCGAAATGGCTGCAAGTTTATTTATTAGCGAAAGCGGGATGGCTGGATAAACGGGATGCTTACCCAACCTCACTCTCTGGTGGTCAACAACAACGGGTGGCGATCGCCCGCGCCTTGGCCATGCAACCGGAGATTCTTTTTTTTGACCAACCCACCTTCGTCCTTGGTCCGGAACTGGTGGGGGATGTCCTAGCCGTGATGCGACCATTGGCCGCAGAGGCAATGACTATGGCGGTGCTCACCCACGAAGTGCAATTTGCCCGCGAAGCGTCCTGCCGCGTGGTCTTTCTCGCCGATGGTCAAATTATTGAGGAAGGATCGCCCCAGGAACTGTGTTATGGTCTGCAACAGGAGCGAACCCGCCTCTTTTTAGAGCCTGTGCTAGTCAGGCCCTAACCCTTGTAGGCCTTGATGCATTTTTCGACAAGGGGCTGCACGGCATCCACATCCTGCCAGCCAAGAATTTCAGTGACTTTCTTTTGCAGATTCTTGTAGGTGCGGAAGAACTCAGCAATTTCTTCGAGACGGTGGGGAGCAATGTCCTTGAGGGATTTCACCTCAGCATAGCGAGGATCATCAACAGGCACGCAGAGAATTTTTTCGTCGCGATCGCCACTGTCAATCATCTCCAGCATGCCAATGGGACGGGCAGGAATGACACACCCCGGAAATGTTGGCTCATCCATCATCACTAGGCCGTCCAGGGGATCGCCATCATCGGCCAAAGTATTGGGAATAAAGCCATAATCATAAGGGTAGACCACCGCCGAATAGAGGACGCGATCGAGGGCAAAGACCTTCATTTCCTTGTCAAACTCATATTTATTGCGGCTGCCCCCGGCAATTTCCACCAAGACATTGACAACACCTGGCTTGGGTTGGGCAGGAATGCGGCTCAGGTCAATACTCATAGCAGGATGTCCAAAGCAACAAGTCTCCATTTAATCGAGATTGGGACATGGAAGCAAGCACCCAGCCCGAAAGCAGTGACAGCTATAGAGACAGCGTGCTTTTACTAGAAGAATTTACCAGAAGCAGTGGCCACAGACCCCAAAGGTCAAAGAAAAGGAACATAAGGCCATAGCGATGCAGTAGCAGACTGAAGTCTAACTGACTTTTGAGAATACTCATCAGAAGAATACCACACACCATGGGAAAGGCTTGAACAATAGCACAGTAGAGTATGCAGGAGGGGAGTAAATGTGACTTGGAAACCTTAAAGAGGTGAAGTGAAAGTAAAACAGATGCAAGTAGTGTCAAAAGAATAATTCCAGTACTGGCAAATGGGATAGAAGTATTAATTTCACTCAGTTTATTACCAGCAAAAAAAGGGGGAAATTCGTTTGGTAAAACGAGATAAAATGGCATCACAATAGATATTAAGGTCAGTACAGAAAGAGATAAGTAAGTCAAAGCTACTCGTTTCCCAGAAGAGCGCCAAAAAAGAACAAAGAGTAGCGGTAGCAGCGTCAGAAAATTGCTTCGCGAAGCCAAGGTAATGCCTGTGAAAATACTAGTACTAAATTTTGCGATAAACGAATTAGAGGATAGAGCTTTCGTTTGTAAAAAAATCGCTGTTAGAATATAGATACTGTTTGCAATTAGATCACCTCCTGAAATATACTCATATTGAAATGCAGGTGATAAAACTGCTAGGAACATCAACATAAGAATAGCTGAAATATGACTTTTTAGATATACTGACGTTAAAAGAAGAAATATCGCTAGCCAAAATAGATTTTGATAGGCACTGTTTCCCAACAGGATAAACGGTGAAGCGAGTAGAATACTCCCAGGGAGTGGCGTTATCTTTCCTCCGAGGTGAGTCACTGCAAAATAGGGGTACCGTCCCTGTACGAATTCCCAGAAAGCAATGTTTAATGCTTCATCGCGATCGCTGCCACGGCCTAGAACGCCTGACGTTTCTAGGGGGTAGACAAACGCAAAACAGGCAATACCAAAAATAATAATAAAAGCAAGTATGGTTAAATAAAATTTAGAAACAAAAGAAAAAATCTTGGCTCTAAACTTTAGCAGTAATCGCACAACTAAAGTAACAATGAGCATGTAGATTAAAATCCCCATTAAGCTAAAGAATTTTTGAATCAGTGCCATTGATGGCAAGGAAAAAAGCAATATAAAACCAAACCGGTATACCAATTTGGAGTAATTTCCAATCATAAAGCTCAACTCAAGACTAGTTACTTTATAAAGCTGTTAAAACATAAACCTTAAGCTTGATTTTACTTTTCATGAGGTCGCGTCATGGTGCTGCTCCTGCCGCCCACTCTACATAGTCACGAACATCTTCCAGGCAGCAACTTCCCTGGGGATTGTTCACCTCGCACCCACAGCGCCCCGCCTGGATGTGGGCAGTAATGGCAGCGATCGCTAAAGGCTGCTCCTGCTGGCCCAGATGTTGCTGTAGGCGCTGCCGTGTCCAGCCAAAACAGTAACAAACTGGAACCTCTTCACGTGGATTTTTTTGAAATACGGGCACTTTAAGATCGTCAGTTGTAAAGGTGTCTTCCGCTGTTGCAAAATAGACGATCGGGCAATCAGGACTGCTGCAAAATCGATAGGACGCCTGAGAATTGAGCCGCTCTAATGCTTGGGGGATTAAGAGGCTCTTCAAAGTAATCAGCTTGACAGGCTTGCCCTGGCTTTGATCCTGGGGACAGTGCTGGGGAGGGCGATCGCGCGGCATCTCCATAGGAGAATCGCCTTCAGTCGGTTCAGGGTAACCACAGCAATCCATAAATGTTCTTCCTAATAAGGCTGTCAATGGGGCCTAGAAGAATGCCCCATAGATCATTCCTGAAATCGTCGCCATTACGACTACCAGTGACACAAACACTACGGTCTTTTTCGTTCCCATAATCGTGCGAATTACCAACATATTTGGCAATGATAAGGCTGGCCCTGCTAGTAATAGGGCTAACGCAGGCCCCTGCCCCATGCCACTGCCAATTAAGCCTTGCAGAATCGGAACTTCGGTTAGCGTGGCAAAGTACATAAATGCACCCGCAAATGCCGCCACAAAGTTTGATAACAACGAGTTACCGCCCACGGTGCGTGTGACCCATTCTGAGGGGATTAAGGCTTCATGCCCTGGACGACCGAGCAACGCGCCTGCAACAATCACCCCTAACAGCAACAGGGGCAAAATTTGTTTGGCAAAATCCCAGGAGGACTCAAACCATTCCCCGGCTTCACCCTTATGGGTACTGGTCAGCCAGGATAGCCCGATCACACCTGCTCCAAAGGCCACCATTGGCTGATTGGAAAACTGGAACGCCAGAACGGCAGTCACCACCGCGATTAAAATGACCTTGCCTGCATTCAGTTCAAACCAGGCAACGAGAATGGCTGCCAGGGCGATCCCTAATAATCCCGTAATCCACCACTTAAGTGCATAGATTCCCGCCCAGATGCCTACCATTTCAGCGGGTTTGGCCCAGTTTGCAAAGACCAGAATTCCTACCATCACGGCAAAAAATAGGGCATTTTGCCACAGCGGACGGGTAACTTCAGGTTCTGGGAAACTCGCCTGGGCTTCAATTTTTTCCAGTTCTTCTTTCCGGAAAATAAATGCCATCAGCAACCCAATAATCACGCTAAAGGCGATCGCACCCACGGCCCTAGCAACGCCCAACTGCAAGCCCAGAATCCGCGCTGTCATGATAATCGCCAGCACATTAATCGCCGGACCGGAATAGAGAAAGGCGGTGGCAGGTCCCAAGCCTGCGCCCATGCGATAGATGCCGGCAAATAGCGGTAGAACCGTACAGGAACAGACGGCGAGAATCGTCCCGGAGACGGAAGCCACGCCATAGGCCAAAACCTTGTTAGCTTTGGCTCCCAGGTATTTCATCACCGCATCCTGGGAAATGAAAACGGCGATCGCTCCGGCAATAAAGAAAGCCGGAATCAGGCAAAGCAAAACGTGTTCCTGAGCGTACCAACGCACTAGATACAGCGATTCAAAAAAAGCATTTCTCAGCCGTTCTGAGTTTTGAATCAGTTCTACCGGGAGGTAAAAGCACAGGAGAAAACCCGCCACAATCCACAGTAGGGGTTTCCATTCCGATTTCCAAAAGTGCATCAGCGACCCTCCTATCCGAACTATCGGGGAGTTGTAAAGTAAATAAAATTGATTCTTGCTGAATGAGCGATCGCTAAGCCGGTAAAAGTGGCTCAATGTCCTTTGCTTCTAGCACTTTGCCCTGGCTCAGCACCTTGCCATCAACAACCAATGCAGGCGTTTTCATGACACCGCGCTTCACAATTTCCATTGTGTCAGTAATGTGGACCACCTCAGCTTGTAGCTGGCGATTTGCGATCGCTTCCTTGGCATTGGCCTCTAACTGCTGACATTTCTTACAACCTGTTCCCAAAATCTCAACTTTGAGTGTCATGGTTGAGTTCCTCCTGATGAAGTGATGGGTGATGGAATAGCTCTGCCGGCGTTGCCAATGGGTGTTGTTGAAACACCACACACTGTTGCCCTGTCTGGGGTTGTTCTAAACCGCGCTGACATTGATTTAGAAGTGGTGTAAGCTGCGCTCTTAGGGTTTGCAGTTTGCTGATGGTCTCGTCGATGTGCTGAATCTTCTTGAGGAGGCGATCGTACACCTCTTGGCAAGAAAGCCGCTGCCGATCTTGCAACATCAGCAATTCCTTAATGTCATCTAGACTGAGCCCCAGCGCCTTGGCTTGGGTAATGAAAGATAACCGCTCCAGATCGGGTTGCCCGTAGAGACGATAGCCTGCTGGGCTGCGCCTGGGACTGGGCATCAATCCAATCCGCTCATAGAAATAGAGGGTTTGGGGATTGAGTCCCAAACGACGCGCGACTTCACCGACCTGAAACATTGTGCTGGCTCCGTTACGCTCTCGTGTCTCCATGCTACAGCTTATACCTAGGTATAAGGTCAAGGGGTGAGGACAGAGGATAGAGGACTACGAGGACGATCTGGAAGTCTTAACAGGAAAGGCCGGGGAGGTTTTTACCCTCCTCTTTCTCCTTCCACCTCTGCGCTCAATGTTGTTGCTCAAGGTTGCTTCACTGCTTAATATTGGCTTGGGCATTGAGATTGCCCTGGGCATTGCGCCGCTCCATGGCCGGTTTAATCCGCCGTAGGGCCGATGCGGGTAACCGCCGCTCCCATTCAGCCTCCGAGAGGGTGGCCAATTCAGTCAAGGGGGGGGCTATGTGCCACGGGTAGGGCTGGACGTTCACCACAAGCGACTGTATCGCAATGGTTTGTGCAATCGGCAAGATTCTCACAGCGACCGCAGGGCAGCCTGATGTTGCTGACACGAGGTGGCGTCAGTGCTTTAAGCCACTCCTCTAAGCCATTTATTAAAGCAAGTAAAGTCAGGAATTGCCGTGTTCGCCTTTAGCGTCTCCACGATGCCCCTCCCATGCCAATCCTCTAGCAAAAGCCGTGGGCTTAGTGTTCTAGTCTCACCAAACTCCCTAGATTGATCCGTCGGGTCACTTTCCGCTAAGGTTTTGGGAAGTCCCTTGTCAGCTTTGCCCTATGTCTTTCAAGCGGTTGGTGCTTGCCGCCCTCAGTGTCGTGGTGGCTGCCCTAATTACGTTGTCTTTACTGGGTAGCTATTGGGAGCCTCAAACCCAAGGGCAAATCAACCTGTTTCAAACTAATTTGTCGCTGCAAGCCCGCGAATGGCAGGGGCTAGGGGATGCTGACATCCGCGATCGCTTCCTTGGCGATCTGCAAGGGGCGATCAAAGCCTATGAAAGGGTGCTGAAGACCCCCACACCGCAAAACCAACTGCTGCGTCTACACTTGGGAGTGCTCTATGCTGAAGCTGGGCAGGGCGATCGCGCCCTGAAAACATGGCAATTCCTGATCCAAGAGGCTCAAGGGGCAACCCGCAGTACAGCAGAAGTCCTCCTCGGTCTGTGGTCAGAGCCACCGCAACTGCTCCCAGAGGCAGAACCATTGATTAAACAGACTCTCCAAGGCTGGTTTCGCGATCGCGCCCTCGAACGCCTCTATGAACTGCAACAGCGCTCCGATGCCCTGATGGCCTTGGCCAGGGCAGCACAAAACCGCGCCCAAGGGGCCTTCTATCGTCTTGCCCTCCTTGGCACCACTCCGCTGCTAGGCAGTTTGATTGGGATTGTTCTCTGGATTGTCTGGATCTATCAACACCTGCGCCGCCGCCACCAAGGGAATCCTCTCCCCTCCCCCACCCCGGTGATCTGGGGCTGGGAAACCCTCTGGGAAGGCATGGTAATCTGGTTTGCCCTCTTTTTTGCCATTAGCCTGCTGCTGATGCCCTTGGTGCGCGCCCTGATCAGTTGGGGGCTGCCGCTGCGTTCCGCTATGGCTCAAACCCTCTATGCATTGGCCAGCTACAGCCTCATCATGGGAGCAGGCTTGGGCTGGCTCTGGTATTTTCTGCGTCCCTTTGGCAAGCGCCCTTGGCAGTGGTTATGCTGGCAGGGAGGGTTAAGAGGGGCGCTGCGTTGGGGGGTAGGTGGCTATTTTGCGGCGCTTCCCCTAGTGCTGTTGAGTTCATTGGCCAGTCAAGCCCTCCTCAAAAATCAAGGGGGGGGAAACCCGTTGCTGGAGATTATTTTGCAGAGCCGTGACTATCCAACCTTTGCTCTGCTCTATGTCATGGTGGCACTGATGGCACCCTTCTTTGAGGAGATTCTTTTTCGGGGCTTTTTCTTTCGTTCTGTGCAATCCTATCTCCCCCTCGGCTCAGCCATGGGTCTCACTGGCGTGTTGTTTGCGACTGCCCACCTCAACTTAGCCGACCTCTTGCCCCTGACGGTTTTGGGAACAGTGCTCAGCTACATCTACTGGCAATCGCAAAACATTGGTGCGGCAATGATTCTCCACAGTCTCTGGAACAGTGGCTCCTTTTTGGGCTTGCTCCTATTGAGCGGGGGGGCGAAAGCGGGGTTCTAACTGCTGCACCAACCACTGGCGGGGCACTAACCGCCCGGCAAGGGCAAGGAAGCGATTGGCGGGCTGACCGGGAATGACCGTTGCCACATCGGTTTGCAAGGCAGCAAGGGTTTCGGCAACGACCTGTTCCGGCGTATCCTGCTGGGCAATGAGAGCAGGGTTGCGGGTCATATCGGCGCGCTCAAAGAAGTTGGTGGCAGTGGGTCCGGGACAGACGGCCAAGACGCGAATCCCCAAGGGTTTGACTTCTGCCCAGAGGGCTTCGCTAAAGTGGCGGACAAAGGCTTTACTGGCAGCATAGACAGCAAGGTAGGGAAGGGGCTGAAAGGCGGCAATGGAGCTGACATTAATGATGGTTCCTTGACGGCGGGGGCGCATTTCCTGGAGCACGAGATGGGTGAGCTCCACTAAGGCGGTGATATTTACTTGGAGCATGGCCGTCAATTGCTGGCGATCGCGATCGCCAAAGGCCCCATAATCGCCAAAGCCAGCATTATTGACCAGCACATCCACCGCTAATCCCAAGGATTGAATCTGTTCATAGAGGCGGCCGGCTGCACCGGGTTCACTCAGATCTTGGGGAAGACACACCACCGATACCTTTTGGCTGAGGCGCGTCTTCAGTGCCTCTAGGGTGTCGAGGGAACGTCCCGTCAGGATCAAATGGTGCTGGCGATCGGCAAAGGCTTGGGCAAAGGCCTGCCCCAATCCCCCCGTTGCCCCCGTAATCAGTACCGTTGTCATAATTGTTACGAAAGGTAAAGATCGCTATCTTAAGAGTAATACACCTTGCAGGAAGGGACTGGGCAAAATGACCTCGACGCTCTCAGCCACGGCAGCTTTTCCCACCGCAGACTGGACTTGGCGCGGCCATCGCATTCGCTACAGCGTCAATGGCAGTGGTGCCCCAGTAGTCTTGGTTCATGGATTTGGTGCCTCCATTGGTCACTGGCGCAAAAATATCCCCGCCCTTACTGCCGCAGGCTACCGTGTCTATGCCCTTGATTTACTGGGCTTTGGTGCATCGGCAAAGCCAGATTTAGCCTACAGCTTGGATCTGTGGGCAGAGCTACTGGCGGATTTTGGGCAAGCCCATGTTGGGGAACCGGTGGTTTGGGTAGGCAACTCCATTGGGGGTCTGTTGTGTTTGATGATGGCCGCGCGCTATGGCCACACCTGCCGTGGGGTCAGTGTTCTCAACTGTGCCGGCGGACTCAACCACCGTCCCAATGAACTCAACTGGACACAGAGTCTATTTACAGCGATTTTTCGGGCGTTGGTGGCCTCCCCGATCATTGGTCATCTCATTTTCCATCAGATTCGACAGCCAGAGCGCATCCGCAAAACCCTAACCCAAGTCTATGCCAATCCCGAAGCCATTACCGATGAATTGGTGGAGCTGCTGCATCGACCGGCGATGGATGCGGGTGCGAAGGAGGTCTTTGCCCGCGTCATTTCGGCACCCCCTGGACCCAAAATTGTTGATTTGCTGCCCCACATTCAAGTGCCAATTCTAGTGCTGTGGGGGGAAGTGGATCCTTGGACACCAGTGTCGGGAACAAAGCACTTTGAGGCTCACCAGGAACGTTTACCCATTCGCATTGAACGGCTCCCCCATACCGGCCACTGTCCCCATGATGATCGCCCCGAACTTGTCAACCCGATCTTAATTGAGTGGCTGCAACAGTTAACTCAAGGCTAGCTCAGTCACTTCAACAAAGCCCCAAGCGCATTCAGACCGGCTGATAGGTGCGGCAGCAGGAGGCGATCGCCCACCATGGCAGCACACAGCAGCATCATATAGAGGATCGAGAATTTAAAGAGACGGCGGGCGCGTTCCCTTTCCGCTGGGGCTTGGGTCAACTGCCAAGCGCGGTAAATAAACCAACTGCCAAGGGCGATCGCCACCACACCATAGCCCCAACTCACCACACCACAGGGATAAACTAACAGCAGACTGGTGGGCACCAGTGCCAAGGTGTAGAGGAAAATTTGCTGTGCCGTCACGCGATCGCCACCCACCACAGGCAACATGGGCACCTGCACACGGGCATAGTCCTCTTGAATCAACATCGCCAGCGGCCAAAAATGGGGCGGTGTCCAGACAAAGATCATGCCAAAGAGCACCCAGGCCGCCCAACTCAGTTCCCCCGTCACCGCTGCCCAACCCACCAAGGGGGGAATTGCCCCGGCCGCACCGCCAATCACGATATTTTGCGGCGAAGAGCGCTTCAGCCAGTGGGTATAGACCCCCACATAAACCGCAATTCCAGCCATGGCAAGGCAAGCACTCAGGAGATTGGCAAATGCTGCCAAAAGGCTAAAGGCGGTGATTGCCAGCAGTACCGCCAGAAACACCGCTTCCCAAGGGGCCACCCGACCTGCCGGCAACGGCCGATGGCGCGTTCGCTCCATAACCGCATCAATATCACGGTCATAGAGACAGTTGATGGTATTAGCTGCCGCCGCCGCACAGGTACCGCTCCCAAGGGTGATGAGTAGCAATTGGGGAGACACCCGACCTTGGCCGGCCACCTCCATTGCTGCTGCAGTGGTAATCAAAAAGAGCAGGATTAACCGTGGTTTTGTGAGCTGGACATAGTCCACCAATTTTGTCGAGAGATCCCCCGTTGAGGAGGAAAGCCTAGCGAGAAATGTCATGCAGACCTCAAAGATGTTGAAGATTCCTGTTTCAGGGAATGGGGTGAGCGATCGCGCCACGCCAAGGCTGAAATAGCCACCAACACGCCCAAGAGGGTGGCGCCAATCATTTGATGGGCAACGGTGAGTGCCGGCACCTGTAGCTTGAGTTGTAGCGTGCTCCACCCCAAGGCCACTTGCAGCGCCACCAACGGCAGGAGCGAGAAACTTAATTGCCGCAACAGGGGAGTCAAGGCTGGGCTGCGCCAGGCCCCGATGACGACTACCAGAACACTCAAGGTGGCTGGGACAACCCCCATCAGATGACTATGGAGCACCCCACACAGGCGATCGCCATAGAGGCACTGATGAACCGCCCACTGCGAAGACACCAAGCCTCCCAACAAACTCTGGCTATAGATACAGAGCAGGGCGACCGGTCCTGCAATCCGCAACCAACGGGGGCTACCCCCACCGCTAACGGGAGCCAAGCCAACGGTGATGGTCGCCAAAAGGCCAAAAAAGAGTAGTCCTGTGCCCAAGTGAGCCGTGACAATTTCAAAGCGCAGCAATTCCGTCACCGTCAACCCCCCCAAAATCCCCTGCACAATCACAAGGCACAGTGCCGCCGCCGCAGCATAGGGAACCCAAGGCGGCAGGGCTGACCGCCAAGCCACGCTCAAGCCAACAAAGGCGATCGCTAGCAGCCCTAAACTGGTGGCGAGCAGGCGGTGAAACCACTCTAGAAAAATCTGCAAGTTCATTTGCGGCACCAGCGTGCCAAAGCACAAGGGCCAATCGGGACAGGCTAAACCGGCATCCATCACCCGTGTGGCACTGCCCACCGCCATCAAAAAGAGGGTAAAGACCGTCATCAGCAACACAAGGCGAAAAATCCACTGGCGACGGACACTTGGATCACTGCCTAGGGTCAAGGGTGAGACATCAAAGGGACCCAGCACGGATTTTTCCTCGACAGCAACAACTCCTTCATGGTAAAGAAGCTAAGGGGGGGATCACGGCAGCCGTGAAAATCTATAGCTTTTCTTTAAGTTTTCGCTAGAGTATAAATGTTTCTTGCATTTTGTTGCCTAATTTTGCGGAGGGCCTAAAGGGACTGCTCCCCAGGACTGGGTTGTTGTTGCAAGAAGTGGAGAAAATCCAAGAGTTCTTCATCGCTCAATTGCTGGCGCGATCGCTTGCCATAGCGTTGCAGTAAATAGGCACGACCTTGGGCTTCGGTCCATCCCAAACGCTTCATTTCCACGGTGGTTTGGGCAATTTCATCCGCCAGATCCACGGGGTCGCGCTTGCTGGGGGGCTTCTCACTGGCCGGTTTGACGGCGGGGTGGCTGGGGTGAGGATTGGCAGGAGTCGTGGGTTCTAGAATCAGATCAGTATTGCGGGCCTCTGACCAAGGAGCTGCCTCTAGGGCTGCCGGGACACGGGGAATCAGTTCCGCTTCCGTTTGCACAGGGAGGTGAATACCCAAGAGTCGCAGGGCACGCTGGCGGGCACTATCTTCCGCCTGTTCAAGGGTCGGTGCCGCAGCCATCCCTGTCGCCAGAATGGTCTCCCCCACTAGGAGAGTCGTTTTGACAATAAAGAGGCCGTCATGAATTTGCAATAAATCACTGACAATGCTGCCGGTGGGATAGCGGCGGTGAAATTCGCTCATGGGAGTGCCGCACCAAAACGACGCATCGAGTTGATCTTATTCTATCCTTGGCGGGGGGTTGGCCTAGAGGAGATTCAACACTGCCCTGTGAACGCCAGCCGACTGCAGGTAGCCTTGATAGTCGGGAACGGGAGCGCAGAAGGTGTGTTGCCATTGGTGAATCAAGGCCGTGGGGTCAGGGGGCAAGGCTTCCAGTTCAACCCCAGCCATACCCGTATCCGCCATGAGGTAACGGACCTTAGGATCGTAGCTGAGGGCAAAACAGCGACAGCCAACACTGGCGGCCATAATCAGCGCATGGAGACGCATGGCGATCGCTCCCGCCGTTGCCGCCAAAATGCCCTTCATCTCGCGGGGATCCTCACAGGAGATCAGTTGGGTCTGATCAGGCAGGAGGGCCCCATAGAGCTCCTCAGCCAAGGGCAAATCCTGTTGCAGCTGAAAGGGTAATAGCAAAAGCGGCACACCCATCTCTTCCTGCCACCGCCGCAAGGCCATTTTCAGACGCTGCCAGCGATCGCTCGTGAGGTGGCGATGGGGACGCAAACACACCGCAATGGGCGCCTTAGCCTTGGGGGGCAACCCAGGACGCGCCGACATCAGCCATACGGGATCGGCTCCCTGTTGATGGGGAATTCCCCACTGTCGCAGAAGGGCCGCCGACCCGGAATCTCGCACTGTAACGGCCAGACAACGGCGGAGCAGTTTCCGAGTCCACCAGCGATAGAGGGGCGATCGCAGCGGTCCAATTCCCTGGGCCCAAGCAATCGTGCGGCAGCCAAACCGCTGCGCAAGGGTCATCAAGCCAAGGTAATAGAGGGGACTGCGCCAACTCGTCACATCCTGAATCAGACTTCCCCCACCCCAAATAAAGGCCTGGCTCTGTTGCAGAGTACGCAGCACTTTTTGCCACTGCCGGCGATCGCAGGCGGCAACACCATAGCGGTCTGCCGTGGCCCTAGCATTACCGCTAAGAACGACCGGTGCAACGTGGGGGGGCAACTGTTCGAGGAGCGTTGCCAACAGCGCCTCATCGCCGGTATTTCCATAGCCGTAGTAGCCACAGAGAAAGACTTGACTCATACCACAGGCTCCACGAGCGGCACTGCCTGAAGAATCTGTTGCAGCACGTTGATGAAGGAGGAGGTGGGTTGAATGGCCGGCACCAAAGAAACGGAGTGGCGGGGATACCTGACCTGCAGCAGGGCGAGTTGGCTGTGCACCTGATCAAGGGTTTTGCCACCAAAAAGAAAGTAGCCATAAATTTTGCTACTGGTATACCCCTGAGCCATCCGCGCCTCAATGGCATGGTTTAAACTTCCCGTTTGCGTCAGCAGGGCTGGACGCACACCACAGGTCTGACACAGTTCCTCAAACCAAGGGAGGACTTCAGGCCGACGGCTGCCATGGCCCAGGAGAATATGGGCACCTTCATCGGCGATCGCCCGTTTTAACCATGCTTGAAAGAGCGGCTGTCCGCCCAAGAAGGGGAGTAATTGAATGGGAAGCACCGACTCGGCGGCGGCGATCGCCAGCGGTAGATCCACGACCACATGGTTGCCTGGCAATAAAAAGAGGGGTAGGATCACCATCCCCTCAGCCCCCTGAGAGTGTGCCTCCTGACTAAATTGGCAAATCTGCTTAGGCAGTGGTGCCCCTTCAAGGGTTCCCCAGCTGAGGATGCCAAGAGGGGTGAGTTGCTGGCACAGGAATGCCATCGCTTGCTGCGGTTCCGGGGCAGGGCTGCCGTGGCTAATGAGAAAGTAAGCCATCATGGGGGGTAAGGAAGCGCGATCGCCAGTTTTCACTCAAGAGTTCCTGTTGCGGTACCAAAACCTGCTCTCCGGAAGCTAACCACTTCACTTGGACGGTACCATCCGTCGCTTCACTCTCGCCAATGACCAGACACACGGTGGCACCAACGCGATCGGCGCGTTTCACCTGCTTGCCAAAGGCACTACCGCTGAGATCCACGTCTACGGTATACCCTTGATGCCGCAGTTGCTGTGCCAAGATCAGGCCTTGACGTTCAGCAGCTGCGCCGCGGGTCACCATATAGAGGTAGGGCTGATTGCGCGCTGGGAGGGGGCGATCGCGCAAAAGTAAAATCAGCCGCTCCAGTCCCATCGCCCAACCAATTGCCGGGGTTGGTGGGCCACCCAGTTCCTCCACAAGGTGATCGTAGCGACCACCGCCACAGACAGTTCCCTCATTCCCTAAACTCATATCCTGAAATTCAAAGGCGGTGTGGGTGTAGTAATCGAGACCCCGCACAAGGGCAGGGTTAATTTGGTAGGCAATGCCCAGAGCCTGCAGGAGGGATTGGACTTGCTCAAAATGGGCGCGCGATCGCGCACTCAAATAATCCAAAAGCCGCGGCGCTTCCTTGACAATGGCTTGGGTGCGGGGATCTTTGCTATCCAGAATTCTGAGGGGATTGCGGTGGAGGCGTTCTTGGGAATCGGGGTCTAAGTCTGCTTTGTAGGGGGTGAGGTAATCCACCAAGGCTTGGCGATAGGCACTGCGATCCTCGCGATCGCCCACGGAGTTGAGCATCAGGGTTAACTGCTTTAGTCCCAGAGCCTGCAAAATATCTAAGGCCACGGCAATGACTTCAGCATCGGCACGGGGATCAGCACTCCCTAAAACTTCCACCCCCAACTGGTGAAACTGGCGGTAGCGACCGGATTGCGGCCGCTCATAGCGAAACATTGGCCCTAGGTACCACAGACGTTGCACGCCCCCTTGGCTGTGGAGGCCATGCTCAATATAGGCGCGAACCACCCCCGCGGTGCCCTCTGGCCGCAGTGTCAGCGACCGTTGAGCGCGATCGCGAAAGGTGTACATCTCCTTACTGACAATATCAGTGGCTTCACCAATGCCCCGCTCAAACAGAGGGGTTTGCTCAAAAATGGGAGTGCAAATTTCACGGTAGGCAGCGCGATCTAAAATCTGACGGGCAATGGTTTCTAAATACTGCCAATAGACCCGCTCAGCGGGCAAAATATCGCGAGTTCCCCGTGGTGCTTGCAAACCCATGTGTGGTCAATGCGCAAATGAAACAGACGTATTATACCTGCTTATACCTGACTCGCTTCCCCTTCCCAGTCACTTCTCCACCCGCTCTAAAACCTCGCGAATGTGCTTGAGTTCCCCAAGAATGTCCTTGAGGAGATCGTCGGTGGGATTGGGGGGGATTGTTTTTAATTCCCCTTGGAGGGTAGTCATCCCCATCACATCACGGGCAAAGCGAGCCACTTCATTTCACCGCCAGAGGCAGTCTCCCCCAGGGGTTGCAGGGGTTGGCCGGGGTTGGCACTCCAAAGAAAGGTAATCTCGTCACTGCCGCTACTACTGGCTTCTGTGGTTGTCAACTGCACTGTAAAGCGGGCTTGGGGAAGTCCAAGGGGACCAAGGTGGGCCAGGAGGTCTTGCTGGAGGCGTTCTGCTGCCCCTTGCCGCAATTGATGGAGTTGCTCACTTGCTTGCTCAAAAACTTGCCGCCGTTGGGCAACTTCTGCCTCTAGGCACTCTTGGCTAGTAGTAGCATCCTTGAGGGCAGCTAATTCTGCTTGGATGCGATCGCGATAGGCAATGACGCTGGCCAAATCGGGGCCATACTTGCGACAGAGGCGTTGTAATTGGTGAATACGGTGACTTTCCTGCCCCTGTTTCCCCAGTGAGGACATTGAACCCCCCCTGAAAGGTCACCTCTAGCTCCGCAATGAGGGCAAAGTTCTGAATCCGCAGTGTTTGTAGCATTGTGGCTCTACGAGAGCAACAGTTCTAGGGCAATCCTTGAGAAAAGGGCAGTGACCCACTTTGGGGATCGTGCGACTTGATTTTGTACCGCCGATTAGCCTACATAGTAGAAGGTAATATTTTGCAACAATGTGAGGAGCGACCGCGCGGATGATCACGGAGGCAGCGATTCCGGCCACGGTTCCTAAGGAATTTTTAGGTCCCCCGGTGGGCTTTAATCCCACCTTAGTGATGTTTTTTGCCGCATTTGCGATCGCCATTCTATCCACTTGGGGCTACGTTCAAGGTCACTGGCCGGGCGGGCTCTCATTTGTGGCCAATATGTTAGCCTTGCACCTCATGGGCACAGTAATTCACGATGCCTCCCACAATGTTGCCCACCGTCATCCCATCATGAATGCCATCATGGGTCATGGCAGTGCCCTGATGTTGGGCTTCGTTTTCCCTGTCTTTACCCGGGTGCACATGCAGCACCATGCCCATGTCAATGATCCCGAAAACGATCCCGACCATTACGTTTCCAAGGGGGGGCCGCTGTGGTTAATCGCCCCCCGCTTTTTCTACCACGAGATTTTCTTTTTTAAGCGGCGGCTTTGGCGCAAGTACGAACTCCTAGAGTGGTTTCTCAGTCGCCTGACGCTGGTGGGGATTGTGACCTTTGCGGCGCTCAATGGCTATTTAGACTACATTTTGAACTATTGGTTTTTACCGGCTGGGGTTGTGGGTTTGATGCTGGGGCTGTTTTTTGACTATTTTCCCCATCGTCCCCACACCGAGCGCGATCGCTGGCACAATGCGCGGGTCTATCCCAGTCGTCTCCTCAACATCCTTATTTTTGGCCAAAACTACCACCTGATCCATCACCTCTGGCCGAATATCCCTTGGTACAAGGTGCAGCCCGCCTACTACGCCGTCAAACCTCTCCTCGATGCTCACGGCTGCAAACAAACCCTTGGTATATTGGAACCAGGGAATTTCCTGCCCTTTCTCTACGATGCGTTAGTGGGTTTGCATTTTCACCGTCCCCGTTCCTCCTGAGGTGCCTTCCCGCCATGGTGATTAGCGCTGACGGCGATCGCCCCCCTGTGGTGGCGGTTGAGAACCTCCAAAAATCCTACCGCACTGGTTTCTGGCTGCAGACGGTCCTCACCCCCCTCAAGTCCATCTCGCTGCAAGTCCAGCCAGGGGAAACCTTTGGCCTGTTGGGGCCCAATGGAGCGGGCAAGACCACCCTTTTAAAAATTCTCTTGGGGCTGGTGCGACCCAGTGCTGGCTCCGGTACCCTTTTGGGATACCCGTTGGGCGATCGCGCTGTGCGGCAGCGGATTGGCTACCTACCGGAAAATCCCTACTTCTACGACTATTTGACCGCTTGGGAGTTCCTAGAGTTTACGGCAGGACTCTTTGGCCTCAGTGCCGCCACCTGCAAAGAACGCATTCCCCTGCTATTGGAAATGGTCGGCCTCAATCTCAAGGATGCCCGCAAAAAGCAAATGCGCCGCTATTCAAAGGGCATGGTGCAGCGGGTGGGATTGGCACAAGCCCTAATTAACGATCCCGAAGTGGTCTTTTTGGACGAACCCATGTCGGGCCTCGACCCCCTTGGCCGCTACCAAATTCGCGAGATCATTCTTTCCTTAAAACAGCAGGGCAAAACAATTTTCTTCAATAGCCATGTGCTGGCGGATGTGGAAGCCATTTGCGATCGCGTTGGCATTTTGGCACAGGGGGAACTGATTTGTGCAGGTACCGTTGATGAACTCCTCGGCAGCAGTCAAGCCTACCATGTGGTGGGCAAAGGGGGTCATGTGGACGGCCTTCAGGAATGGCTCTATTCCCTAGAAATTCAGGGCGATCGCTGGCAAGGTGTGATCAAAATTCCCCTACAACGCTTCCTCGCTCTCGTTGAAGAAATGGGGGGCAAAATCCTGCAACTGCGCCTGGCTCGCCCCACCCTAGAGGAGTTTTTTGTGGAACAACTGCGCCAAAAAGGAATTCAAGTCACCCATTAAGGAAGTCATCCGTCTAAAGTTCTGGTTGCAAAAGGTGATCATCCATGCTGAACTGGCGCCGCTTTCTCTGGTTGAGCTGCCTAGCCGCTCTTTTAGTGGTTGCCTGTGGTACCTCTTCCTCTTCTGTGGCCACCGATGCCCTCAGCCAGAAAATTGAGCAGTTGCGACAGGCGCCCCTTACCGTTGTCGTTGAGAATGCCCAAGGCCGTCCGATTCCCAATGCCCGCCTCCAACTGGCGCAGCAAAGCCACGCCTTCCCCTTTGGCGTTGCCCTCGATACAGAGATGTTTCGTCCCAGCCCCCCTGCGGCTGCTCCTTGGTACAAGCAGACGGCCCAGGAAAACTTCAACGCTGCGGTCCATGAAAATGCCCTCAAGTGGTACCAGTTGGAGCCAGAACAGGGGCAGCTGGACTTTACCATGGCTGATACGATTCTTAACTGGGTGCAGGCTCAAGGCTGGCCAATGCGGGGGCATACCCTCTTTTGGGAAGTGGAGGAGTTTAATCCCCCTTGGCTAAAAACACTGCCGCCCGCCCAACTGCGAGCAGCGGTTAAAAACCATGCCATGACTGTCTGTCACCACTATCGCGGCCGCATTAACGAGTTTGATGTCAATAATGAAATGCTCCATGGCAACTTTTTCCGCAGTCGCCTTGGTGAGGACATTGTCAAGGAGATGTTTGAATGGTGCCGTGAGGGCAATCCCGAGGCCGTTCTCTATGTCAACGACTACGGCATTATTGAGGGCGATCGCCTAAAGGACTATGTTGAGCAGATTCGCGATCTCTTGGCGCAAGGGGTGCCCATTGGCGGTATTGGTATTCAAGCCCATCTGGAATCTCCCTTGGATGAGGCCAAAATGCAGCGGGCCCTCGATACCCTCGCTCAGTTCAATCTGCCCTTAAAAATTACCGAAGTGAGTGTGAGTTTGGCGGACGAGCAACAGCAGGCCCAGACCCTGCGCCAGATTTACCGCATTGGTTTTGCCCACCCCGCAGTCAAGGAAATTTTGCTTTGGGGCTTTTGGGCGGGGAACCATTGGCGTCCCCAAGCGGGACTCTATCGCCAAGACTTTGCTCCTAAGCCAGCGGCGATCGCCTACCGCAAGCTACTCTTTGAGGACTGGTGGACTAGGGTGAGTGGTCGAACCAATGCCCAAGGCCAATGGCAGGGCCGCGGCTACCTCGGTCGCTATCGCTTAACCGTTGCTGCCCAAGGCCAAACCCAGACCCGCGAGTTTGAACTCTCCCAAGGGGGGACCACTGTAACCGTGCGGCTATGAGCCTAGCCCCGCAGAGCCGCCGTCAAAAGGGAGAGCCAAGCCAAGGGATTGCCGCCAGCGTAAATGTCTATGACCGCCTGAGCCAGTTGAGGGAGGGTGCGATGGCCATAGAACCAAGGGGGTGTCACCGGTAACTGGAAGGGAACACGAACCACGGCTTTTTCGGGATAGTCGAAAAGGAAGCTATTGTGAACAACGCCTACCCCAGAACCAATGGCCGCTGGCCTATGGCCAGGAAAGGCGCCCCAGGGGGTACACCCCAGCCCATAGGCTAAGGAGACCCACGCATTAATGGCAATGGCACCGTAGCGCAGTTGGGCGATCGCCCGCTCCAGCGCCTCTGCATGACTGGCCTCAGTCCGTGGATCAATGATGAGACTACAGCCAAGGGTGCCCCAGAGCCGCTCATTAACAAAGGTCACCGCAGTGGCGAGGTAGGCAGGGACATCATTGACGGGCAGTTGCACCTCTGCCAACAGACCACAAAAAACCTCTTCTTGGAAAATACGAGGATTCGCCGTCGGGGTGAGGCCTTCAATCAGGGTCCAAGGAATTGTCCCTTCCCCAGAGGGACTCAGAACCGTGGCTTGGGGATAGTCCGCCAAAAACGATTCATAGCGGGCGATCGCCCCCGGATAGTAGGCAGGACGCGACGGAATCCCTTGCAGTTGTGCCTTGAGGGCGTTGAGGAATGCCTCTCGCTGGGGCCACCCCGCAGCCGTGACGAGGATTTGCGCCCCAATGCAGTTGAAGCTGGCATTATGGACAAGGGCACTGGCCACTTGGCGGGCTTGATAGGCCAGCTCAGACTCTGTCCACTCCCCAGGAACCATCAGCAAGGGCGTGACATTTCCCAATTCCGCCGTCACCGGTTTGGTTAACTTCGGTTGTTGGCGGGCTTTGCGAAGGGCCTGCTCCGCCGCCGTTTCTCCCCAAACAAGACGATTGTAGGTGTGGTGGGATCCCGTAATGTGAATGTGCTGCGTCAAGGGATGGTGGCAGAGGACTTCCCCCAGGGCAGCATCTCCTTCAACAATCTCCAGGAAACCCGCCTCAATCAGAGGGGCACAAACCTTACGAAAACAATCCGTCAAGGGGGCCAAGAGGGGATTCATCTTCAGGAGTGCTACTCGATTGGCCACCACGAGTTGATAGAGGGCATCCGCCAAGCACAAGGACGTGATATTGCCCGCCCCCAGGACCACAGCGACCCCCGGCGGGGGTGGGTTACGGTAGGCACTGCCTTGAGTTGGGGGGTGATTGGGTTGGAGCCAAACTTCCGCTTTCACCCCAAACCAGAGTAAGCGCTCTTGCCAATTGCGAGGCACAATCTCAGCGATCGCCTGACCGGTGGGGGCGGTTCGCCAGCGGCGTACAGGGGGAGTTGCCTCATGACGCAGGGCGTAGAGATAGTGATCCAGCTTGAGAATCAGTCCCAGGGGGCCGGTTGTCCACTCTTCCCCTGCCCAGAGGCCTTGGGGATCAATCCCCTTAATTTCACAGGCCAGGGTAACCCACTCTGTGGCATGGCGGCGAGCCAGAACCTTAACCGCTTGCAGATAGGGAATCCGCTGCCGCGGCGAGAGTCGCTGCCACTGACTAGCCTGTTGCTGGAGGCGTTCCAGCTCGGGAAGCGGGACGGTTGCAACTGTCATAGAAGTCCGGATCTTCACTCCTAGGGGAACGGTTCTCAGCAGTGCGGGGTGCTGTTTTTCTCAATCCTTCTGTACCAAGAAACTCAATCGCGATCGCCCGCCCGCTGCGCTACATTAAAAAATTATGAACGATGCAGGGGAGGTAAGGTGTGATTCGTCCCGACAGCGAAGTCATTTTAGAAGTTAGAGAGTTAACAGCCAGTGTGGAGGACACCCCCATTCTCAAAGGCCTGAACTTGACCATTCGCGCGGGAGAAATTCATGCCATCATGGGACCCAATGGCTCCGGCAAAAGCACCTTCTCCAAAATTCTCGCGGGTCATCCAGACTACACTGTAACGGGTGGTGAAGTACTCTACAAAGGCAAAAATCTCCTGGACTTGCCCCCTGAAGAGCGTGCCCGCGAAGGCGTCTTTTTGGCCTTTCAATACCCCCTGGAAATTCCGGGGGTGAGCAACCTCGACTTTTTGCGGGTAGCCTACAATGCCAAGCGTAAGCACCAAGGCCTCGAGGAACTGGATGCCTTTGATTTTGATGATTTGGTGCGGCAGAAAATTGAACTGGTGAAGCTAGAGGAAGGCTTCCTGCAGCGGGGGGTGAATGAGGGCTTCTCTGGCGGTGAGAAAAAGCGCAATGAAATTTTGCAAATGGCCCTGCTGGAACCCACCCTTGCCATCCTTGATGAAACGGACTCCGGGCTTGATATTGATGCCCTGCGCATTGTTGCCAACGGTGTCAACCAACTCACTCGCCCCGATAACTGCATTCTGCTCATTACCCACTATCAGCGGCTGCTGGACTACATCGTGCCTGACTACGTCCATGTCATGGAGGGAGGGCGCATTGTCCTCACGGGGCCGAAGGAACTGGCACTAGAACTGGAGGCACGGGGCTATGACTGGGTTCGCGAAGAGGAGGTGGCTGCGTCATGACAATTACAGTCAAGGCCAATTCCGATCAAGCGGATCTGCCCCAGGCCAGTGGTGCCAATGAGCTCAATGACCTATTGAACTTCGCCCCGCCCCTGCACCACCCTGAGCTGGCAGTGCTACGGCAGACGGCCCGCGATCGCCTCCACGAGCAAACCTTGCCGACCCCCCGTGATGAGGATTGGCGCTTTACGGATTTATCGGTTTTACGGACGCGCACCTTTCAGCCGCCCATTGCCCCCCTTAACCCTGAAATTGTTGCTGAGGTGCAACATTTACTGTGCGAACGCAGTTTTCCAACCGTTGCCCAGATTGTCCTGATTGATGGCTATTTTTGCGGGGAACTCTCCCGTGTGGATGCCGCGGGGGTTGAGTTATTGCCCCCCTCCCTGCCGGCGATCGCCCCCCCGGAGGTCTTCAGTGACCTCAATGCCGCAATGCTGGCAGAGCGGTTGTGTCTGCGCCTGTCGGGACATTTCAGGGAGCCAGTGGAGGTTTTCTTTGTCAGTAGCCGGCAGCAGCAGAGCGTGGTCTCACCCCGCCTTACCGTTGAAGTAGCTGCCCACGGTCAAGTTACCCTGATTGAACGTTTTTTGTCCCTCACCGGTGACCAACAGTTCACCAACACTGTGACGGAAATTTCCCTAGGGGCTGCCGCTGGCTTGCACCATGTGCGCATTCAACACCAATCGCCGACAGCAATTCACATTGGCTCTACAGCAGTGTGCCAAGCTCAAGACAGTGCCTACGAGGGGCACGCCATTGATTTGGGGGGATGTTTGAGTCGCCACCATTGGCAGGTGCAGATCCAAGGCAGTGGTAGCCAGACAATCCTGAAGGGACTCGCGATCGCTATGGATGAGCAGATCGTAGACACCCACTCGGCAGTGCTCTTCCATGCTCCCCACAGCAGGAGTGAACAGATTCACAAGTGCATTCTTGGCGATCGCGCCCATGGCATCTTCAATGGCCGAGTGGTCGTGCCCCAGGTGGCGCAACTCACCGATGCAAGCCAGCTCAATCGCACACTACTGCTTTCCGACAAAGCCCGTGTGGATACCAAGCCGCAACTGGAAATTGTTGCTGATAACGTCAAGTGCTCCCACGGTGCCACCGTCAGTCAACTGGCTGCGGAGGACATCTTTTACCTGCGTAGTCGGGGCCTTGATCAGCACCAAGCACGGGATTTATTGGTGAAGGCCTTTGCCCTTGAGCAGCTCAGCGACATTACGCCCGAGCCACTACGGGAGGAAATTGAGGAAGCACTGCTTGCCAAATTAGGCGGATCGCTGCCGTAACATCCGCCAGCCACTCAAAAACATCAGGAGCAGAGCAGCACTGAGTAGCAAAATATAGAAGGGTTTTAGGGCTGCACCTAGATAAGCCCCCTCGTGGATCTGCAACAAAATAGCCACCTTTTCTTTGGGCAACCGCAGCCAATAGCGACTTAAATGATAACTCACTCCTGTAGTGGCACTGACCAGCAGTGGTAGGAAGAGCAACAAGGCACCATATTGATGGATGAGCCTCACCTTCACATTTGCCTTTACAGAGGAGAAGCGACGCTTTAAAAGCCAGGGATTAATTAACCTAAAGCCGCTAGCAACCAATAGAACCACAGTCAGACTCAGCAAGAACATGTAGAGCACACTAAACCATTCCCCCAAAAAGGCACCCGTGTGGATTGCCATCATGGCTTTACCAAAGTCCTTTGATAGATTTAGCCAACTACGACCTAGGCGATAAGCCAACCCCGTACAATTTGTTAACCCTAAAGGTAAAAACAGAGCGATCGCTAGCTGACGATGTAGGCGACGGACATTCATCTTAAAAGTCTCCCTATGGTTCACTCAAAGCAACGCACTGAATTAAATTTCAGCCCATTTCCGCAGCAAGTTAGAGTACACCTTGCACAAGAGATCAAAATCTACCGTCTTTCCCTGCTTTTCAAAAAGGCTGCGGCGAACAGTATCTAACTCAAAAAGAAGTTCCCGCTCTAGGGGATCACGGATTAAACTTTGCACCCAAGCCACTGCAACAAGACGCACACCCTTGCTCACTGTCTCCACCCGATGAAGAAAGATGGAAGGATAAACAATCATTGATCCCGCAGGCAGCTTAAAATACTGCTCTCCTAGGCTAGTATCGAGCACTAAGGCACCCCCTTCATAGGCGAAAGGATCATTTAGAAAAATTGTCAAGGACACATCAGAGCGTCTTAGTTGATCGCCACTTCCCATAAGGGCATTATCTGTATGGGTACCGTAGGCCATCCCTACTTCATAGCGGCTAAACAGAAGTGGGCCAATGATCTTGGGTTGGACATAGGCTTGAAAGAGCTGATTTCTGCTTAAGGCAGAGAGTACAATTTCTGAGGCAACTCGGTACTCCTCCCCCTCCTGCACCAGTTGTTGATTGTCCTTAACCGTTTTGGCATAGATGCCGGCAGTCCATTTGCCGTCCTCAAAGACCCCTGCTTGCAGGAGGGTATTGAGCTGGTTCAGTTCCTCAGTGGTCAGTACTCGATCAATTTGCAGCAGCATAACATGCTTTTCTTTCTTTTCTTTATAGGTGTGCACAGGATAGCAATAGGCGTCTTGAAGGGCAGAGTAACTACCCTGCCCTGCTGTGGCTGTACCTCAACTCAAGTGATGGAGCTTGAGTCACAAAAACAAGGCACCCTATGACTGCCAATATCGATAACGACCCCGTTCACCGCGTTCACCGTATTCACCCCGCTCACCGTATTCACCCCGTTCACCGCGCTCAGCCATCAGGTAAATACTAGAGCCTCTGGTTGAACTGCTGGTAACGGCAGTGGCAGAGGTACCCGGTAGAGATGAAGGCCGATAGGAGGTTCCTCCCTCCTCGCCGCCAGCATTGGAACCTTGGCAACTGGCTAAGGTTGTCACTAGCCCTAGGGAAAGAAACAGACGGACAGCCTGTGAAGAATTCATCGAAGACCACTCCTTAAAAAGTGCAATTCTGTTTTTCTCCCCAACCTTACCAAGAGAAAGTAAAAATCTCGGAAAAGCTTCCCTCCTATACCGCAGGGAGCTTGACGACAAATGTTGTTCCCCTATGCTGCTGACTGTAGACGTTCACAGTCCCCCCATAGTGATTGACCAGTGTCTTAACCACTGCCAAACCCAGTCCTGAGCCTTCGGCGTAATGCAGTCTTGCTTCACTAGATCGCCAAAATCGATCAAAAATACGGGGGAGGTCTTGAGACGCAATTCCAATGCCAGTATCCTGAATTTCAACGACGGCAAAAGCTCCCTGTTTTCTAAGGCAAACAGTTATCGCTCCACGATCGGGGGTGTACTGAAGCGCGTTATCTAAAAGATTGCTAAAAATTTCATAAATTTGTTGAGAATTGCCGCGGATATGGGTAATATTTTGGCATTGATAGCTCAGATCAATCTCTTTTTTTTCAGCGCGATCGCGATGTAGTTCAATCAGTGAATCTAATAACTCATCTAGGTCAAACTCGACCCATTGACTCTGATCAAGTTTTTCATTATCTATGCGGGCTAAGATCAAGAGCTTATTAATCAAAGTACTCATCTGCTGACAAGCCGATGAGATAATTTTAATCTTATTTAAACAGGAAGGATCAAAGTTATTCAAGTAAACTTCTAAGAGTGAAACAGAGGCCTGGATTGCGGTTAGGGGATGGCGCAACTGATGGGAAGCATCGGCAGTAAACTGCTTAATTTGATTCAGTGAAAGAACGACTGGCCTCAGGTTTTGATGAGTTAACCAAGATGCTGCAAAAAGTGTCAGGGTGCTATTAAACAAAATATTTAATAGAAAAATATATTTCAAGTAATTAATCTCTTTTTCTAATTCAGCAGTAGATTCTACTACACAGACATAGCCAATAATTTTACCCTGCTGTCCTGATTGAATCGGAGTTGCATGTACTGGTAAAAGAAAACGGTGATACTGATCTGCCTCGATAATTATTCCAGAGGTAGGAAGATCATTCGGAAAGCTGACTTTATGGAACCTTTTCCCTTCGTATATGATTAAGTTTCTATCTTTATCGTACCACTGAATTCCTTGGGAGAGGTTAATAAGAGGGCTCTCTATAACTTCATAGACAGAACTAAAGTAATACTTTCCCATCAATTGAGAAACAGTTATTGGCTGTAAAACTCCCGATTCATCCATAGGAACATATTTTTTATATTCTGGTTGCTTCTTTAACTCTTGATACTCATGCTCAAGAATAGAAAAAACATTAGCAGACCAAGTTCCTACTTCCCTCAAGTTAGTATTTAGTTGATCATAGCGCTGAGCAACAATTAGGGAGTAAATAGCCAATGAAGAAATGGATAAGATGCCGTTAATCAGTAGAAAGTATATGAGAAATAGGCGATTTCGCAGATGACTAAGTTGCCGATTGAAAGTTTGGATTAAGCCGATAGCCAAAACCATAGACAGTCTCAATCAAATTGGCGGGAGCGCCTACTGCTTTCAACTTATGACGCAGGCTTCTTAAGTGTACTTTAACCGTTTCCTCGCCTGGCATCTCATCCAGTGGCCAAGCATAATCCATAATGGCTGAGCGGCTCAGAATACGGCTGCCATGGCGCAAGAGCACCTCTAAGATGGCATACTCTTTGGGTGTAAGATGCAGCTCTTGATGGTTATAGGTCACTTTAGCCCTATCGGGATCAAGAATGAGGGCACCCCAGTGGAGAATAGGGGCAAAGGGCAGTGGCTTGCGCCTCAATAGGGCACGAACTCGGGCCAATAGCTCAGGGAGATCAAAGGGCTTGACCATGTAATCATCGGCCCCAGCATCAAGGCCCATCACTTTGTCGCTGCTAGTGTCTCGAGCAGTCAGAATCAGAATAGGAAGCGAGTGACCTCTTTGGCGAATTGTTTGGCAAAAGCTGAGACCGTCCATGCCAGGTAAGCCGAGGTCTAAGATAAGGAGGTCAAAAGCGGTGGCTTCTAAATAGTCCAGTCCTGTCTCGGCATCATAGGCAATTTCAACAATATACTGCTGATGTGCTAGAGATTCAGCAACTAAGCCCGCAATTGTCCTATCATCTTCGATAACTAAAACTTTCACTGGTGCCGACTCAATAGCTTTAGCGAGTCTTTTGGGGGGCGATGGATGGCGATCGCCGACGGCAGGTTGCAAGCGATCGCCAGCTCTTGCTAAGGAGAGACAGCTAAGTGGTGTATTCAGCGTTAATTTTCACGTAATCATAGCTGAGATCGCAGCCCCAAGCCACACCCCGACCACTGCCAGAGCCAATACTCACCTCAATCACCACAGGATGGTCAATGGATTGCTGACCACTGGCATCCGTACTGGCAGCGGCTTGCTGAACCAAATAGGCATGGGCAGCAGCGGGATCAAAGGGTAGGGGCTGACCGTGGCGCATCATGGGGATACCCCCCAGGGCAATGGCCAGGTTACTAGCATCAAAGGGTACCCCCGCACGACCTGCCGCCGCAGCAATGCGTCCCCAGTTGGGATCCCGTCCGTAAATTGCCGACTTCACCAGCATTGAACTTGCAATGGTTCTGGCCACTTGACGGGCAGCGGTATCATCGCTGGCACCGCTCACTTGGACTTCAATGAGGCAAGTTGCCCCCTCCCCATCGCGGGCGATCGCCTTCGCTAAATGTACACAAACAGCCGTCAGCATTTCTTCAAGGCGGGTGGCGGCTGCGCCCGGCTCCGCGATCGCAGGAGTACGTGATTGTCCATTAGCCAAAGCAATGACACTGTCATTGGTGCTGGTGTCGCCATCCACAGTAATTTGATTGAAGGAGCGATCGCAGGCGCGCTGTAGCATTTCCTGCCACAGATGGGGGGAGACAGCGGCATCACAAGTAATAAAGGCCAGCATCGTTGCCATCTTCGGGTGAATCATTCCCGACCCCTTGGCCATACCACCAATGCGAATGGTTTGCCCCTCCCACTCGGCTTCAAGAGCAATTTGCTTAGGCACTAAATCTGTTGTCATAATTGCCCGAGCAGCAGCCTCTCCACCACCATCACTCAAGTTTGCCGTTAGCGTTGGCAGCGCTTGGCGCATTTTTTCAAGGGGAATGGGTTGACCAATGACCCCAGTGGAGGCCACCAGCACCATCTCTGGACTGAACCCCAAGGCCGTTGCCACCATATCCGCTTGGGCCAAAACCGCCTGCCAGCCCTGTTCTCCCGTGGCAGCATTGGCCTGACCCGAATTACACAAAATGGCTTGCGCCGTTCCCTTGGTTTGTAATCGCTGCCGACAGTAGCGGACGGGTGCGGCACACATATGGTTCGTCGTAAATACCCCAGCGGCGATCGCGGGCACATCGGAAACAATCAATGCCAAATCCGGTGCGCCTGAAGCTTTGAGTCCTGCCGTTATTCCCGCAGCCCGATACCCCTTGGCCGCAGTCACACCACCTGTAATTTGTTGCCAGTGGCTCATAGTGTCGTCAACAAGAGAATCGTTGCGATTATATCAAGGGTCTTTCCCAAAAGAGCAACTGTTAAGGTTTCTGCAGAAGTTTAGGGAAAGATGACGACTCAAGGAGCGAAGTCCTTGGGTAATCGGCAGGGTCATCGCTGCGGTTGCCAGCACAATGGGGCAATTCGCTAATTAAACGTTGTCGTTGTAATTTGTTGTTGTTATTTGCTCAGGTTCACTGTAGGCTTTAAGGGTTCGATCCACCAATTGAATAAAGCCAATAGGGGGGCATTGATGCCGCGGCACCGAGCAGCAATTTCAAGGTGCGATCGTAAGATTGTCAACAAGGTTAATATCTAGCTCAAGTTCACTGTAACTGAAATGACAACCAGTGGTTAACAGTGCAGGGTTGCCCTCTCACCAAACATTGGCATTCAGTCCAGCAGCAGTTGGGTGATACAGGTTTCGTGGGCTGTCCCCTAGCAGCCATCTTGATCAGGGCCCCGGCACAAGTTCAATAGGGTCATCTTTCGCCCAAAAGCCTAGCTCAAAGTCCTCAACGCTAACTTGCAGCAACTGCCGCGATAGGGTTAATGTGCGGGTCGTCGGGTCCATGATTCACCCTCGCCGTTGCTTAGCCTGTATTGCGCATCCCCGCTGCTATGCCATTGATGGTCAAGAGTGCCCCCCGCAGCAATTCACCCCGACCATAGCGGGAGCGCAAAATTGCCCCAGAGGTGGTTTGGCTATTGTGCTGGCGCAGCCGTTTCAAAAGAGATACTTGCAGGAAGCCCAAAGGAACAATGGTGCGATTGCGCAGTTGCACCGATCGCTGAAGCGCCGGATCCCCATCGAGTAGCCGCTCATGGCCAGTAATCGTGAGGACTAATTCCGTGGTCAGGCGATATTCCTGAGCAATCTGATCGTAGAGGCGGCAGAAGGCTTCACGGTTTTGGGGTTGGCTGAGTTCTTGGACATAGTAGCGGGCAATCTCTAGATCAACCTTGGCAAGGGTCATCTCAACCTTAGAGATCACCATGCGGAAGAAAGGCCACTTATAGTAGAAGTAGCGCAAGAGGGAGAGATGCTCAGCGGGTTTTTCCTCAAGGAATTCCTTCAGGGCAGTACCCACGCCATACCAAGCCGGCAGCAGGAAACGGGTTTGCGTCCAACTAAAGACCCAAGGAATTGCCCGCAGGCTCTCAAGGGTTTTCTTGCCCCCCCGCCGTGTTGGCCGTGAGCTAATTTGCAGTTGGCTAATCTCTTGGATTGGGGTGACTTCGTTAAAGAATTCAATGAATTCTGGCTGCTCATAGATGAGATGGCGATAGCACTGGCGCGATCGCGTAGCCAACTCCTCCATAATCTCGTGCCAAGGCTCAATCTCATCAATACTACTGCGGAGCAAACTAGCTTGGATGACCGCTGTGGCCACTGTTTCGAGGTTAAAGAGCGCGAGTTCCGGCAACGAGTATTTGGAAGCCAGCACCTCCCCCTGCTCAGTAATCTTGATTCGTCCCTTAATCGTTTGTGCTGGCTGTGCCAAAATCGCCGCATAGGCAGGTCCACCACCCCGACCCACTGAACCACCCCGACCGTGGAAAATGCGCAGTTGGAAGCCAAAACTCTCAGCAATTTTCTGCAGCTGTTGTTGTGCCTTATAAATTTCCCAGTTGCTACTGAGGAAGCCCGAATCCTTATTGCTGTCGGAATAGCCCAGCATGACCTCCTGCAGAAAGGGGGTACTGTTGCTTCCAAGATAGCTCCGGCAAAAGGGGAGAGAGAATAGTTGGGTCAGCACCGCTGGGGCGTGCTTGAGATCCTCCACCGTTTCAAACAGGGGAATGGCTTGCAGGGTACTAGCGCCAGTGGCTGGATCAAAAAGGCCTGCCTCCTTAGCAAAGAGGAGTACCTCCAACAGATCGCTGACCTCATGGCTCATGCTGATGATGTAGGTATTGCACAAATCGGTGCCAAATTCCTGCTGGAGTTGCCGCACCATGCGGAATGTTTCAATGATTTCATTGGTGCGATCGCTAAAGGGGAGTTCCCCTGGAATCAAGGGGCGACGGGTCGAGAGTTCACTGAGGAGCCAGCGGGTGCGTTCGGCTTCTGAGAGTTCTGTATAGGGACAGGGGAGAATACCCAAATAGGC
This sequence comes from Thermosynechococcus vestitus BP-1, assembly GCF_000011345.1. Taxonomy (NCBI): domain Bacteria; kingdom Bacillati; phylum Cyanobacteriota; class Cyanophyceae; order Acaryochloridales; family Thermosynechococcaceae; genus Thermosynechococcus; species Thermosynechococcus vestitus. Next base: position 2,000,954 of record NC_004113.1, read on the forward strand.
GGTAATTTCATTGAGGGCCTCAGCGTGACAGGTACTTTCTTGGCGAATATCCAAGGCTGCTAGATTAAAGCCAAAGACCTCCACCTGGCAAATCAAATCATCCAATTCGCGGCAGGCCAATCCCGTTTCCTTGAGGTTACGCTGAATGAGCAGCAGTTCTGCCAAGAATTCTTCACCGTGGCGGTAAAACTGTCCATTATTTAACTCTTCCGCCTCATTGCGGCGAATGCAATAGGTTTGCAGCGCCCGGTTGCGATCGCGGGTATTTTGCAGCCGTTTGAGCACATAGGCCAGTTTCAGGCGGTAGGGTTCCTGCCGATAGCGCACCGCATACTGCTCATAGATACTCGGGAGTTGCCGTTGATCCTGCTCAAGGGAATCTAGCAAATCCGGCAGCACATCGCACCAGTGCAGGGACAGGCTGAGCAAATTGATTAAGCGCTCAACGGACTTAATATACTCCTCAAGAACTAAG